>NZ_SUEG01000172.1 GCF_005063415.1 Mesorhizobium sp.
GAGCCGGTGGCGGAGGAGGCGGGCGTGACGCTCGAAACTTCGGTGCAAGGTTCTTTCGTCGTCAACGGCAATCGCGAGCTGATCGGCCAGGCGCTGTCCAACATCGTCGACAACGCGATCAAATATTCGACCGACTCGACCTCCAGGCCTACGGTTCGCGTGACGCTGGAGCGTGTCGGTAGCGAGATCAGACTCGCCGTCTCCGACAACGGCCAGGGCATTCCCGACGATGTCGACCGTGCCAGGGTGACCGAGCGTTTCGTGCGGCTGGAAAAGAGCCGCTCGCAGCCGGGTTCCGGCCTTGGCTTGAGCCTCGCCAAGGCGATCATGACGTTCCACAATGGACGGCTTGAGCTTCTGCCCGGCAATCCCGGATTGTCCGTCGTCATGAGTTTTCCCGGGCGGGAGGATCGCTGATGGTAGCGAGGATGGCAGTGCGACGCCTCGAAACGGACTGGCTGTTGAAGCCGGCGATAAAGCTCGTTCCGCTGGATGCAAGCCGCGCCAGGCAGGAATTGTCGGAGATCGCCGACGCCGCGCGGCAAAAAGAACTGCCGCGACTGGCGAAATTCTTGGCAGGCAAGGGGGTCGTCCAGGATTTCCTCGCCGCCGTGTTCGACCTGTCACCGTTCCTGCGCGATACCGCGCGCCGCCGGCCGCGGTTACTCGATACGCTTTTCGACGGGACGGTCGAGGCGCGGCTGTCATCGATCGGCGCCGCGGTCGACAAGGCAGCACGCGCAGAGGCCGTCTCCGAAAGCAGCCTGATGATGGAACTGCGTCAATTGAAGGCGGAGGCGCATTTCCTGATCGCCTTGGCCGATCTCGCCGGCGAGGCCGAGACTTCGCTGACGGTGCGGCGACTGAGCGACCTTGCCGACGCTTGCACGCGTGCGGCCGTCGATTTCCTGCTCCGCGACGCGCATGAGCAGGGCAAGCTCCGATTGCCGGATCCCAAAAATCCGGCGCGACGCTCGGGCTGGATTCTGCTCGGCATGGGCAAGCTAGGCGCGCATGAGCTGAACTTTTCCTCCGACATCGACCTCGTCGTCTTCTTCGACCCCGATGCGCCTGCCGTCGTCGATCCGCTCGATGCCACAGAGCTGTTTTCGCGCCTGACCCGCCGGCTGGTCCGTATCCTCCAGGACCGCACCGAGCACGGTTACGTCTTCCGCACCGATCTCAGACTTCGTCCCGACCCCGGCTCGACACCGCTGGCGATCCCGGTCGAGGCGGCGCTGCGCTACTATGAGGCGCGCGGCCAGAACTGGGAGCGCGCCGCCATGATCAAGGCGCGCCCAGTGGCCGGCGATGTTGCCGCCGGCGCCGTGTTCCTAAAGGAGCTGCAGCCCTATATCTGGCGCAAATACATGGACTATGCGGCGATTGCCGACGTCCATTCGATCAAGCGCCAGATTCACGCCCACAAGGGCCATGGCGAGGTCGCGGTCAAAGGCCACAACGTTAAGCTCGGCCGCGGCGGCATCCGCGAGATCGAGTTCTTCGTCCAGACCCAGCAACTCATCGCCGGCGGCCGCTTTCCCGAACTGCGCGGCCGCGAGACCGTGCCGATGCTCGGCGAACTCTCCGCGCGCGGCTGGATCACCGCCGACGCGCGTGATGCGCTCACCAGGCAATACTGGTTTCTGCGCCGCGTCGAACACGCCATCCAGATGGTTGCCGACCAGCAGACGCATATCCTGCCGGAGGACGAAGAGGGGCTGGAGCGCGTCGCCCGCATGCTGGGCTTTGCCGATGCGGCAGGCTTTGCCGAAACCTTTCGCGCCGCACTCCACCAGGTCGAGCGCCACTATGCTGCGCTGTTCGAAACCGCGCCGGAGCTTTCGGCCGGCATCGGCAATCTGGTCTTTACCGGCGACGTCGACGATCCCGATACCTTGCAGACCCTGCAGCGGCTCGGCTTCCAGCGGCCGAGCGACATCTGCCGGGTTATCCGCGGCTGGCACTTCGGCCGCTACCGCGTCACCCGGTCGGCGGAGGCGCGCGAGCGGCTGACCGAACTGACGCCGGCGCTGCTGCAAGCCTTCGGCCAGACGCGGCGGGCGGACGAGGCAGTGATCCGCTTCGACGAATTCCTTGCCGGCCTGCCTGCCGGCATCCAGCTGTTTTCGCTGCTGCAGTCGAATCCGGCTTTGCTGAAGCTGATGGCGACTATCATGGGCGCAGCACCTCGGCTGGCCGCCATCATCACGCGCCGGCCGCATGTCTTCGATGGGCTGCTCGATCCGGCGCTGCTGAGCGAACTGCCCAACCGCGCCTATCTGTCGGCGCGCCTTGCCGCCTTCCTCGAAGGCGACAGAGCCTATGAAGACGTGCTCGACCGGCTGCGCATCTTTGCTTCGGAGCAAAAATTTCTGATCGGCGTCAGGCTGCTTGCCGGGTCGATCGACCCGCCGCGCGCCGGCCGGGCTTTTTCCGATCTCGCCGATCTGACCATCGAGGCGGCATTGCAGGCGGTGATGGCGGAATTTGCTTTGCGTCATGGCTATATTGCCGGCGGCCGGGTGGCGCTGCTCGGCATGGGCAAGCTCGGGAGCCGCGAACTGACGGCGGGTTCCGACATCGACCTCATCCTGCTCTACGATCACGACGCCGATGCGGAGGAGTCCGACGGCGACAAGCCGCTTGCCCCGTCGCATTACTACAGCCGGCTGACGCAGCGGCTGATCGCCGCCGTTTCCGCGCCGACCGCCGAGGGCGTGCTCTACGAGCTCGACCTTCGCCTGCGGCCGTCCGGCAACAAGGGGCCGGTGGCCACCCATGTCGACGCCTTCAAGAAGTATCAGCGCCAGGACGCCTGGACATGGGAGCACATGGCGCTGGCGCGAGCCCGGGCGATCGGCGGCGATGCCGAGCTCTGCCGCGAGGTCGAAGGGGAAGTTGCCGCAGTGCTCGCTCTGCCGCGCGATCCAGCCAAGGTGATGGCCGAGGCATCCGAGATGCGCGCCATGGTCGACAAAGAGAAGCCGCCGCGCGATCCCTGGGACATCAAGCTGATCCCGGGCGGCCTCATCGATCTCGAATTCATTGCCCAGGTTGCGCTGATCACGGGAAAGATCGAGGCAGGCCGCAGAGCCACCGGCACGGCTGAGGTCCTGTCGCGCCTGGCGCCGGATTTCGCCAGCGCCCAGGTCAGGCAGGAACTGGTGGATGCCTATTCGCTCTATCTGGCGCTGACCCAGATGATACGGCTTTGCCTCACC
The DNA here is from genome assembly GCF_005063415.1 of Mesorhizobium sp. GTDB lineage: Bacteria > Pseudomonadota > Alphaproteobacteria > Rhizobiales > Rhizobiaceae > Mesorhizobium. Next base: position 3,225 of record NZ_SUEG01000172.1, read on the forward strand.
GGCGCGTTCGAACGCGACGACGTTCCGCCAGGGCTTTCGGATCTGCTTCTGGCGGTCACCGACCTGCCGGATTTCGGGGTGCTTGAGGCGCATCTCAAGGAGACGTCGCAGAAGGTCAGAAAGGATTTCCACCTTCTGCTTCGTGCGAAACAACCGTGACGGCAACCAGCCGTAAGGGCGAGAGCATCGGACCCAACATTGCGACCTGTTTTTGGGAGGTTCCGATGTTCAATCAAGGAGATAGAGCGGGGGATTGAAGGTCCGCCGCTCTAGCATCGGGGGTGACGATGCAACAGGAGAAGACCATGAGAAAGACAACCAGACTTGCACTCGTTTTCGCAGCCCTGGCCGGCGCCGTCGGCACCGCAGCCTATGCAGACGAGCACTCCGGCGCCGGGCCGCGCGACGGCATGATGATGCGCCTCGGCAAGGTCATGAAGGACAATGACGGCACCATCACCTTCGACCGACGCCATGAACGCGCGGCTGAAGAAGATGGTCCCTGACAATGGCGGCAAGCTGACCGTGGCACAGCTCGCCGACGCCCTGGAGAAGGCACGCTTCGAGCAGATGGCCAGGCGCATCATCGCCCGTTACGACACCAAGGGCGACGGCACGCTGACCGCCGACGACATCGCCAGCCGTCAGAAGAAGGTCTTCGCCATGCTCGACCGCGACAATGACGGTAAGATCGAGAAGAACGAACTGCCGAAGGGTCCCGGCCGTCACCGCCAATGGGACGGCGAGGGCAATGATGGCGCTGACGGCATGCAGTGAGAATTGACAACCGCTCCGGCGGCGCGAGCCGCCGGAAATTTATTTTGTCGTTCAGGCAGCGGCCCTGACCGCCTGCGCGGCTTTCTTGATCGGGATGCGTACCGAGACGATCGTTCCGACGCTTTCGGTCGAGCGGATCTTCAACGCGCCACCCTGAAGCTCGGCCAGCGAGCGCGAGATGGCGAGGCCGAGGCCGGAGCCGGCATGGCTCTTGGAGAACTGGTTTTGCACCTGTTCGAATGGCCGCCCGAGCTTGCTCAGCGCCGCCTTCGGGATGCCGCAGCCATTGTCCTCGATCGTCAGGATCAGCGCGCTGGAAATGCTGCGGGCTCTGACCGAGATGTGGCCGCCTTGCCCGGTGAACTTCACCGCATTGGATAGAAGGTTGATGAGGATCTGCTTGATCGCCCTGCGGTCGGCGAACAGCGTCAGCGAATCGGCGATGCGGGTTTCGACGGTGATCGACTTTTCCGCCGCCTGCAGAGAAACGACGCGAACCGTCTCCCTGATAAGCGGGCAGAGATCGATTTCTTCCTGATCCAGCGCGAACTGGCCGGCCTCGATCTTCGACATGTCGAGGATGTCGTTGATGACGCCGAGAAGATATTTGCCGCTGCCGTTGATGTCGGTGGCATACTCTTCGTAACGCGGCGAACCCAGCGGCCCGAACAGTCGCCGTTCCATCAGTTCCGAGAAGCCGATGATCGCGTTGAGCGGGGTGCGCAACTCGTGCGACATGTTGGCCAGGAATTCGGATTTGGCCCGGTTTGCCGCTTCGGCCCGTTCGGTTTCCTTCATGTATTTGCGATTGAGCTCGACGAGCTCACGAGCCCGTTCCTCTTCCGCGCGGCGGGCAAGGCTGAGGTCGTGGATTGTCGCCATCAGCCGGCGCTCGCTGTCGACCAGCTTCTCCTGGTGCAGCTTGATCTGGGTGATGTCGGAGCCGACCGAGACGATGCCGCCGTCCCTTGTCCTTAACTCGTTCACCTGCAGCCAACGGCCATCGGCAAGCTGGCGCTCGAAGGTCACGCCCCCCTGCGGTCCATTGGTATTGGCAAGCCGCCGCTCCGAGGCGAAGGCCAGCATGCGTTCTTCCAGCACGGCGCGTGGGGCGCCCGGCATCACGTCGCGATCCGACAGGCCGTTGTCCTGCTGGTATTTGGAATTGCACATGATCAGACGCTCGGACGAATCCCACAAGACAAACGATTCGTTGATGTTTTCGATGGCCGTCCTCAGGCGCAGGTCCGCCGCTTCGGAGCGCAGCGCCAGGTGCCGCTGCTCGGTGACGTCGACGGCGATGCCGATCAGCTGGATCTCCGGCGCTTCCGGATCGATAACCTGTGCTCTTGCGCGCATCCAAACCCATTGCCCGTCGGCATGGCGCATCCGGAACACCTGGTCGATATGGTCGATCTCGCGTGCGACGATCCTGCTGGCGAGTTCGAACAAATCGCCGTCCTCGGGATGAATGATTTCGTCGACTTCGCCGAACGACAGCATCGTGTCGCAAGGCTCGTAGCCCAGCATGTCGTACATCGAGCGCGACCAGTACATCTTGCCGCGCACCATGTCCCAATCCCACAGACCGCAGCGGCCGCGTACCAGCGCCATGTCGATGCGCTGGTGGGCTTCGAGATAGATCCGGTCGGCGGTCTGGGCGCGCGCCGCCTGGCCGAAATAGGCGTAGAGGATGATGATCAGCACGCCGGCCGTCAGCACGAACAGCGTGACGTTGAGCGAGACCGTCTTGCGCCAGGCGTCAAAGACTGCCTCCTGCGGCACAAACGCTGCCGCGGCACCCCTTCGGCCATTCGCCAGGCTCACTGCCGCGTACCAGTCCTGTCCGCCGATGCTGACCTCCATCACCCCGGCGCGGTTGCCGAACATGAACAGCGGCTGCCCGCCCTGGACGACGCCATCGAGCGATCGCCCCTCCCAGCGCATCGACTGCGGCGATACGGCAATAATCTTGAAAGCGCTGTCGGTGATCGCCAGTACGTGGCTTCGGCCCATCGCGCCCTGACGACCGGTGCTCTCCAACAGGTCCTGGATTGCGCCGGGCGCGGAAACCACCGTCGCGTCGGCGGCGATCGAACTGGCCAGTTGGCCGGCGGCCAGCGCAAGGATCGCCTTGGCGTCGCGCTCGATCTCGTCGCGCTCGTTCATCAGCGACAGAAAGCGCAGCACTGCGATGATCAACAGAAAGATGATGATGAGGGCCGGTATCGATCGCCGCAACAGCGGCTCGGCTGCCAGCAGCCGTCGGTAGGCAGGTTCGGCGATGAGCCGCGTATTGCCTGCGAGACCGTCGCTTCGCGCCTCGCGACGCTCAAAAGCCGTCCCACCGGGCGCGCCCCACGCGTCCGCCTTCGCCATAAATGGCACTCCCCGATTTTCAATCTGCTTGGCGATCCGGCAACGCCGCACTTCCGAATCGTCAGTAAAGAATCAAACGTGATTCGCCTTGTCCAGAGGCGCGGCGAAAAAAGATTAAAAATCGACTAAAATAATGGGGTTTTCGGGCGGGATGGCATTGTGGTGGTGAGCTGGCGCGTTGTCAGGCGAGGGTGCGCTCGACGATGTCTCGCAAATCGGCCGACAGCTTCTCGGTATTGGCGATTGAAAGCAACGCCTCCCTTGCCTTGGCCTGCCGCACCGGTTCGAGCGAGCGCCACGACCTGAGCGCCGTCGCCAGCCTGGCGGCCACCTGCGGGTTGCGTTTTTCGACCTGCAGCACCGTTTCGACGAAAAGCCGGTAGCCCTCGCCGTCGGCGCTATGGAAGCCGGTCTGGTTGGCACTGCAGAACGTGCCGATGAGCGCGCGTACCCGGTTCGGGTTGGCCATCGAGAACGCTGGGTGGCTGGTCAAGGCGCGCACCGCGTCGACGGTTTGCGGGCCGGGCACGCTGGCCTGGATCTGAAACCATTTGTCCATGACCAGCGGATCGGTTGCATATTTCGCCTCGAAATCGGCCAGCGCCTTTGTCGCCTCAGGTGAGCCGTGGTGACGGTGCGCAAGCACGGTCAATGCCGCGGCCCGATCCGTCATGTTGGTCGCCGATTGGAAGTGCCGGGCAGCGAGTTCCGCACCTCCCGGCAACAAGGAGAGATAATCCAGCAGGACATTGCGCAGCGCCCGCCGCCCGGCACTGGCCGCATCCGGGCTGAACGGACCATTGTCGGCGAGCCGATCGTAAAGTTTGGAGAATATCTCGCTGTTGGCCTCGGCGATCGCAACTGCCAGTGCCTCGCGCGCCGCGAAAATGGCGTCGGGGTCGATGTTCTTGCCGATATCGCGGGCGATATCGGCCTCGCCGGGCAGCGCCAGCGCCAGCGCCCGATAGGCGGGTTCGAGTGCTTCGTCGCCGGCTATCTTGCCGGCAAGCTCGGTCAGCCGGGCGCTGAACTCGGGTTGCCTGCGGTCCAGGACCTGACGGAAGGCTGCAATCAGCGCATCGGTCAAAAGGGTGTTGAACGCCTGCCAGCGCGAGAAGGCGTCGCTGTCGTGGCCAGCCAGAAAAAACTGGTCGTCGGGCTGCTGCTCGACCGAAAGCGTCACCGGCGCCGAAAAGCCACGGTTGAGCGACATGGCCGGACGCTCGGCAATCTCGGAAAACCTGACGACATGGCGGCGTTTGCGGATATGGATGACGCCGTCCTCGACATTCGCCCCTTCGACGCCGCTATGGGCTATCGCCTCGCCACCGGCGCCAACCAGGCCGAAGGCAAGCGGAATGTGCATCAGCCGCTTGCGGCTTTCCGACGGTGTTGGCGGCACCGACTGCTCGATTTCGAGCGTGAATTCCCGCGCCGCCGGATTATACGCCGAACTGACGGTCAGGTTCGGCGTACCGGCCTGATGATACCACAGCGAAAACTGCGACAGGTCGCGACCTGAGACGTCTTCGAACACTTTGATGAAGTCTTCGATCGTCGCCGCCTGGCCGTCGTGACGCTCGAAGTAGAGGTCCATGCCGGCGCGGAACGTCTCGGCGCCGAGGATAGTATGGATCATGCGCACGACTTCCGAGCCCTTTTCGTAGACCGTCGCCGTATAGAAATTGTTGATCTCGCGGTAGCGGCGAGGCCGGACCGGATGCGCCAGCGGCCCCTGGTCCTCGGGAAACTGATGGGCGCGCAGCGTACGCACCTCGGCGATGCGCTTGACGGCGCGCGAGCGCTGATCGGCCGAGAATTCGTGGTCGCGAAAAACCGTCAGCCCTTCCTTCAGGCAAAGCTGGAACCAGTCGCGGCAAGTGATTCTGTTACCTGTCCAATTGTGGAAATACTCATGGGCAATGATGGCTTCGATATTGGCGAAATCGGCGTCGGTCGCAGTTTCCTGGTCGGCCAGCACATACTTGTCGTTGAAGATGTTAAGACCCTTGTTCTCCATCGCGCCCATATTGAAGTCGGACACGGCGACGATGTTGAAGACGTCGAGGTCGTATTCGCGGCCGAACGCCTCCTCGTCCCATTTCATCGACCGTTTCAACGCGTCCATGGCGTAGCCGGCGAGCCTCTCTTTGCCCGGTTCGACATAGATTCCGAGCTCGACCTTGCGACCAGACAGGGTAACGAAACTGTCCGAGATCTTGCCGAGGTCGCCCGCCACCAGCGCAAACAAATAGGACGGCTTGGGGAACGGGTCATGCCAGACCCCATAGTGCCAGCCGGCGGCAAGCTCGCCGCCGTCGACCGGGTTGCCGTTGGACAAAAGCAGCGGCGCCTCACGGCGCTGAGCTTCAATGCGCACCGTATAGACCGACAGGATGTCGGGACGGTCGAGGAAATAAGTGATGCGGCGAAAGCCTTCGGCCTCGCACTGCGTGCAATAGACGTCGCTGGAGCGATAGAGGCCCATCAGCGCTTCGTTCTGCGCCGGCGCCAACACGGTTTCAATTCTCAGCTGGAAGCGCCTTGCCGCAGGGGGGCTGATGATTGTCAGTTGATCGGGCGTGGTGAGAAAATCCGCAGGGCTCGGTTCGTGGCCGTCGATGGCGATGCTGCGGAGCGTCAGCCCGTCGCCATCCAGCACCAGTGGCACCGACGCCGCAATCCCGTCGCGACGTTCGACCGTCAGCACGGCGGTGACATGCGCTGCTTCAGGCGAAAGGCGGAAAGTCAGGCTGGTTTCCGGAATGAGATAATCACTGGGGCGATAGTCTTCGAGCTTGAAGACCTGGCCGGTATCTGTGCGCATTCCTTGAATTTTCCTGTCGATCCGGGGAGCGGCGGGCGGATCCGCTGGTCCAAATAAATTGAAGTCTGCGCTCTTTACACGAAACGCTCCCTCGACAAAACTGCAGCGACGTCTATTTCAGGCGATCATTTCCCAAGCATCATCGCGAGGCTTCCATGACCGTCGTCACGCCGAAATTCGGGATGAGCGCCTCTGTGTTGCGTCGCGAGGATCAGGCCTTCCTCAAAGGCGCCAGGAAGGCGGGTACGATCGGCTCGACGCCTGCCGCGCTCAATGCGGTGACCGAGGCGCTCTACCGCGCCTACGGCATCAGGCATATCGACATGCCGGCAACGCCGGCGCGCATTTGGGGGGCGATCGAGGAAGCAAAAGGGGCGTGACAGCCGAACCGGACTTGCCAGTGCTTGCTGCCGGCGACCACGCCGGCGAACACAGCACGCTGACCGGGATCGTGCTCAAGATCGTATCGGTGGCGGTCTTCGTCGGCATGTCGTCCTGCATCAAGGCGGCAGGCACCGTGCCGGCGGGCCAGATCGTCTTCTTCCGCTCCTTCTTTGCCATCTTTCCGATCATCGCCTTCCTCGCCTTCCAGGGAAAACTCGGAACCGCCTTTTCGACAAAGCGCCCGCTCAACCACATTGCGCGCGGCGTCGTCGGTGTCTGTGCCAT
>NZ_SUEG01000173.1 GCF_005063415.1 Mesorhizobium sp.
AAGCGGCAGATATTGGGAGGCTACATTCATGCGGTGCGGCTCTCAGGTCTAGTTTCCATCCAAGCCCTGATATCGGATTCAAGCCATGCGACTCGGCCGGGGGAGATGCGACGCCGCTTAGGGAACAGGCCTGCCTTCAGAGTCGCGCGGTCGCGCTCGAACTGCGTTCCACTGAAGTGCTTCAGGGTCTTTGCCGACTGGCCGGCGGCCCAGGCAAGTGCCCGCTCGCCTTCCACATCTTCAAGCCAAAGATAGAGATCGTCGTCGGGAGCATCCAGCGTTGGACGGACATCAAATGCGTTCATGTCCGGACAGCCTTCAGAAAGAAGGGATAGAGGCTTCCGTTTGATCGGGAACGCTTAGTGTTGGTAGCGGCGCCCACATGTTCGAAAAGCGTGATCATTGATGAGTTCTTCCAGTCGGTGCGGCATCGCAGTGCTTTTGCGCATAGGACCGCAATTGTCGTGCCAACTGGGAAAATCGTTTCGGAACAATGCGATCACTCTGGCAGCGTTGTGTCAGATGTCCGACATCGTCGAGAATCCGACAACGAGTGCTCCTCCTAATCACCGGATCAACCTCCGGCGCCAGGCGGTGACACCGCATTCCTCTGTCTTTCCAGGAGACGGCGTGGACATCAATGCCGTTCCTCACCGAACCCGCCTCCTAGCCCTTCGCCTGTGTAGCATACGTCACGGCCGCCCCCCGGTTTGGCTTCAACCTGGGATTACGGCGTCCTCTTTCGCAGAGAAGATCGGGTTGTTCGTGGCGCGCGCAGCGGAGCCGAAGGAGCTTTTTCTGGGTTGCGGATACTGGCATGTCGATATTACGACCGTGTGTCCTTCGACAAGCTTGGTGGCTTCTTCAACCAGAATCTCGCCGCGGAGATCGAATCGTTATCTGCGCCGCAAAGTGCGGCCGGTGAGCGGCGTGGCCCTGCGTTCCAGTTGGCCACGGTCCTCGCTGGGACGAGCAAGTAAATGGCTTGCGCAGCAACGGTGCGATCACACCTGGAGCACGGCGTCATCAGGAAAGCGCCATCCTTGTGCGCCCACGACACCCTGGTCGCCATCGGCCGCATCGCGGGGGGGCAATGTGGGCGATAACCATTCATTGATCTGGGCGATTGAGAGTTCTGCCGGGGCGCTATTGCTGCTCGGTAGGGCTGCGGGCTGGCGAGTCTACCAAGGCGAGCAACGACAGGCGAGACGGCAGACATTACGTGACGGAACTTGATATTGCAGTGCAGCAAGCGTAGAGCACCGCGCGCTTATCGGAGTGTCGTCCATGGCCCTTCTGGTAACGAGGCAGAACCTGTCGAACAATCGAGCCATTCTGAGGTCGAGCAGCACAGCACCAAGGCGCTGATGTTGGGCGCACTAGGTGTCGTTTATGGCGATATAGGCACCAGCCCGATCTATGCATTTCGCGAGGCGTTGCATGCATCAGCGGGTGGCAACGTCGCCAGCCGTGGCGACATCCTCGGCGTACTCTCGCTGATCATCTGGTCCCTGACGATCACCGTGACGATCAAATACATCATGTTCGTGCTCCGCGCCGACAATCGAGGCGAGGGCGGGGTGCTGTCGCTTATGGCGCTGGCGCGCAACAGTTTCCCGACCCGCTCTGCGGTGATCCTCGGCATCGGCATCGTCGGCGCGGCGCTTTTTTTTGGGGACGCCGTCATTACGCCGGCAATCTCGGTACTGTCGGCGGTCGAAGGTATGAATGTCGTCACGCCGACGTTCCAGCCCTATGTGGTGCCGCTGACACTGGCCATCCTGGCGATCGTGTTTGCGGTACAGCGGTTTGGCACCGGCGGCGTAGGATTGGTGTTCGGACCCGTTACCGCGCTGTGGTTCCTGGCCATCGGCCTTTCCGGGCTCAACCACATCATGGACGACCCGGAAATCCTGCTGGCAATCAGCCCGCATTACATCGTGTCGTTCCTGGTCAACTCGCCTGACGTCGCCTTCGTTACGGTTGGTGCAGTCTTCCTCGCCGTCACCGGAGCCGAGGCGCTCTACGCCGACCTCGGCCATTTCGGCCGCAAGCCGATCGTGCTCGCCTGGCTGGCGATCGTGTTCCCTTGTCTGTTGCTCAATTATGTCGGGCAAGGCGCCTTCGTGCTGGCAAATGGCGGCGTTGTCGGTCATCCGTTCTTCGAGATGAACCAGGGCTGGACGCTTATTCCGATGGTCGTGCTTGCCACGGCGGCGACCGTGATCGCCTGCCAGGCGGTGATCTCCGGCGCCTTTTCGCTGACCAGGCAAGCGGTACAGCTCAACATGCTGCCGCGTTTCGTCATCCAGCACACGTCGGAAAAACAGTCGGGCCAGATCTATCTGCCGCGCATCAACCTGATGCTGGCGCTGGTGGTGATGCTGCTGGTGGTCGGCTTCGGCGAATCCAGCCGGCTGGCCTCGGCCTACGGTATTTCGGTGACCGGCAATATGCTGGTGACGAACATACTGCTTTTTGTTGTGATGACGCGCATCTGGAAATGGCCGCTCGGCGTCGCGATAGCCTTAATGGCGGTGTTCGTCTTCATCGATACCGGCTTCTTTGCAGCTAACATCGTCAAGGTATTCGAAGGCGGCTGGGCCTCGCTTGCCATTGCCGCAGTGATCGTGATGACCATGTGGACTTGGATAAGAGGCAGCAGGTATCTATTCGACAAGACGCGCAGGAACCAGATTCCGCTCGATTTCCTTGCGGGCAATCTGTTGAAGAAGAAACCGCAGCTGGTGTCCGGTACGGCCGTGTTCCTGACCAGCGATCCCGCCAGTGCGCCGACCGCGTTGATGCACAGCCTGAAGCACTACAAGGCGCTGCACGAACAGAACGTCATCCTCTCTGTGGTGACGGCGCAGCAGCCCGTGGTGCCCGACAGCGACCGGATCAAGATGGAAACGATCAATGAGCTATTCATGCGCGTGACACTGACCTTCGGCTACATGGAACAGCCTAACATCCCGCGTGCGCTGGCGATCTGCCGCAAGCAGGGTTGGAAGTTCGACATCATGACGACCTCCTTCTTCCTCTCGCGTCGCTCGCTCAAGGCGTCACCCAACTCCGGCATGCCGGTGTGGCAGGACAAGCTGTTCATCGGCTTGGCGCGCACGGCCGCCGACGCGACGGAGTATTTCCAGATCCCGACCGGACGTGTGGTCGAGATCGGAACGCAAGTGGCCGTTTAGGTATGCCCGGTTAAGCAGAATCAATCGGCATTTCGCGAGCCGGTGAATGCCTGACCGGACGGAGGCCACGATGCTTGCGCAAAACTGGGGTCCGGTTCCAGGTCCGAAGCTTCCGGCCCCGAAAGCCGTCCTTTACGCCTGCGATCATTTCCGTTCCGCATTGTCTTGCCGACCCACCAGTCGAGATGAGCTGAAACGACCTCGCCGGCCAGCAACTTATCATTTGAACCTAATCGATGTGCCGCAAGTCCGACCTTCATTCTTCAGTTCACAGGCTAGCGTTGCCAAAATCGGCGTGCCGCCTAACCGGCGCCGCACCGTGACTTGTCAGGATGCTATGCAGGCGCGAGGCAGAAGCTGGCTCGAGGCCGCCGGCCTGGTGCTGGTCCGGCAGCGGCCGGGCTCGGCCAAAGGCTTCATGTTCCTCTGGAGGATGAGACGGGGTGCGGCAAACGTCGTCGTCTGGGTCAAGATCTCTCGAGAAATTCCGGCGCGTGCTTCTTGCTTCGGCCATGCTCGGCGTCCGCGGACGCGTCCGGGGGAAGAGGAGGTGGTGCACCTCTTCGCCCACGAGCTGACCGATCTGTCGGCTGGGCTGGCCAGCGTGGGAAACCGCAAGACGCCGTTTCCGTTGCCGCACGGCCGAGGGACGAGGCTCATCACGGCGGATCGGGCATCGATCCGCGCGGCATGCCGAAGGGCGCGACATCGTCGATGCAGTATGACCATATCGACCCTATCAAGTTCAAGACGCGTAACTTCCGGTAGCGCTTCCGGAGGCCACTTCAGCAGCATGTTGTGCACACTTTTGTCGGACCCTGTTAACTGCCGATTGGCAGCAGGTCACCCCGTGCCGGATCCCAAATGTCGTCGCTCTCAAGCGCAACGACTGCCCGCACCTTTTTAAGTCAGCGAGCACCTCCACCGCCGGACGCCGCCACGTTTCCTGAGCCGCGGCGTAACGGGTGTATTTGTGACTGTCCGGCTCAAACCACTTCAACGATTCCAAAGTAGCCATGGCGTCGCCCTTGCGGCTGCGCGTGATGCGAATGATCGTGATCCCATCCTCAGCGCTCGCGTCGAATGGAGACACGCTGCCAACGCTTCATCTGCTCTACCCCATCTTTGTTCCAAGGCGGTCGGATCATCTCAATGAGCCCTGCCTCGGGGTGGCCAAAGCATGCATATTTATCGTTCGGCCCCGCATCGAATTATCATCTGCGATGTGGGACTCGATCTTGGGTTGGCGACGGCTTCGCTCCGGGAGTAGACGTCGGACCACTGATAAGTGCCGGACCTTCTTCACAAATTTCTCGGCGGACTCATCGTGAACGCTCGATTGGACGTAAATGCGGTTCGCGGAAACGCAGGTCTGGCCGGCATTGCGGAACTTCGCCTGGACCGCACCGTCAACAGCACCGTCAATGTCGGCATCATCGAAGATGATGAAAGGTGCATTGCCGCCGGGTTCAAGGCTGACCTTCTTGATCTGGTCAGAGCACTGACGCATCAGCAGCCGTCCGACCTCGTTCGAACCGGTAAAGCTGATCTTTTGAATCTTGGAATTGGTGCAGAGTTCACGGCCCACGCGATCACCTTCGGACGCATAGATCAGGTTGACCACGCCATCGGGAAAGCAGGCCTGATGGGCGAGAGCAAACATTGCACCTAACCACGCCACGATAAGATCGAGCGCGGCTTCGTTGCGTGCGGGTCTGTGGTCAGTGGAGGGCGGAGGAAAAGCGCTCGGCGTGCTCGCCCTCGCGATACCACTGGTTCGCGCCGGCAAGCGCCAGTTTCTGAGGCAAATCGCCGAACAGCTGGTAGAGCCTTACTCTCAGGGCTTGGCATCTATGTCGCCTACGACCGCCACATGCAGCCCGTCGCTTGCGAAAGCGGCTTTGTGGAAGGCGCTTAGATCGGAGGGCGTTACGCTAGTCAGGCTCCCTTGGGCGGTCTCGAATACGGATGCGTGCCGTAGATTCCGCGCCGCCAGGCCAGCTCGGCGATCGCATGAGGTTCGCGCTCATTGGCAATGATTTCGGAGAGAAGCTGGGCGCGTATGCGGTCGAAAAGTGCTGGTGTAGCCGGCTGCGGGTCGCGCCACCGAGAATGTCGGCCAGCAGTCGAGCGCCGCGGCCTCGCACCAGGGACCGCCCATGAATGACTCATGCGAGGCGTCTCAAGGCTGTCCGCGATCCAGCGCCAGATCTCCGCCTCGCCCGAGACGCGCAGAGCTGGCCGGTTGTGCAGGAGCCGTAGGCAATATCCGCCTTCCTCGTTCGGATGGGTAACGCTTGCGATACGGAGTCTTGACTTTGGCAGTCGCTCTGTGACATTACCTATATAAAGGTCGAAAGAAGGCGATATGGATCATGCATAGGTCACAGAGACCCGAATGAAGGCAACGTATAAACGCACCTATTCGCGCTACGCGATGGAAGCGCTTGGCCTTTTCGGTAAGACCATCCGGCTTGGCCGGATGCAGCACCGGTTAACCGCACAGGAGTTAGCCGAGAGAATCGGTGTTTCACGCAGCACCCTGCAGCGCATCGAGAAGGGCGATCCCAAAGTCGAAATCGGACTGATGTTCGAAGCTGCTGCCATTGTCGGTGTGAAGCTGTTCGATGCCGACGGCAATGGCATCACAGCCCTCACAGGCCGCATGGACGATCGCATCGCGCTGCTGCCGAAGCACGTCTACAAGGCCGGCAAGCAGATCGTCGATGAGTTCTAAGGTCCCCAAGTACGACGAAGCCTATGTCTGGGTCTGGCTGCCGGGCGAGACCGCGCCGGTTGTCGCCGGGCGGCTATATGCCCATGACGGACTTGTCAGCTTCAACTATGGCAGGAGCTTTCGTGAACTGGGAAGCGCGATCCCGCTTTATCTCCCGGAACTGCCCCTGAAGGCAGGCGAATTGCCTTTGCTTCCTGGCCTAACCATGCCGGGATGCATCCGCGATGCTGCCCCTGATGCCTGGGGACGACGGGTTATCCTAAACCGCAAATTCGGTGTGAAGGGCGATGAAATCGCGCGGCTCGATATTTCAGAACTGACGTTCTTGCTGGAATCAGGCTCGGACCGCATCGGCGCGCTCGATTTTCAGTTTTCGCCCATGCATTACGAGCCGCGCGCACTGGCCAATGCCACTCTCGAAGAGCTTGTCCAATCGGCGGAGCGGGTAGAGAAAGGTATTCCGCTCACCCCCGAATTAGATCAGGCGCTGCATCACGGCAGCTCGATCGGCGGCGCAAGGCCAAAGGCGCTGATCGAGGATGACGCCGTCAAGCATGTCGCGAAATTTTCCTCGTCTGCCGACCTTTACAGCGTCGTCAAAGGAGAATTCATAGCCATGCGGCTTGCCGCCTTGTGCGGCATCAGAGCGGCATCCGTCTCGCTCGTTCGCGCCGCAGGCAACGACGTGTTGCTCGTCGAGCGATTCGACCGGATCAAGGTCACGGGCGGCTGGCAACGCAAATCCATGGTCTCAGCGCTGACGATGCTCGCGCTCGATGAGATGATGGCGCGTTACGCCAGCTACCAGGATTTGGCGGAGATCATTCGCCACCGATTCACCGCGCCGTCGGAAACTCTGCGCGAGTTGTTCAGCCGCATTGTCTTCAACATACTTTGCGGCAACACCGACGATCATGCCCGCAACCATGCGGCATTCTGGGACGGGGCTAAGCTCACCCTCACGCCTGCGTACGATATTTGTCCGCAGGCCCGCAGTGGCCAGGAGGCCAGCCAGGCCATGCTCATCAGCGGCAATAACCGCATGAGCCGGATAGCGTCCTGCCTTGAAGCGGCGCATCACTTCCTGCTCAGCGCGCCGGAAGCTCTTGCGATTGTTGAAGGCCAGCTCCGATGCATTGCGGAGAATTGGCCGCGTGTCAGCGAGGAAGCTACGCTATCCGGCATAGATCGCAATCTGTTCTGGGGCCGACAGTTCCTCAATCCCTACGCTTTTACGGCGCTGGAAGGAAGCGCCGACGTTCTCCGCGCTCTGGCTGACGAACTACGCAACAGTGTTCACGCCTGATCCGGCGCTGGATTTCGGACAAGCTCGGCAAGCGCAAGACGCCACAATATGGACAACCCTTGCCGTGCCAGGACGAAGATTGAACAAACGGCTCTTCAACAGTGACAACGTGCACTGCGGAGAGATGTTGAGCTGACACCGCAAAAGCCCAAGACGCGCGACTTCCCGCGATACAACTCCACATAACTGAGCGTCTACAAGCGGTGCAGCCAGCCAAACATCCAGCCATCAAAGCGATGATCGTCTGATCTTTTGCCGATGACATCACGTCGGGGAAGACTTGTTCGAGCGCTTGCCGCTTCATATCGATACCGGCCTGGGCGTAGCGCATCGTTAGTTCAGCCCGAGTGGCCTGGCCATCGACTGATGGTGGCGATGTCAACACCCGCCTTGACGAGGTGGATGCCGTCGTGTCCCGCAAAGGGCGATGATGGATGCTTTTTTCCGCCAGGGTGGTTCCTTCGCCCGCAGCCATGTGTGCGCAGCAAGTATCGAACACCGAACCGGGTGAGCAGTGTGGGGCGGTCGTTGCTTTGCTCGGCGGGACAGGGCGATACCAGACGAAGGTCACAATCGAAGATTCAGGATCCCTGAACTCGGGCATCCGTATTGAACATCAGCGAAAACAGAGCGTAATCCCGCTGTCCAGAAGGCGTGCGGCGGTCGATACGCGCCAGGACGCTCTTGATTTCCGGGCTCATCGAGATATTCGACAGGTGCCACCCACGCGCCCTCTTGAAGGGAAGTGTCACCACCAGTTGCAGCGTATCCATATATTCGGGGTGCTCCGAAATCAGGAACCGCGCAAAGGCATGCATCGCCGCCAGCCTTGCATTGCGGGTCGCAACTGCCACGCTCGACCTCAAGTGATGTGAGAAAGCTGCCCATCCTGTCGGTATTGATGTCGGAGACCGCTTCTTTCAAGAATATCTTCCCGCTCTCCCGCGGCATGAGCCCGTGGCATGCTTCGGCCCAATGCTGTGGATTGATGTTTTTTCATGCCACAACCTCGCTGACGAGACCGCCGAAAGCCCCTTCAAAGCGGTCGGTGGCGATCTCTCGCAGCTTTGGAAGGTAGTGCATTGATTTTTCGTGGAATGGGGACCCTGTTTAAAGGGTGATTTTCGTCCAAACGGGACCCTTTAACGATGGGGTCATCAAGATGCCTCCGGCTTGATCGGAGGCATTTGTGTTTTGGATGTTGGTTTTAGAGACGATTGCAAAACGTCGGCTGTCGCTGGTCCAGGGGAAGTCGATCAAGGCGATCTGCCGTGAGCTGAAGATCTCGCGCAAGGTGGTGCGCAAGGTCCTGCGTTCTGAGCAGACGGAGTTCCGCTACGAGCGCAAGCACCAGCCCTATCCCCGCATGGGAGCTCGGCGTGAGACGCGGGACCGGCTGCTGTCGGCGAATGCGGCCAAGCCGCAGCGGGAGCGGCTGCCGGTCGCTTCGACGGCTTCCATTGCATTCCCCCGTCGGTGTCGAAGACCTGCACGGTGCGCTTCGACAACAACAAATACTCGGTGCTGTCGAGTGCCGTCGGTCGGCCCGTCGAGATCCATGCTTATGTCGATCGGATCGCATCCGCCAGAGGATGGCGTGGTCGTGGGAGAACACGTTCGCTCCTTTGGCCGCAACGAGGTCGTCTACGATCCCTGGCACACGGCGCGCGCCGTTCCTTAGCTGGGTCGTGCGGTCGGCAATGGAGAAGGTGCGGCGCAGCTCAAGGCGGTTGATGACGTCGACCGGCAGATGGTGTTGATCCTCACCTGGGTGCTGACCGACGGATTGAGCGCGGTCGAGGCCGCCTGTCAGGAAGCCATCGAGCACGGTGCATCGTCGGCGCCGGTGATCCTCAACATCCTGGCCCGCAGCCGCGATCCGGCGCCGGGCACGATCCTTTCCATTCCCCAAGCGCTGAAGCTAGCTCACGAGCGGTCGCCGACTGCACCCGCTATGACAGTCTCAGGAGGACAAACAGCCATGGAACGCACCGAGGTACTGGAACTGATGGGAGCGCTGAAGCTCTACGGAATGCGCAGAGCCTATGACGAGATCATGGGCGCGTCGCCATCAAGCGACGGCACGAGCCGCCCAGGATTGTCGGTGATCTCTTGCAGGCCGAGATATCGGAGAAGCAGGCCCGCTCCATCAAATACCAGTTCGCTGTCGCCAAGTTGCCGCTGGCCAAGGACATCGACGACTTCGACTTCGCCGACACGCCGGTCACCCCCTGATGCGCGATCTCGCCCGGCCGCGCCTTCGTCGCCGATCAGCGCAACATCGTCCTGGTCGGCCGCCTTCACGGGTCACCCAACTCGCGCGGAAGGTCGACCGCATTGCGACGGGCGCGTGTCGACTTCCCAACAATGTCAGACAGGAGACGCAACGCTATCGGAGCGATCGCATTGCCCGAAACGATTTTCCCAGTTGGCACGACAATTGCGGTCCTA
This sequence comes from Mesorhizobium sp., assembly GCF_005063415.1. GTDB lineage: Bacteria > Pseudomonadota > Alphaproteobacteria > Rhizobiales > Rhizobiaceae > Mesorhizobium. The sequence continues at coordinate 9,695 of NZ_SUEG01000173.1, forward strand.
TGCGCAAAAGCAAACTAGACCTGAGAGCCGCACCGCATGAATGTAGCCTCCCAATATCTGCCGCTT
>NZ_SUEG01000174.1:0-1389 GCF_005063415.1 Mesorhizobium sp.
TTCGCGATGTCCCCGCACACCTGTTCGCGATGTCCCAGGTCCAAACACCCCCTTGCGGGGGAGATGTCCGGCAGGACAGAGGGGGGTGCGAAGGATCGCCGACGCTTCTTCTCCGTCGCGCCCGCCGGCGCAAAAACGTCAGCTCTTGTTGGCGGCCAGCACCAGAACCGGCTTTTCGCTGTAGAGGTTGGGGAACAGCCGCTTCAGATTCTCGACCTTGGGCAGATCATTGTAGACGATATAGGGATAGGTCGGGTTGAGCGTCAGAAAATCCTGGTGATAGTCCTCGGCCGGATAGAAGCTCTTGCCTGTCTCCAGCGTCGTCACGATCGGCTTGGGAAACACCTTGGCCTTGCCGAGCTGGGCGATGTAGCTTTCGGCGATCTTTTTCTGCGCGTCGTTTTCGGCAAAGATCGTCGAACGGTACTGGGTGCCGCTGTCCGGCCCCTGGTAGTTCAGTTGCGTCGGATTGTGCGCCACCGAGAAATACACCTGCAGCAGCTGGCCGTAGGTCACCTTGGACGGCTCGTAAGTGATCTCGACGGATTCGGCATGGCCCGTCCGGCTGGTGCCGACCATTTCATAGACGGCCGTGTCCTTGTCGCCGCCGGCATAGCCGGAGACGGCGCTGGTGACGCCCTTGACGTGCTGGAATACGCCTTGCACACCCCAGAAGCAGCCGCCGGCGAAAACCGCCCTTTCGGTGCCGGCGGTAGCCTTCTCGTCCATTGCCGGCGGCGGGATCACCACCGCGTCTTCGGCCGAGACTGCCGGCGTCTGCCAGAACACGGCAGCGGCGGCCGTGACGATAAGCGCGGCAAGCGCCGCTTTTGCAAAAATCGACGAGCGTTTCACGGCTGCGGTCATGTCTGATCTCCCATGATGCTGGTGTGGATTATACGACGGATAGGTTCGCCGGGCTCTCACATTGCTGTGCGCATCGCCTATTTGGCCGGAGCCATGGCATCGCAGGCCTTGGTCGCTTCGGCTTTCTTCATGGCGTTCGTTTCGGCGGCTGCCTTGTTCATGCAGTCGGCCTTCATCGGATCGCCCGCCTTCATCGCGGTCGTGGCCATCGCGTCAGATGCTATGGCGCCGGCCGGCTTCATGGCGTCTGTTGCCGGCTTCATCGCATCTTCGGCCCGCGCCGCGCCTCCGGCGAACAGCACCGTCGAGCAAAGTGCGAAGGCGAGTGCCGCCAGGGTCGGGCGATTGGTCAAACGATTGGTCATGATGATCTCCTTGGGTTTGGCAGAGGTTGACGGCATGCGGCGGCGCCGCTGCGCGTTGGGGGAATTTCGCGAGGGTTTCTAGTTTGTGGCGGCCGCCAGGATCGGCCCGCCGCCCGGCACCTGCACCAGCACCGCAGTGCTGAGGCCGCCCGTCGTC
>NZ_SUEG01000174.1:1399-9696 GCF_005063415.1 Mesorhizobium sp.
CGCCGGCAGCGGCAGCGCGATGGCGCCGCCGGTCCAACTGCCCAGCCTGGTCAGCGAATGCACGACATTGGCGTGCGGCAGCGTGCGGCCGGTGTTTTCGCCGCGGGCCACCGGCACCTCGATGACGCCCTTGCCGTAACGCACCAGCCAGACATCGGCCTTGCCGCCGGGCACCGCACCGGCGCCGATGCTGACCTTCCCGCCGGCGAGCGACAGCGAAGGTCCGTCGGCGTGGCCGCCGCTCGAAATCAGCTGCTCGATCTCGCCCGGCCTGGCGCCGACCGCATCGGCCTTGCCGTTGACCACCACTTGCGGCGTGAACGGGCCGGAACGGCCGAGCGACGGTTCATAGCGGACCTGGCGCTGAGTGAATTCCTCTTTGCCGAATGTGTCCTTCCAACCGAGATAGTCCCAGTAGGTGACGTTGAAGGACAGCGCCAGCACGCCGGGCCGGTCCTTGACCTTGATCAGATTGGCGTTGGCCGGCGGGCAAGACGAGCAGCCCTGGCTGGTGAACAGCTCGACGACGGTCAGCGTCTGGCCGGCAGCCGCGCTGGTTAGCGAAAACCCAATTGCCGAAAACAAAGTCGTCGAAAACAGGGCCAGGGCAAGCCCGGCAAGGGCCGTGCTGCGTTTCAATCCGGTCATCGCTGTCCTCATGTGCGGTTCCATGTCCACACTTCGCCGCCGACACACGGTTCGTTACAGCATCACCGCTTCGTGATTGAGGAGAAGTTTTTCGTCTCAGGGATTGGCGAGAGCCGAGGCGACATCCGATCTCCCCATGTTTGGACCGGGGACATCGCGCTCGTGTCCTCGAATGGCATCCCGAGCCCCCAGCGCAAAGCGCGCCAAACTGTTCGCGATGTCCTCGCACAACTGTTCGCGATGTCCCTGGTCCAAACGGGGGGAGATCGGCACTCGGCCCGGCTATTGTGTAAGCACGGTCTCCGAAGGGCGCTTGTTGAAGGCGCACTTGCCGGTCACGAAATAGGAAAAATCGGCGTCCGTTATGGTGTTGTTGGTAAGTGATCCGCCATCTTCCCACGCTTGACTGCTGGTGATGCCGCACGGCACGGCCGTAAAGATGTCGACAGTCGTATTGGCTAGCGTCTTGACCTTGTCGATGAACAATCGGTCGGAAGTTACCGGATCGTCCGATCGCAGGGTTGTTTTCGTGCCTGAGGCCAAATAGCCCCCGCCAAGACCAGGGTTGGGATTCGGAATCTTCATCTCCAGCGACAGGTTATCCATGTCCTTCACGTCGATCACCGCACCGGCGCCGGTCGCGGGATACATCGTGTTGACGCAGGTGGTTGCATATTTCCTGGTGCCGCTGATCTGAGTGATTGTGCCGGTGGGCAAGCCGTAGAAGCTGAGCACCGTGGTGGTCGTGCATACTTGTTTCTGGACCAGCGTCTCCGTCGTCCCATTGATCGTGTACACAGAGGAGGTTCCGTAGCCTTTCGGATCGCCAAACCTGTTGTAGGCGTAGGAAATCCTCATCAGCTTATTGGCCACCGTGTCCCCGGATTTCGTGCCGTAGAGCGTCACCGTCTTGTCCCACCAGCCAGACACCTTGTCGACCTTGAACGTGGCCTCCACCAATGCCGGCCGCTTTGTCACTGCCGACGCAACGCCGACCTGCACCGTGTTGATCTTGGCGATCTGCATGAAAGCCGTCGGCATGGCAAAGCCGGCCGAAGCCTTGATGCTGGCGGCGCCGTCGGTGGCGACGACGAAGCTGTCGAGCTTTGCCGTGCCTTCCCCGCCATTGGCAAGGTAGGACTCCTGCAGCTTCACCTGGCGGTCCGCCAGTGACGTGGTCGTCTCCAGCGTCGTGATCGACAGCGACGCGGCATCGAGCGCGTTCTGCATCGAGGCCCTGGTTGAAACCGCCGAGGTGTAGTCGATGGAAAAGCCCAATGCGGCAACCATCGGGATAAGCAAAATGGCGAGCAATGGCGCGAACGAGCCGCTCACCGATCTGAGAAATTTGCGTGCTGACAGCGGCATTCCGATCCCCCGAAACGGCGATAGACCGGTGGGCTATCACGCCGGGCGCGAACTATGCTCTAATCTCATGGATCAAAGTTTAACGACTTTGCCTCGCCGCCGCCGCACCCACGCCCCGCCGCTTGCCGATATACCGTGCCCCTGCTAAAGCGCGCCGCATGACCACGCCGATCAAGAACATCCGCAACTTCTCCATCGTTGCCCATATCGACCATGGCAAATCCACGCTTGCCGACCGGCTGATCCAGTCGACCGGCGGGCTGGAGCTGCGCGACATGAAGGAGCAGGTGCTGGACTCGATGGACATCGAGCGCGAGCGCGGCATCACCATCAAGGCGCAGACGGTGCGGCTGAAGTACCGCGCCAACAATGGACAGGACTATATCCTCAACCTGATCGACACGCCCGGCCATGTCGACTTCGCCTATGAAGTGTCGCGCTCGCTGGCCGCCTGCGAAGGCTCGCTGCTGGTCGTCGACGCCTCGCAAGGCGTCGAAGCGCAGACGCTGGCCAATGTCTACCAGGCGATCGACAACAACCACGAGATCGTCGTGGTGCTGAACAAGGTCGACCTGCCCGCCGCCGAGCCCGAGCGCATCCGCGAGCAGGTCGAGGAGGTGATCGGCATCGACGCCTCCAACGCGGTGCTGATCTCGGCCAAGACCGGGCTCGGCATTCCCGACGTGCTGGAAGCGATCGTCAACGATCTGCCGCCGCCGCGCGAGGGCGACATCACCGCTCCGCTGAAGGCGATGCTGGTCGACAGCTGGTACGACGCCTATCTCGGCGTCATCGTGCTGGTCCGCATCATCGACGGCGTGCTGAAGAAGGGCCAGACCATCCGCATGATGGGCACCGGCGCCAGATACCTGGTCGAGCGCACCGGCGTTTTCACGCCCGCCCGCATCAATGTCGACGAGCTCGGCCCCGGCGAGTTCGGTTTCTTCACCGGCTCGATCAAGGAAGTTGCCGACACCCGCGTGGGCGACACCATCACCGAGGACAAGCGCCCGACGGCACAAGCCCTGCCCGGCTTCAAGCCGGCGCAGCCGGTGGTGTTCTGCGGTCTGTTTCCGGTCGACGCCGCCGATTTCGAGGACCTGCGTGCCGCCGTCGGCAAGCTGCGCCTCAACGACGCGTCTTTCTCGTTCGAAATGGAGACCAGCGCCGCCCTCGGCTTTGGCTATCGCTGCGGCTTCCTCGGCCTGCTGCATCTCGAAATTATCCAGGAGCGGCTGGAGCGTGAGTTCAACCTTGACCTCATCGCCACCGCGCCCAGCGTCGTCTACCGCCTGCTGCTGAACGACGGCACGGTCAAGGAACTGCACAACCCGGCCGATATGCCCGACGTGGTCAAGATCTCGGCGATCGAGGAGCCATGGATCCGCGCCACCATCCTGACCCCCGACGACTATCTCGGCGGCATCCTGAAACTCTGCCAGGACCGGCGCGGCATCCAGGCCGACCTGTCCTATGTCGGTAAGCGCGCCATGCTGATCTACGATTTGCCGCTCAACGAGGTGGTCTTCGACTTCTACGACCGGCTGAAGTCGATCTCCAAGGGCTATGCCTCTTTCGACTATCATCTCACCGACTATCGCGAGGGCGACCTGGTCAAGATGTCGATCCTGGTCAATGAAGAGCCGGTCGACGCACTGTCGATGCTGGTCCACCGCACGGCGGCCGAAAAGCGCGGCCGCCAGATGTGCGAGAAGCTGAAGGAGCTGATCCCGCACCATCTGTTCAAGATCCCGATCCAGGCGGCGATCGGCGGCAAGGTCATCGCCCGCGAAACGATCTCGGCGCTGCGCAAGGACGTCACCGCCAAATGCTACGGCGGCGACGTCTCACGCAAGCGCAAGCTGCTCGACAAGCAGAAAGAGGGCAAGAAGCGGATGAGGCAGTTCGGTAAGGTGGATATCCCGCAGGAGGCGTTTATCCAGGCGCTGAAGATGGGGGATTGACAGGACTACCCGATTCGCCGTCGATTTGCTTTGCGCAAGTGGGGGCGACAAATGTCATATTCGATTCTGCACATAAGCGATCTGCACTATTCAAAGAAAAATGCCGAGCAGAGGAACTTCCTTGTAAATAAATTTTTTGGTGACCTAAGATCGACTATAGATAGTCAAGGTAAGCCAAATGCTATCGTTTTCTCGGGAGACATTGTAAACGATCCTGACGAGGAAGATGTCTATCTGTATGCCATAGATAATTTTCTTGAGAAATTGTTCGAGATATCTGGCGTATCTGCCTCCTCACTTGTTTTATGCCCTGGTAATCATGATATTAGTCGGTCTGCTTTGAAGGCACATCAGCCTGTATTCGATGCTTTGCGCAAGAATATGGGTGACAGCAACGTCATCGAGAAATACTACCAGGACAAGGCGTTAACGGGGTACGCTCAGGATCTCGGCAAGAGATTTTTTGAGCTTTGCGAGTACCTCGATTTGAAGTGGGACAACCCCTTCTTTCGGATCTCCAAAGTCGGTGAACTACAATTCGTTGCCACCAACTCTGCATTTTCCTGCTCGCTTGAAGGATCACTGCAGGATCGCGGTAAACTGATCTATCCGCTTGGTGCACTGGAAGACGCCGTATCGAAGCTTGATGGCGGTCGCTCGTTTGCCTTAGTGAACCACTTCCCCCTCACTGACTTTGAAGAAGGTAACTTCCGTTTGGTCGAACCGCGTGTCCGCAGCACGACGCGTTTTGTATTCTTTGGACACGTGCACAACGCCAACCCGATGGCGCAGCGCTCGGCCGATAGCGAGGTTGTCTACCTTCAGTCTGGAGCACTTTTTGCGCGAAGTGATTATTTCAAGGGGTATAGCTACACGTCTATCGACGGAGACCACTCGTTTTCTTTATATCGATCATATTATGATCAAAGAGCCGTTTTTGACGTAGCAACAAATGTCGCAAAGGAAGGTATCTTCTACCCAAGACCCGCTGACAAAGCGTTTTGGTTCCAGCAATCCAAGAAATATACGGCGGAAGACCTTTATAAGCATCTAGAAGGACTTGTTAAAGATCATTATTTCTCCAACTTGAATCTAGCGATGCTGGGAATGGAGCTACACCAAAGTTATGTATTTCCGACGTTTGGAGAAGTTGACCTCTCCAAGTCCGCGGACGGGGGGCAGCCATCAGAGCAACATCGCGGGGAAGGCGACGTCAAGGACGTCGATGATCACTTTTGCTGCCACTTCACAGATGAGACTGGAGCGACCAGTTTCCTACTATATTTGGCAATGGAGTACTCGGCGTCGTGCAGGAAAGTAAGGACTCCGCGAATCCCCATCTATGTAGATATTCGCGGAACGAAGGGATATCCCGCCATCGTCTTGAGCATGCTTAAAGCCGGTATGCCACAGGTGGAGCATCCCGTTTTCGGTTGGTCGGCGCGGTCGGGTGATCAACCCTATATTATCTTAGTGGACAACTTCGACCCGGCGGCTGCAGATCATCGCCGATGGCTTGCGGAGGCATACCGTCTGGTACCGAAAGCGCGTTTCGTCATATGTGCAAAGGCACCCTTCGCTATGCATGGCAGCAAGGTTAAAGCTAAGATTGATCTGCCATTTGGTCACAGATCGTGGGTTCTATATCCTTTTGACAGAAGTGAAGTACGAGCGTTAGTTCGAAAGTTCCCCCTGCCGGAGAATCTTGATCGTGATGTCATCGTCGAGGAGATTAGATTCAAATTTAAGACGATCGGCATCCCGCTTACCGGACCAATTATATGTATGTACTTAACGGTTCTGAGAGAAAAAAGAAAATATGCGCCTATTAACGCAGCAGCAGTCATAGAGAATTTTGTTGAACAATCTCTAGGTAAGGGCCTCTCGACCATCGTATATCAGGACGATTTCGATTACACAGAGCAACTCACGATACTATGCTATTGTGCAGAGGCGTACGTAATTAGAAACATAGAGTGCGCCGAATACTCTGAGCTTTATGCATTGATTCAAGAGTACTATAGACATAGAGGAATGAAACGAGATGCACAAGCTATAGTTAATCACTTTATCGACAAAACGATATTCGAGAACTACGGGAATAATATATATTTTAGGTACAGAGTTGTGTTCAGCTACTTAATAGCACGCAGAATGGGGGAAGAGCCGCAGTTTAAGAGCTTTATTCTACACGAAGATAGGGTTCACGACTTCATTTCGGAACTAGACATGTACACGGGGATACATCGAGGTGATGTGGCAACGGTCGAGGCCATTGAGAAGTTACACGATAGCCTTACGGGAGACATCGAAGGTGAATTCGGACGGTATGTCGACCGGAGGTCAGTGAGCAAGATAAAACTCCCAAAAGCAAGTAAGATGGAGGAGTTTGTCGAGGCAATGCAAGATAGCATCGACGAGCAGCACAGTCCAGAGCAGCGCGATGCCGAGGTGGAGCCAAGCATCGAGAAACCGTCACAGTTCGTACAACGATTCAAACGGCCAGATGAACAGGATTTGCTGATTCGGTGGGCAAAGTTGACCGCCTGCTACAGCGTAACGTTGAAAAACTCGGACAGGCTGAATGTGGTACAAAAAAGAGCTCACCTGACCAAGATATTGAACAGGTGGGGAATGTTGACGGGGCTCTGCTTCAAGGTCGTATCGCTATTGTTAGAGAATGGCAAGGTAAAAATAGGCGGTTTTGAAATGAATTTTGGAGCTGGCAAAATTAAGGACCCAAAGATGGTCAGACTTATAGTGGCGAACGTGCCACAGATAGTGAGTCAATACACGCGGATGTACGTGGCATCAGGAAAACTTGAGGAAATATATCGGACCGTCGAGTTGGACGATTTTCCAGAATTCTTGCGGGTAGCTGGAATGACTGATTTGCGAATGAATGAATTTATCGGCGAGATATCGCGCTATCACAAGCGGTACAGGTCGAATCCGACCATGCTGGAATCGCTCATGTGGAAGATGCGGGATAGCTTTTTGAGATTTGGGCTCGACAAGGTGTTCGTGCAGCCGATGCGTCAGCAGATTGCCGAGTTCGGCGCCGATATTCTGGGCAAGAAAGGTGCGGACCGGGATCGGCATGTTGCCGATACAATTCAACGTCTGGGAGAGCAGCGACTTACTATGAAGCTTCGGCGGAATGAGGAGTGAAGAGGGGCAGGAATGCACAAAGAACGGCTATCCGATGATTTATATTATCTGCGCGACTTGCGGTGCTCTGCTCTCGCGGCAGGGCAGGCCGTTTTCCTCCGGGGAGAATCATCATGTGTCTTAGCGCTTCCGCGCGGCGCATCGCCGTCGCGCGCTGCCTTGCCGCATCTGTTGCGCCGGCGGCGCATGCCGGCGACGTCAGCGTCCAGTTCGCCGAGCCGCCGCTCAATGCCATCAAATGCGCGCCGGCCAACGCGCTCCCCCGCGTGACAGTGGGCTCATTGGAGAACGCGCTATCCTGAAGTATCCATGCGCTGGAGGGAGGTTCTCAAATGCGTTCCGCTAGCCCTACTATCTCCGATACCATCGCCGCGATCGGCCTCGCCATCGGCGGCGCCTCCGGCCTTGCCGGCACCTTCGTCGCCAGCGCGTCCCTTCGCGAAACACTCTGGACGATCGATGGCGTGGCGCTCGTGGTGGCGACCGCGCTGCTGACGATGAAATATCAGCGGCAGGGCAATGACTGCGTGGCGGCCGGATTTCTGACCTTCCTCGCCGGCGAGAGCCTGCTGCTCGCCGGCAATGCGGCGGGGCTCGAGGCCAGCGTGCCCTCCTATGTCGGCGGCATCTCGCTCTGGGCGGCGGCGCTGGTCATGGTCAGCGCGCCGAAAACCTTCGCCCTGTGGATGCGGCTCACCGCTGTCGTGGCCGCTTTGCTGTTTGTCGTCTCAGTGGGCCTGATCCTGTGGGGCGCGCCTTTGCTGCCGACCTCGGCGCCGCTGCCCGCTGCCGGATATCCCTTCCTGGTGCTCACCTTTGTTGGTTGGATCTGGACTCTGCTGAAGCCTGATCGTTGAGCCCGGTCGCACCGCCCCCGCTCCGGCCGCTTCGCGGCCACCTCTCCCCCACCATGTGGGGGCGAGGAAACGCCAATCGCCGAAGCTGCATCCTTGCAAGACTTGGGTTCCTCGCCCCACGGAGTGGGGAGAGGTGGTTTGCGAAGCAAATCGGAGAGGGGTCTTGCTTGGCAACGCTGCGCCTTTCGCGATGCAAATACCGCAATCGCCTCTTCCACCCGTTTAGCCGCCATGCCATGTTCCCCGTCGCGGCCGGGCAGGCCGTTTCATTCCGGGGGGAATTCCATGT
>NZ_SUEG01000175.1 GCF_005063415.1 Mesorhizobium sp.
GCCGGCCGAAGCGATTTGAGCCCGCTGGATGACGGAAGTTCGCCAGAGCCCGACGACGGAAAACCAGGAGGACCGAACCGATGAGCACCAAAACCGTCCAGAAGATCAAAGCCAGGCCGCCGAGATTGCCGAAAGGCGAGGCCGAGCAGGTGCGCATCCGCAAGGAGATCGGCCATGATTTCGCGCTGAAGGACGACCGGTTCGGCCGCAAGCGGCTGGCCAAGGGGACGCAGGAGGGCGCGCGCCTCTACGAGGTTTCCAATGATGGCCACACCGCGACCGGCGGTATCGTTCGGGTGCGCAATGTCGACCCGCTGAGCGGCCTCACCTCGCTGTCGCGCCAGCAGCGCGAGGCGGGCATGCGCTACCGCCAGGATTTTCGCGACTCGTCGGAGGCAACCGCCAAGCCGATGGCCTGGGCCGAGCGCGTCGACGGCGGCCGCACCGGCAGCGGCGTTGCAGAACACATCCTGTCCGCCGGCCGCGACCATGCCGAGGCTACCAGGGCGCTTGCCCATTGGGAGATCGCCGGCATCGTGCAAAAGGTCTGCTGTGCCGACGCAACGGTCAAGAGCCTGGCCGAACAGGCCGGCGAGCCGCGCGACGTGGTCGTGAAACTGCTCAAGATCGGGCTCGACATATTGGCCGTGCATTATGGCATGATGCTGATGCGCAAGCCGAGGTGAGAAGCCCCGCCGATCCGGCCGGCACTACCGGCCGGATCGATCCGTCAACGACGGCAGACACGGATTCTTTCGATAATCCGGTGGTGATGACGCCAGTGCCTGATAACTTCGGTGTGGCAGCGCCGGTGGTACCGGTACCGGTAGCGCGGCGCGTAGTCCTCGTTGTAGACATCATAGCGGTAACGGGGGACGTACTCATCGTCGTAATCGGAATACCGATGGTGGCGATAGTAATAGTCGTCGTCATAGCCGTTGCCGATGCCGATCGTGACGCTGCCGCCGGCATTCGCCGGGCCGATCACGGAAGCCGCCGAGGCGATGGCGATCACCGAGGCAAGCAGGAGCTTCTTCATAGCTACCTCCTTCTTTAACGTCCCTCTAATAGAAAAACCCTTGAGGGGCAGCCTCGTTCCATAGATTGGCAAGATGTAACGAACGGACGAGCCCGAAGTTTAGCGCCTGCCGGCGCGAAAATGCCGCTGGCTGCAGCGGGGTTGGATCGCCGACGCAGCGTGGCCGCTCCTCTCATCAAACAGCGGCAATCGCTCGTCAGTCCCGTCTTTTGCCGACGTCTGCCTACAGAACATGGCCCAGTTCCAGCAAAACGAAAGCGGTCGCACCCAGCACAGCGAGGGCGTAGGCCGCGTAAAGAACAAGCAGCATCACCTCAAAGTCCCGGACGAAGCTTGCGGCACTCCTGGTCTCCCTGGGCTCCGCTTTCTCGACGCGGTCGGCTTCCAGCTGCTCCGTTGCCACGACGAGGCAGACAATCCTGTCGTTGTCGGCCGCCTGTAATATCCGCTCCGTCAAATCGACGGCAATCACTGGATCGTCGGCCAACTGATCCCGCGATAGCCGGCTTTCAGTGACGGTCTGGATTTCACGCTTTCTCACGCACGCATAATTGCGCCGACTAAATTAGGTTCCACTAAAATAGATAGATTGCCTCGGACCCGATGATCGCGATGGGTGAGGCGGGAGCCCAGCTGGGCGGGGAACCCCCGCCCGAGGCCCGCATTTGTCGACTGTCGAGGCGAATCCTCGATCCGCATCCTCCGATCAAAGGGCGCGGGCTTCTTCATAGGCTGCTACGATGTGCCAGTGGGTAGATCGCAATGCTAAAGCTGCCAAACCTTCATATCGCGAACGCAGCGCCGACGTCTTCGGTGCTGACCGGTTATGACGAAGATCGCATGCTTACTTATATCCGGCTGCTCGACGCTTCGGCGGAAGGAACCGATTGGCGCGAGGTCGCCCGCGTCGTTCTGCATATGGATCCGGAGCGGGAGCCGGAGAGGGCTTTCCGGGCGTGGGCGACACATCTGGCGCGTGCACGATGGATGACCAGGAAGCGGAACGAACTGCGCCAATTGCATGATGAGTGGTGGGGATGAGCACCATCTAAGCGGAACTGCCGTCCCGGTCTGGCCGTTGAGGGAGAAGGCCAACATGGAAAAGCGACCAATGACTTCTTGGCGAGCCAATACTTTGGAGCTGTGCTGCCTTCTCGCCGTTCCGCTGTCGCTGATCCTTACGGTTTTCCTGGCGGGTCTCATCCTCAGCTGACGCCCGCATGGTTGCTTGCCGGGGGCCGGTGGGTCGGATCCGACAAGATCCGGAACCGTTACTTCACAGCCGCCGCCATCACATCCGAAAACAGCGCCCGCTCCACCGCCGGTTCCAGCGTTTCGGCAAAGGGCGTTGCCAGGTGGTGGCGGTCGCGGAAGGCTAGTTTGCCGTCGATGAAGACATGGCAGGTGGTCTGGTCGCAAAAGCGGTCGGTCATGTCGATGTAAGCAGCGTTCGGTGTCGAGCGCACGATATCGCGCTCGACTGTGGCGATGTCGTCGTTTGCCGCCATGATCCTCGGCGTGTCGCATGTCGCGGGCGTCTGGCCCCGCCACAGCGCCCGCGCCACGCATTTGTCGGCGTAGCTTGCATTGTAGGGAACGTCCCTGATCACCGCGACCTTGATGCCGGCCTGGCTGAAGGCTTGAAGCGTCCAGGCGAGACCCGTCCGCCACTGCGCTTGCCAATCGGCGTGCTTCAACTCCTCGGGCGATTCCTTCATCACATTGCCGATCGAGAATTCCGAGATCACCACCAGTTGCGGATGGAGCGCGATGATGTCCTTGACCGACTGCTCGCGCCACTGGTCGCATTCGGTGTAGTCGCGCTTCAGCCGCCAGTTCCAGGTCGTTACCCGCGAAGCCCGGCAGGAAGATTTGAGAAAGGTGACGACGCGAAAATTGTTCTTCTCGGCCGCTTTGATCAGCGGCGTCGACCAATGGTCGGCATGCGAGTCGCCGAACAGCACGACCGAGCGCTGGGCATCCTTGCGGCCGAACATGCAGGGCTTCGGCTTGACGGTCTCGAAATCGAGCACGCAGCCGCCATTGGTCGCGCGCACGGTGGAGAGCTGGGCGGCGCTGTCGGCGATGACGTGCTGTTCGGGGCTGAGATTGTGCTCGGCAAAGCGCGCATTGCCGTAGGCCGCGACCACGCCGGCGCCGGTCAGCGCGACGGCGGGCACCAGCGCCCGCGCTGCTCCGGCCATCAGCCAGCCGTTGCGGCGAATCGGGTTCTCGATGAAATGATAGGTGAACATCGAAAGGGCCAGCGTCAGCGCCGCGCAGGCAAAGCGGTCCAGGATGGACAGGCTGGGCGCCACCATCGCCGCATAAACGATGACCGGCCAGTGCCAGAGATAGAGCGAATAGGACAGCCGGCCCAGCCATTGCATGGGCGCCAGCGCCAGCACGGCGCTCGGCAGATTGCGGCCGCCGCTGCCGCTGAGCAGCAGCAGCACTGTGCCGGCGACAGGCGCCAGCGCATTCACCCCGGGAAAAGGCGAGTCTTCGTCCAGCATCAGATAGGCCCAGGCGATCAGCGCCAGACCGAGGCATGCCTGGAGGGTGGCCAGCAGCGGCCGGTCGCGCCAGATCTTTGCCGGTGCCATGGTGGCGAGGCCGCCGGCGGCGAATTCCCAGGCCCTGAGCGGCGAGAAATAGAAGGCCCAGGGCTGCGACACTTCCGTCAGCCAGGCGCAGGTGGCGAAGGAGGCTAGGCCGGCGACGCCGATGACGACGATAGCGGTGCGCTTGCCGGGGCGCAGCCATGCGGCGGCAAGCAGCAGCGCCGGCCATGCCAAATAGAACTGTTCCTCGACCGAGAGCGACCAGAAGTGGATGAACGGGTTGTTGGTGGCGTCTGCGGCGAAATAGTCGAACGACCAGCGGATCAGCCAGAGGTTGATCATGTAGGCGGAGGCGAACATGGCGCCTTTCGAATAGAGCGCCTGTTCCTCCGGCGACAGGATGAAATAACCCGCAAGCAGCGTGGCGAGGATGACGAACAGTGCCGCCGGCAACAGGCGCCGGGCGCGCCGGGCATAGAACCGCCAGAGGTTCAGCCGCCCGGTCTCGGTGATTTCCGTAACCAGGTGGCGGGTGATCAGATAGCCCGAGATGACGAAGAAGATGTCGACGCCGGCAAAGCCGCCGGGCAGGCCGGAGAGACCAAAATGGAAGGCGATGACACCCGCCACCGCCAGTGCGCGCAGCCCTTCGATGTCAGGCCGAAATGATGCCGACACAATCACCTCATGCAAGGAATGCCCACCTCGCAGAGGCTCGACCTGATGCGCCGATATTGCAATGCAACAAATCTAACGCAGTGCAACATTGGGGGAGGGCGCAGCTCCTCCAGCTCCTCGCGCGGGCGATTCACTCACATGAGCGATTCAGTCATGAGGGCGATTGATATGGAAGCGAAGGGTGCCGAGGCGATCACGCCTTTTTCAAAAACTCGGTCTTCAGCACCAGGCCCTTCACCTGCCTGGTGCTGCATTCGATCTCGCCGGGATTGCCGGTGAGGCGAATATTCTTGACCAGCGTGCCGCGCTTGATCGTCTCCGACGTGCCTTTGACCTTGAGATCCTTGATCAGGGTCACGGAGTCGCCCTCGTGCAGCGCCGTGCCATTGCTGTCTCTTACCATCGGGTCGGTCATGGCAGGTCTTTCGCGGGGCTCCGATGCGGAGGCGGTTGGCTCATTACCGGCCTATCCCACGGTTGGCGGCGAGGTCAAGCGTGCTGGGGTCGAGCCCACTGGGTCAAGCGTGCCGGCAGCCAAACGTGCCCGGCCGGCAATGCTATGCGGACGGCCAACCGGAAAACCCGGATTGCGAGCAGAACCCCCCGGGCGGTAGTGGCATTGCCGCTCCGCGGCATGCGCTCCGACCAGGCGGTCATTCCATGCCGATGGCGCCATGGCAATCGAACAAAAGCCGTGGCCTTCACTACGCGGATATTCCGGCACGAGTTCGAATAGCTGAGCGCCCGCCGGTGCGGACAGGAACGTCGCACAATGGCGGAGCTGCCCGCCCTTTCGCTTGGTCCGTTATTGCAATCGGCAAGAAGTCGGCGGTCACTTGTTGAGCTGCATGGCCATCTTGCAGAAGTCGGCATGCATCTTGGCAATGCCTGCGTCGCTGCATTCCTTCAACATCATGGCCCGGTCGCTCGTGGACATGGCCATCCATGCCGCCTTGAATTCGGCTTCCGACTTCATGCTCTTCATGCCGGCGTCGGTGAAGAAGGGCGTCATTTTCTGCGGATCGTCGAGCGCCGAAGTGCCAGTGGCACCGGCGGCAAGCGCTGCGCCGGTCATCATCGAAAGCGCCATCGCGCCCATGCAAAGCATCTTGATGTTCATGATCATTCCTCCTGAGCTGCTGCTTTGAGGTTGTCCATCAGCGATCTACGAAGGAACGGCGTTTTGACCCGAAAGTTCCACGTTCTGGCGCAGGCATGGAACAGGATTGCCCGTGACGCCATTAATGCAGAAAATTCTACTATGACTGAATTTGCGGCGCTGCCGACCAGGGCAATCGGCGTCCAGCTGGGTGAGAGGCTGCGAAGTTGCACGCCGGCTCAATATGCCCGATCATGGCGACGGCGGGGCGGAGGTATCAAGTGGCGGCAAATCGTCGAAACGGCGCGCACCTGTCGGAGCCCCGGCGGGCGGGCATTGTTTCCGCGGCCAGGGCGCTTCCGCGCACATCCTTGCCCAGCGTAGCGTCGGTCGTGACGGCCGTCGCGGCGCTTTATTTCGGGCGCGAGGTCTTTCTGCCGATCGCAATCGCGCTGCTGCTTACCTTTGCGCTCGTGCCCATGGTATCGGCACTCAAGCGAGCCGGCATTCCGCGTCTTCCTGCCGTGATCGCCAGCGTGCTCGGCGCATTCACGGTGCTGGCGCTGTTCTCCTTCATCGTCGCCGCGCAGGTCAGTGAACTGGCGCAGAACATTCCGCTTTACCAGGCGAATATCCTGACCAAGGTCCGGTCGCTCAAGGAAACCGGCGTCGGCGGAGGCATCGTTTCCAGATTGAGCCGGGTGATCGAACGCGTCGGCCAGGAGCTCGACAGACCCGAACCCGCTCAACCCGCCGCCGATCAGCCTCCGCGGGAGCCGATCCCGGTCGAAATCGTCGCGCGCGAACGACCGCTCGAAGTTCTCCAGAATCTGATCGGCCCGCTGCTGAGCCCGCTGGCCTCGGCCGGGCTGATCGTCGTGGTCGTCATATTCATGCTGCTCGAGCGGGAGGATCTGCGCGATCGCTTCATACGCCTCGTCGGCTACGGCGATCTGCATCGAACCACCGAGGCGCTGCAGGATGCAGGCAAGCGTGTCGGCCGCTATCTGCTCATGCAATTGGTCGTGAACATCGTCTATGCCGTCCCCATCGCAATCGGACTTTGGCTGCTGGGCATACCCAATCCATTGCTGTGGGGTTTGCTGGCGCTGGCGCTGCGCTTCGTTCCCTATATCGGCCCGGTCATCGCGACGCTGTTGCCTCTGTTCCTGGCGCTGGCCGTGGCGCCCGGCTGGTCGCTCGTGCTATGGACCGCCGGGCTTTTCGTGGTCGTGGAACTGATCACCGGCAACGTGATCGAACCCTGGCTCTACGGCTCGCGCACCGGGCTGTCGCCATTGGCCATCATCGTTGCGGCGATCTTCTGGACCTGGCTCTGGGGGCCATTGGGCCTTGTTCTGTCGACGCCGCTCACGGTCTGCCTCGTCGTGCTCGGCCGCCATGTGCCGCAGTTCGAATTCCTCGACGTTCTGTTCGGTAACGAACCCGTGCTCGAACCGCACGCCCGGCTTTACCAGCGGCTGCTGGCCGGCGATCCCGAGGAAGCGACGGACCATGCCGAGGAGATGCTGGAGGAAAAATATCTGGTCGAGTTCTACGACGAGGTCGCGATTCCCGCACTTCTGCTCGGCGAGCAGGACCGTGTGCGTGGTGTGTTGAGCGATGAGCAAAGACAGCAGGTCGCGGGCAGCGCGCTGACGATGGTGGCGAACCTCGACGACAGCGCGCAGGAGGAGGCGGAAGAGGACGATACGGCCGCGGCCGAGGACAACGGCTCACGCGAGGACAAGCAGGTTCAGGGGGAGGTTCAGGGCGAGGACGACACTGAACTGCCGGATGGCACGGGCATGTCGGTGCTGTGCGGCGGAGGGCGCGGCGAACTCGACGACGCCGCTGCCGCCATGCTGGCGCAGGTGCTCGAAGTCCAGGGCGCCACGGTGTTGAGAGCGAGCTTCGCCGATATGGAACCGGGGAGCATTCGCCGTCTTGAGCTCGACGCTGTCGATACCGTCGTCGTCGGATTTTTAAACCGGGATTCCGTCAAGCACGGCCGGTTCCTGGTCCGTCGGCTGAAACGCGCCAAACCAGGGTTGCGGGTGGGCATCGTATTGTGGTCGGAAGCCGACAGCGACAACCAGGAGGCAGACGCCAGATTGGCCAATGAGATCAACGCCGATTTCGTCGCACACGGCATGGTCGGTGCGGTGCTCGGTGCGTTGTCCAGCGCTCCGCCGGTGGCGCTGAAGACCACCGCCAAACGCCGCGTGCGCCGCCTGGCGCCGGCGCGCAAGAAAGAGTCGCTCGCCGCGGCAAAATGAGCGCGGCCAACGACCGCGGCAGGTGGGGTTATTACCGTTTTCGCGAAAGCGGTAATAACGAAACGGATCAGGTTATCTTCGCAAGGTCGCGCTGAACCGTCCGGACGGTGCCGCGGCAAACGGCGCCTCTCGCTCACACAGTCCAGAAATAGCGCACCGTATGGAAGAAGACCGGGGCGGCGAAGACCAGGCTGTCGGCGCGGTCCATCATGCCGCCATGGCCTTCGATCAGATGGCCCCAGTCCTTGACGCCTTGATCGCGCTTGATGGCGGAGGCGACCAGCCCACCAAGGAAGCCCATCAGGCAGGCGATGAAGGCGACGCCGGCTGCCTGCAGCGGCGAAAACGGCGTCAGGAACGACAGCAGCGCGCCGAGCAGGCTCGACGCAGCCAGCCCGCCGACCAGCCCCTCCCAGGTCTTCGACGGCGAGACCGTCGGCGCCAGGAGATGCCGGCCGAACAGCTTGCCGAAGATATATTGCAGCACGTCGCTGCCTTGCACGGTGATGATCAGGAAAGCGATCAGCAACAGGTTGCGGCCTTCGAAGCCTGGCACCTCGAGCGTCAGCAGCGCCGGCACGTGGCTGACGCAGTAGACCGAAATCATAACCGCCCATTGCTGCGCCGAGACGCGCTCGAGAAAGCGCTCGGTGTCGCCGTGCAGCGCGGTGATCGCCGGCATCAGCAGGAAGCAGTAGACCGGGATGAAGATGGTGAACATACCGTACCAGGCGGTCCATACCAGCCAGTACTGGAACGGGATGACGATGCCGAACATGCCGAGCAGCACCCAGTGGTCGCTGCGGCGGCTGTGCGTCAGCGTCACGAATTCGCGCAGCGCGGCGAAGGAAATCAGCGCGAACAGGATGGTCATGCCGGGGCGACCGAAGAAGAAGGCGACGGTGATCGCCACCACCATCACCCACCAGGCATTGATGCGCTGGGTGAGGTTGACCAGCGTCGGCGACAACGGCTTTGGCGCGCGCCATGACAAGACGCCGGCGACGACGCTGGCGCTGATCAGCACCGCCAGCAGGCCGACAATCAGAATGAGGGTTTCGTGCATCATCGGCAGCATTTTGCCTTGGTCCTCAATCGTCTCGCTGCGGCCGGGGGTTCAGCGCCAGCAGCGTTTCGCGGGCGCGATCGAGAAAGGCGCGGCGTTCCTCACCCGGTTGAATGGCGATCGGCGCGCCGAAGACGACACGGCAAAGCAGCGGCACCGGCACGAATTGCCCCTTGGGCAGCACCCGCGACATGTTCTCGATCCAGCAAGGGATAAGCTCGACATCGGGCCGCGCCATCGACAGATTGTAGAGGCCTGAGCGGAACGGCAGCAGCGGTTCGTCGGTCATGTTGCGCGTGCCTTCGGGAAACAGGATCAGCGAATGGCCCTGGTCGAGCACCGACAGCATGATCGAGATCGGGTGCTGCGTTTCGTCCGTCCATTGCCGGTGGATCAGCACGGAAGACAGCATGTCCTCGGCAATGAAACGGCGCAGCCGCGTCTTGCCCCAATAATCGGCGGCCGCCACCGCATGGGTACGGGCGCGTTCCTTCTCGCTGAGGCAGGCCGACAGCAGGATGAAATCGCCGTGGCTGGCGTGGTTGGCGAAGTAGATACGCTGCCGGTCCGATGGCTGGCTGCCGTTCCAGATCGGCCGAACTCCGGTGACCACCCAGGCCAGTGCCGACAGGCCGACCGAGGTCACCGTCTGCAGCAGGGTATAGGTGCTGACGCGAAGCTTTGTCATGGACGGGCTCAAAAGAATGCCGCGACGACCGAGGCCGCCGCGAACAGGCTGAAGGCGATACGCTGCTTGGCGAGCAGACGGCGCGTGCCGGCCATCCGCTGGTCGAGCGAGCGGCCGCCGGCCGCCGTGGGTTTCAGCCGCATGCGCGCCAGCACGTCGTCGATCGCCGCACCGCCGCCTGCCTCGCTGGCGTGGCTGGCCATCAGCCGGAACAGCAGCGCGTCGAACAAAAGCAGGGCCGAGAGAATAATTGTGGCTATGGCACCC
>NZ_SUEG01000176.1 GCF_005063415.1 Mesorhizobium sp.
GTGTTCACCACCGGCCACGACCTCAGGGGAAATTCGCTGCCAGACTGGGCAAAGCTCGCCATTTCCGGCGCGACGGTCGCCGTCTATATGGGGCGCTCGGTCGCCGCCGAGGTCGCCGGCCGGCTGATCGAAGCCGGCCTGTCGCCGGATACGGCCGTCGCCGTGGTCGAGAATGCCAGCCTTGCCAACCGCCGCCGTTTCCACGGCACGCTCGCCGACCTGCCGTCGCTGGAGGCGCGTGCCGACCTCAGCGGCCCGGTGATGACCATCATCGGCGACGCGGTCGCCGGCGCCAATTTCGAACGGTCCGAGCCGCTGGCGGCACACAGGCAGGAAAGCGTGGCCCGTGCTGCCGCGCAAGGAGTGAGCCAATGAAAGTCCTGACCGCGAACCGCCTCGCCGACGGCATAGCCGTCTGGTACGCCAATGGCGGCTGGGCCGAGACCATCGACCATGCCGACATCGCCCATGACAAGGCGGCCGAGGACCGGCTGGAGGCGATCGGCGCCAAGGCCTCCGCCAACAACGAAGTGGTCGACGTCAACCTGATCGACGTGACCGTGGTCAACGGTGCAGTCGAGGCGGTCCGGCTGCGTGAAAAGATCCGCGCCGCCGGCCCGACCACCCGCAACGATCTGGGCAAGCAGGCTCGTCCGCAGGCCGCACGCGCGGCGTAGATGACACAAGCATGATCCCGATCATGCTCGAACGAAGAAAATAACGGGCGGACGCGCCCGGAAAGATCTGAATATGTACCGTTACGATGAGTTCGACCACGATTTCGTCAAGGCCCGCGTCGCCGAGTTCAGCGATCAGGTCGCGCGGCGGCTTGCCGGCGAGATCACCGAGGACCAGTTCCGGCCGCTTCGGCTGATGAACGGCGTCTATCTGCAGCTGCATGCCTATATGCTGCGCATCGCGGTGCCCTACGGCACGCTCAACAGCAAGCAGCTGCGCATGCTCGGCCACATCGCCCGCAAATACGACAAGGGTTATGGGCATTTCACGACGCGCCAGAACATCCAGTTCAACTGGCCGGCGCTGTCGGACATTCCGGCGATCCTGGCGGATCTGGCAAGCGTCGAGATGCACGCCATCCAGACCAGCGGCAACTGCATTCGCAACGTCACCGCCGACCACTTCGCCGGCGCCGCCGCCGACGAGGTTGCCGATCCGCGCCCCTATGCCGAAATCCTGCGGCAATGGTCGTCGGTGCATCCGGAGTTTTCGTTCCTGCCGCGAAAATTCAAGATCGCGGTGACCGGCGCCGAGCGCGACCGCGCCGCCATCCAGACGCACGACATCGGCCTGCACCTGAAGAAGAACGCTGCCGGTGAGCTCGGTTTCGCCGTCTATGTCGGCGGCGGCCAGGGCCGCACGCCGATGGTCGCCAAGAAGATCCGCGACTTCCTGCCCGAAGCGGATCTGTTGTCCTATTGCACAGCGATCCTGCGCGTTTACAACCTCTACGGCCGTCGCGACAACAAGTTCAAGGCGCGCATAAAGATCCTGGTCCATGAGACCGGCGTCGAGGAGATCACCCGCCAGGTCGAGGCCGAATGGCAGGAGTTGAAGGACGCCGAGCTGAGGCTGCCGGAAGCCGACATCCGTGCCATCGACGCCTATTTCGCGCCGCCGGCGCTTGTCGACCGGCCGGAAGGCGACGAGGCGGTCAAGCTTGCCCGGCTCGACTCCAAGAGCTTTTCCGAATGGCTGGACCAGAATGTGGTCACCCATCGCCATCCCGACTACGCGGCGGTGACCATCTCGCTCAAGGGCATCGGCGAGACGCCGGGCGACGCCTCCGACAGCCAGATGGAAGCGGTCGCCGACATTGCCGAAAAATATTCATTCGACGAGCTGCGCGTCAGCCACGAGCAGAACCTCATCCTGCCGCATGTCGCGCGGGCCGACCTCAAGGCGGTCTACGACGCGCTTGTCGATATCGGGCTGGCGACGGCCAATTCCAACCTGATCAGCGACATCATCTCCTGCCCCGGCCTCGATTATTGCGCGCTGGCGACGGCGCGCTCGATTCCCGTGGCGCAGGAAATCTCGCGGCGCTTCGCCTCGCTGGAGCGCCAGCGCGAGATCGGCGAATTGAAGCTGAAGATTTCCGGCTGCATCAATGCCTGCGGCCATCACCATGTCGGCCATATCGGCATCCTCGGCGTCGAGAAGAAAGGCGCCGAGCTCTACCAGGTGACGCTCGGCGGCTCGGCCGACGAGAATACCTCGGTCGGCGAGATCATCGGCCGCGGCTTCAGTTCGGAAGAGATCACCGATGCCATCGAGCAGATCGTCGAGACCTATCTCGGGCTTCGGCTGGACAGAAACGAACGATTCATCGACGCCTACCGCCGAGTCGGTCCCGCGCCGTTCAAGGAGGCGCTCTATGCTGGCGAAACCAAGGCCGCTTGACCGCATCGTCGACGTCGAGGCCGGCATCGCCGCCGAAGCGGCGGGCCTCGACGCGCTCTATGGCCACCTGAAGCCGCTGGAGATCATCGAGCGGTCGGCCCGGGAATTCTTTCACGGCGAAATCGCCGCCGTCTCGTCCTTCGGCGCGGATTCGGCGGTGCTGCTGCACATGATCGCCGAGATCGACCGCACGCTGCCGGTGATCTTTCTCGACACCGGCAAGCATTTCGAGGAAACGCTCGGCTATCGTGACGCGCTGGTCGCCGATTTCGGGCTGACCGATATCCGGGTGATCAGGCCCGACGATGCGGCGCTGGCAAGGATCGACCCGACCGGCAATCTGAACGAGACCGATACCGACGCCTGCTGCGACGTGCGCAAGGTCGAGCCGCTGGCGCGCGGCGTCGAGCCGTTCCGCGCATGGTTCACCGGCCGCAAGCGCTTCCAGGCGGCGACCCGGGCAGCGCTTCCGGTGTTCGAGGCGGTCGGCTCGCGCATCCGCATCAATCCGCTGGCGCACTGGACGACATCGGACCAGGCCGGCTACATGCGCGCACATGCGCTGCGTGAAAACCCGCTGGTCGCCTATGGCTATCTGTCGATCGGCTGCTTCCCATGCACGCAGCCGGTGCAGCCGGGCGACGACGCGCGCAGCGGACGCTGGGCCGGGCACGCCAAGACCGAATGCGGCATTCATTTGTCGGGGCTGGAAAGGTCGCTGACCGACGCCTCGCTTTAGGGTCTTTTTTGGGATCCAGGATTTTTGGCATCCAGATTTTGGACTTGGGAATTTCTTGATGAGCGACTTGATAGCCGAAAACGCCACGCGGCTGTGGACACCGGATGGGTTCCGCGAGGACGAATGGGTTCATGCCGAAAGCGCCGAGGCGCTGGTCGGCAATGGCCGTTTCATCCTGCCGCTGCAGGCGTTTCTCGGCCTCGATCCGGAGGTGCGGCGGTCGGCGAAGGAACGCATCGGCGTGCTGCTGCAGCCCGGCGACCAGCTCGAAAAGATCGCCGGCCTGCTCGATCAGCTGTCGCTGGTGGCGCTGGCCTTCCCGGCGTTCAATGACGGCCGCTCGTTCTCCAAGGGCGAATTGCTGCGCAGCCGTTACCACTTCACCGGCGCCATGCGCGCCACCGGGCAAGTGCTGGTCGACCAGCTGCCGCATATGCTGCGCCTCGGCTTCGACGAATTCGAGATCTCGCACCCGGTGCTGCTGAAGCGACTCGAGCAAGGCCGCACCGGCGGACTGCCGCTGTCCTATCAGCCGGCGGTGAAGCCGGAGGCCAAAGGCCCGAAATATTCCTGGCGGCGGGTGCGCGCCGGCTGATCCGCTCCAGAGGGCCAGAAACCCTATCTGGTCGGACCACATTGCGGATTCGGTCTTTTGTTTTGCCCGTCCCGGCCTTAGGATAGGTCCATTATTTCGCGATCCGAATAAATGTGGCCACAAGGGAGGAACCGGGTATGGCTGGCAAGAAGATATTGATGCTCGTTGGCGAGTTCAGCGAGGAATACGAGATTTTCGTCTTTGAACAGGCCATGCATGCGGTGGGCCACACCGTCCACGTCGTCTGCCCGGACAAGAAGGCCGGCGATGTCCTGAAGACCTCGCTGCACGACTTCGAAGGCCACCAGACCTATACGGAAAAGCTCGGCCACGACTACGTCCTCAACAAGACATTTTCGGAGGTCAATCCGGCCGACTACGACGCCGTCTACGCGGCGGGCGGACGTGGGCCGGAATATATCCGCATCGACAAGCGCGTGCAGGCGCTGGTGCGGCATTTCCATGAAACCGGCAAGCCGATCTTCACCATCTGCCACGGCGTGCAGATCCTGATCGCGGTCGACGGCGTGGTGCGCGGCCGCGAGGTTGCGGCGCTGCAATATTGCGAGCCGGAAGTCACGCTGGCCGGCGGCATCTATATCGATGTTGCGCCGACCGGCGCCCATGTCGACGGCAATCTTGTGTCGGCCAAGGGCTGGCCGGGCCTTGCCGCCTTCATGCGCGAATGCCTGAAAGTGCTGGGCACCGAGATCCGCCAGGGCGAGATCCTGATGCGCGACGAACGCCGGGCGGCTTAAGCTCGGAATTTGGGGCCCACCGCACCCTTGGTGCGGCGGTGCGTCTACACGGCCATCCGCGCTTCGCGGAACGATACCAGTTTGCTGCGGCTCTCGTCCCACAGCGCCAGCTTGACGCAGCGCAGGCTGTCGAGAAGCGTGACGCGGCCGATCTCACGCAATTCCGGATAGTCCCTCAGCACTTCCGGAAGCCGATAGCATGGCACCTTGGCCGAGAGGTGGTGCACGTGGTGGACGCCGATATTGCCGGTAATCCAGTTCAGCACCGGCGGCAGGTCGTAATAGGACGAACCGTGCAGGGCTGCGTGCTGGAATTCCCACTCGGAGTCCTTTGTCCACTCCGTCTCCTCGAACTGGTGCTGGACATAAAACAGCCAGATGCCGGCCGATCCGGCGAGGATGACGATCGGCAAATGCACTACCAGGAACGCGCCAGGGCCAACGAACCAGATGAGCAGCGCGGCGATGACCGCGATAGCGAGATTGGTCGACATCGACGACACCCAGGGGGTGAGGCCGCCCCGCATCATGCCCAACGGCAGTCTCTGCTCGAAAATGAAGATCCATATCGGGCCAAGGCCAAACATCACCAGCGGATGGCGATAGAGGCGATAGGCGAGCCGGCCCCGCCACGACAATTGCCGGTATTCGGCTACGGTCAGTGTCTTGATGTCGCCGGTGCCGCGCTCGTCGAGATTGCCGGCGCTGGCGTGATGGGTTGCGTGGGCGCGGCGCCAGCAATCGTAGGGCGTCAGCGTCAGCACGCCAAGCACGCGGCCGATCCAGTCGTCGGCATAGCGATTGGCAAAGAAGGACCCGTGGCCGCAATCGTGCTGGATCATGAAAATCCGCACCAGAAAGCCGGCTGCCGGAAGGATGAGGACCAGACCCCACCAATGGCCATAGGCATAGGCGGCCGAGGACAGTGCCCACAGCGTGGCGAAGGGGATGAGAGTGATGGCGAGTTCGACGGCGCTGCGACGCCTGTCGGGCTTTTTATAGCGCGACAGGATTTTCAACCAGGCGCGCTTGCTGTTTGCCACAGCTTCGGGGGAAATCATGTTCATCATGAAACATAGGCGGAGCGGGGCGCTGCCGCAAGGCGGAGATCACGCAAAGTTACTGCGCGTAAATGTCGCGCGATGGCAAGGAATGCGGCCACAATCGCCGGGCGCGACGCCGGCAACGACGCCTACCGACGGCGCCCGCCTGCGACCACCTTGGCTTCCACGCCGTCCAGGCGGTCGAGCAATTCCTTCAGACGGTCGGGAATATCGGACTCCGTGCGGAAAGCCGGCAAGGTGCGCAGAAAGCGCTTGGTCGCCTCAGTGCCGAGCTGGCGCCGGATATCGGCGGCGAGCCCGTCGCGTTTTTCGCCGTTCCTGCGGGGCATCATCTCAAAATCCTGTGTCGGCTTCGAAACTCTTCCACGGGAGGAATGGTTCCCGCATTGTAGTAGCCTGGCAAGCAAAGCCGGCGGGTACGGTAAAGTTTGAATTAAAATCGAAAGGTTTGCGCCGTCGGTCATCAGCCGCGACAGCGGCTGGAGTATCGCTTGCCCCTTGATTTTTGGCCGCTAAACCTCGATATCGGGCGCAAATCCACACCATTCGAAAATGACGGGAAACGGCGATGAGCGACCAGGCAAAAGACGAACGCGTGCCCGATGAAGCCGAGAAGACCGAGGCTGCCGCGGAGCCAAGGGAAGGCGGCGTCGACGGCGACTATGAAGCGCTTGTGCGGCTTCTGAAGGAAAACGAAGAGCTGAAGGATCGCGCGCTGCGCGTCGCGGCCGACATGGAGAATTTGCGCCGCCGCACCGCCCGCGACGTTCACGATGCGCGCGCCTACGCGGTTGCCAACTTTGCCCGCGACATGCTGTCGGTATCAGACAATCTGCGCCGTGCGCTGGATGCCATCCCGGAGGAGGCCAAGGCGTCCGGCGATGCCGGGTTCAAAGCGTTGATCGACGGCGTCGAGATCACCGAGCGCGCCATGCTGTCGGCGCTGGAGCGCCACGGCGTGAAGAAGCTCGAGCCCGAGGGTGAGAAATTCGATCCGAATTTCCACCAGGCGATGTTCGAGGTGCCCAATCCCGACGTACCGGCCAACACGGTCGTGCAGGTCGTGCAGCCCGGCTATTCGATCGGCGAGCGTGTGCTGCGGCCGGCCATGGTCGGCGTCGCCAAGGGCGGCCCCAAGCATGTGGCAAGCGAAGCGCCGGTGGAGCCGGGACCGGTCAACGAGCAGGCTGAGAAGGATGCGTAAGTTAGGGGAGTAGGGGAATAGCGCAGTACGGGAGTAGGGAATAACGCTACGTCGGGCAAAGTAGAGCAATTGCCTACTCCGGTCGTTGCCTTCTCTCTGCCTACTCCCCTACTGCCTTATTCCCCTACTGCCTTACTCAGGCCGCAAACCGCTGCGCTTCCCCGCCATAATAATTGACGTAGCGGGCGCCGATCTCCTTGACCGGCATCACCACGAACACGTCGACCGTCGAGAATTCACGGTCGATGACGCAGCCGTCGCCAATGCGCGCGCCGACGCGCAGATAGCCCTTGACCAGCGGTGGCATCGCGGCGATCGCCGCTTTGGCATTGACGGCCTCGATCGGCATCAGATCCATGGAACAATAGCGCCCGGCGACGGCACGCACGTCCCACGATGAATTCGTCCGGCAGTGGTGGGCAAGATAGGTCAGCGCCTCGGCATGTGCCGCCGGCACGGTGCCGTGGAACGACGCGCAGCCGGTCATCACGCCGATGCCGTAATGGTTGATATAGGCCCAGATGCCTTGCCACAGGGCCTCGATGGTGCGCTTCGAGCGGTATTCCGGCAGAACGCAGGAGCGGCCGAGCTCGAGGAAGCGCTGGCCGGGATGCCGCGCGATCAGCTTGGTCAGCTCGAATTCGCCTTCGGAATAGAAGCCGCCGGCGGCCGCGGCAATCTCCTGCCGCAGCAGGCGGTAGGTGCCGACGATGCGGCGATGCTCGGGGCCGGAAAGCGAAGTATCGAAGACCAGCAGATGATCGCAGAGGGGATCGAAGCGATCGGCATCACGGCGGTCCTGCATCTGGAACAGGTCCTTCCTGGCACCAAGCTCGTCGTAGAACACCCGGTAGCGCACTTCCTGCGCGGCAGCGATCTCGGCCTCGTTGCGGGCGAGCCGCACTTCGAGATTGCCGATGCGGCCGAGCGATGCGCCTTTTATGACGGCATCGGCGTTCCGGCCGACGAGCAAAGGCCCGCTGGCGTTCGGCCGAGCATCACATTCCGGCATGACTGTATGCACGAGTGATTCTCCTTCGAGCCATCCCTCTTGGCACGGGGATACGGTGTAGGTGCAACAGGATTGTGACAGTACCGTGATACGGCTCTGCGGGCAATACTTCGTCGGCTGGGTAATCTATCAACCGTCTATGTTGTGCCTCAGGCGGCCACTTGCCCTTCGACCGCATGAACCAGGGCATCGGGGTCGAGCGGCTTGGTGACGAAGCCGCTGGCACCGTGAGCGAGCACGGCGTGGCGGGTCTTTTCCTGGCTGTCGGCCGACAGCACCATGATCGGCACCGGCGGCACCGCGGTCTCCTCCTCATGGCGGCGGATGGCGGCGATGGCGTCCAGACCGTCCATGACCGGCATGTGCAAGTCCATCAGCACCACGTCGTAGCGGTGCTTGTGGCCGGTGCTGATGACCGCCTCGACCGCGGCCTTGCCGTTGCCGACCACTTTCACGCGATGCCCGGCCTTCAGCAGCGTGGCGCGGGCCAGCATGGCGTTGATGTCGTTGTCCTCGGCGATCAGCACCGACAGGCCCTGCTGGCGGGCGCCAATGGCGTGCCCAGCCTGCGCGCCGCGCTTTTGCGGTTGTGGCTCTGCGATGACCGGCGCATGGCTGGTCAAAAGCACGCGCAGCAATGTCTCGCCGCGCACCGGCCTCGCCAGGAAGGTGGCGTAACCGTTGGCACGGAATTCGCCAAGCATGCCGCGGTCGGTCGGCGCGATCAGCGTCACCGCCTCGCAATCGGCAAATCCGCCCTGGCGCAGGCGCCTGAGCAGCCTGCCGTCGCTTTGCTCCATGGCAGCATCGATCAGCAGCACGTCGCAGCCCTCGGCGAAAGGGGTGGCCTGGGCGGCGGTGGTGGCCAGATCGACCGTGCCGCCATTGGCGCGAATGGTGCGGGCGATGGCTTCGGCCTCGACCAGGTTCTTCGACACGATCACCGCATGCCGGCCCGACAGCGGGTCCTGGCGGATCTGCGGCGCCTCGACGGCGGAAATAGCGGGGATATCGAAGACGAATTCGGACCCCTGGCCAAGCCGGCTCGACACAGAGATGGTGCCGCCCATGGCGGTCACCAGGCGCTTGGAAATGGCGAGACCGAGGCCGGCACCGCCATGCGCACGGGTCGAGGTGCCGTCAGCCTGTTCGAAGTCCTCGAAGATGCGCTCCATGTCCTCCTCGCGCAGACCGGGGCCGGTGTCGGTGATGGTGAAGCGGATGCGGTTGGTGGTTTCGGTGCGGACGCGGGCGATGCTTGCCAGGACGCCGCCGCTGTCGGTGAACTTGACGGCGTTGCCGATGAGGTTGAGCAGCACCTGCCTGACCCTGCCGGGGTCGGCGGTGATCAGCTGCGGCACGTCGGGTTCGACATGACAGCCGAGGCCGATATCCTTGGCAAAAGCCCGCGCCGCCAAAAGCTCGATGACATTGTCGGCGATCTCGCGCACCGACATCGGCTGCGGTTCGGGATCGAAGCGGCCGGCCTCGATCTTGGAGTAGTCGAGCAGGTCCTCGATCAGCGCCAGCAGCGCGCTGGCCGAGGTCGAGATGGCGCCGACATAGGTCCGCTGCTCGGGCGAAAGGCTGGTGTCGGCGAGAAGCCGGGCCATGCCCATGATGCCGTTCATCGGCGTGCGGATCTCGTGGCTGACGGTGGCGAGGAAGCGCGATTTGGCCTGGCTTGCATATTCGGCCCGCTCGCGGGCGGTGATCAGCGAGGATTCGGCGCGCTTGCGGGCAGTGATGTCGCGGGCGATGGCGCGATGCGAAACGGCGCCGCTGTCCTTGTCGCGCACCGACAGCTCGATCCAAGAGAACCAGCGTGGGCCGTCCGGCGTGCGAATGGCGACATCGGTGGAACTCAGG
>NZ_SUEG01000177.1:0-4312 GCF_005063415.1 Mesorhizobium sp.
CCGGCGCGTTGCCGGCCTAGTAGCCGCTCGACTATCATCGATCGAGCCGGGCGACATCGCCCGGCACGATCATGTGCACGTGCGGATGGTGGGTCATCGCAGAGCCCCATGTGTGGAGGACGGCGGTGATGCCGATACGGGCGCCGAGAGCGTAGGCCTCGAGGCCCTAGTTTGCAGGCATTGCCCATTTCAATCGCCTCGATTGCGCCGAGGTGCCCAAGCGCGCTGAGCTGATACGGGTTCTCACCATTGAGATCTCCCTTATTCTGTCCCATCTGCCCATCATCACGGCCCCAGGCTTCGATATCCGGGCGCTGATGCCGCCCTGTGGAGCAGAAGAAGCTGGTGGTGCTCACGAGCGCGCGAGCGGTTCACACAAGCATTGGCCTCCGCCCAGGCGGGCTGCGCGAAGATCTGCCACGGCTTTTGCTCGAGGACATGGGCGATTGGAGCACCATCCTATTCGCCGAGAGATACACACTTGAAGATCGGGCCAATTAGACTAAGTTTTATAGACTAAGTCACGAGGCCGCAATGCGCACCGTTAATATCCACGAGGCCAAGACGCATCTGTCTCGTCTTGTCGACAGGGCGGCCAAAGGCGAATCTTTCATTATCGCCAAATCCGGCAAGCCGATGGTCAAGGTCGTTGCCATAGACGCACCTGAGGCCGGCGAAATGCGTCGCTTGGGATTTATGGCCGGGCAGTTTTCAGTTCCGGACGATTTTGATCGCATGGCCGATGAGGAAATCGAGAAGCTGTTTGGCGGCGACGCATGAAACTACTGCTCGATACCCATCTTCTGCTCTGGGCGGCGGGCGAGCCCGGAAAGCTCCCGCCCGCCGCCCTTGCTGAGATCGAGAATGTCGACAACCACCTGACCTTCAGCGCCGCAAGTCTCTGGGAGATTGCCATCAAATGCAGTTTGGCCCGCCCTGACTTTAGGGTCGATGCGCGTCTTTTACGTCGGGGCCTGATAGACAATGGCTATCATGAGCTGCCAATCACCGGCGAGCATACCATTGCGGTGGAGGGGCTTCCACCCATCCACAAGGACCCCTTCGATCGGATCCTGATTGCTCAATCGATTGTGGAAGGCATTACATTGCTGACCGTCGACGATCTGGTCGCGCAGTATCCTGGGCCTGTCCGCCGTCTCTGATGGAGGTGGCCCGAGCCCTCGGTGGGGTAGGCGGTTGAAGTCAGCTATCGCTTTAGACCACCCATGAACGCCTTTACTCGAGCAGAGTCGACTTGGTTCCACCAGACGCCGTCGTGCTTCAGCGCGCTGGCGATGATGACCCCGTCGACAATGGCGAGGATATCCTTGGCGTTGTCCGCCGTGACACCGCTGCCGACCAGCGTCGGCAGGCCGGCGGCCTGCTTGATTATGCTTATGTAGCCCAAATCCGCGGCGTGGCCGGTGCGCTGGCCGGTGGCGATGATGGCGTCGGCGTCGAAGAAGACCAGGTCCTTGACCAGTTCCTCCACCGGACGGTCGGCGACGATGGCGTGTGCGCCGTGCTTGACATGGGCATCGGCGAAAATGCGGATGCCGTTGGCGCGCAGCCTGGCGCGGTAGCGCGCCGCGCGGCCCGACTCGCCTTCGACAAAACCCTCATTGGCGACATAGGCGTTCGCCCATTGATTGACGCGGACGAAACCGGCGCCGGCAGCGCTGGCGATAGCCAAGGCCGGGATCGCGGCATTGGCCAACACATTGATGCCGATCGGCCTGCCGAGTTCGCGGCGGATGCGGTCGGAGACGACCGCCATATAGGCCGCCGTCTCCGGGCCGATATCATCAGGCTTGGCGAAGGGGATGTCGCCATGGTTCTCGACGATGACGCCGTCGCAGCCGCCGTCGAGATAGGCCTTGGCGTCGTCGAGCCCGCGCTGGTAGATCACTTCCACGGCCTCGCCGTCATAGCGCGGCGCGCCGGGCAGCGGCGCCAGATGAACGACGCCGATCACTACCTTGGTGCGGCCGAAAAGGTCCAAGAGTGCGTCGCCCCCGGATTGGCCGATCTGGGTCATGAGAGCTCCATTTGATCGATGAGCACCGCCATCTCGGAGGCGGAAGGACAGGATGCCAGCGTGCCCGGCCGTGTCACGGCAATTGCGGCGGCCGCGAGCGCAAGCTCCAGCGCCGAGGTGACCGGCATGCCCCGCGCAAGCCCGCCGGCGAGGCAGCCGCAGAACACATCGCCGGCGCCGCTGGTGTCGAGCGCCTCGACCTGCGGCGCCGGCAAACGAAGCGGCTTTTCATGGCCCGGGCCAAGCACGAGACAGCCTGCGGCACCGAGCGTGATGACAACGGTGCCTGCGCCTTTAGCTAGCAGCGCGCCGGCGGCTGCTGTCATATCATCCCGGCCGGTCAGGGTTTTCGCCTCGGATTGGTTGACCACCAAAACCTCCGCCAGGCCGAGATCGGGCAGCGAGGCCGTGTCGATCGGGCTGGCGTTGAGAACGGTGCGCGCACGGTTTTCCCTTGCTGCCCCGAGGCAGGCATTGGTCACGGCAGCCCGCAGATTGCCCTGGCAGACGAGGATGTCGCCGGGCGCGATCCAGCGGACAAGTGCTGTCTGCGCAACCGGGTCGAAGGCTTCGCTGCAGGCGACGCCGCTGACAATGAAATTCTCTCCGCCTTTATCGACGACGATGGTCGAGCGGTCGCTCGGCAGCTCGAATTCGCTCACCTCGAGGTCGGACAGATCGCTGTCGAGCCGGCTCCTGATCCATGCGCCAGCGGGGTCCTTGCCGAGCGCCGTCCAGAACGTCACCTCTGCACCAGTCCGTGCTGCTGCGACTGCCTGGTTGGCGCCCTTGCCGCCGAGCCCGTCGGCATAGCTCACGGCATTCAAAGTCTCGCCCGCGGCAGGGAAGCGGCCGACGCGAAACACGGTATCGACGCAGGCATTGCCGACGACGTGGACATGCATGGCTCAGCTCTCACCGGTCGCCCAGCCCAGCATCTGTTCGAACAGGGTCTTGTAGCCTGGCCAGGCGATGAATTGCGGCGGCAGCCAATGCGGCCCGACATCGGATGTCCAGGCCACGGTGCGGCCCTTGCCGTAATGGCCGGTGACAAGCAGCGGCAGCGAGCCATAATCCGACGACACACTGGCCAGGACCTCGGCCCCGTCCTTCAGCGTCACCTCGTTGAAGCCGAGCAGGATCGGCCAGTCCGAGCCGAGACCCCTGAGGATGGGATGGCTCGACCCTGGTTTCGGCACGGGCGCAAAACCTTCGGGAACCTCGACGCGGTCGTCGTAGGCCAGGCAATTCACCGGCAGCACGTCCTCGACCGGGGTCTTGCGGTAGCGCGCGCCCCCATTGATGCCCTGGAAGCTGTAGTAGCCGCCGAACATCAATAGACCACCGCCGCCGCTGACGTAATCGCGCAGCAGGCGCAGGCGGTTCGGCGTCGGCTTCGAGTGGACCCAGGTGTCGGGATGCAGCAGCAGCGTGTTGGCGCCGATGTCGGAGAGCACGACCGCGTCATATGCCGACAGCGCCTCCATGGTCTGAGGAAAGCCGCGCTGCGCCTCATGCGCCGGCATGAAGGTGACGTCGAAGTCGGTCGCCCTCAGCGCGCCCAGCAACTCGTCCGCGCCGGTGTGGTAGGTGACGGTCGGAAACTGGTCGAAACCTTTGATATGGGTCGCGGTCGACACCCAGGATTCGCCGGCAAGCAGGATCTTCTTCTTGGACATTTGAACTCCCGTGTAACTCCAGGCCGCTTAGAGCCGCGCGAACACGCTCTTCGGATTGGCGATCAGCATGCAGTCGATGGCCGCCTGCTCGACGCCGTGGCGTCTCAGGCGCGGTATGAAATGCTTCAGGATATAACCATAGCCGAAGCCGCCGAAGCGCGTGAGCATGATCTTGAGGAACACATCCTGCGACAACAGCAGGCGGTCGCCGAAGCCCGCCTCGACAAGGGCGGCGATGGCGCGTGCATTCTCCTCGTCGGAGGGCGATTGCGCGTCCTGGTCGGCATAATAATAGTCCATGCCGATCATGTCGTATTCGAGGAACGCGCCGCGCCGGGCGAGGCTTTTCTGGTAATCGGGATCGTCGTGGCTCGGGTTCATGTGGCAGAGCACCGTATGACGAAGATCGGCGCCCTCGGCCTCGACGATATCGAGCACTTCGTGCGCCAGCCGCTCCCAGCCCGGCAGATGGATCGACAGCGGCACGCCGGTGATGCGCGAGGCGCGCGCCGAAGCTCGCAGCGACTTGCGCTCCTCGGTGGTGAAATCCTTGCTGACGCCGACCTCGCCGATCAGCCCGGCCATGATCGGCGGC
>NZ_SUEG01000177.1:4322-9561 GCF_005063415.1 Mesorhizobium sp.
CTGCGTCTCGCCGCCGCCGACGTCGTTGACGATGAACTCGGTCACGGCGTCGACATCCATCGCCTTCAGCCATTCGGGATGGGTGTGCTCGAGATAGAAGCCGGTGCCCATGACGATCTTCAGGCCGGACATGCGGCTGATGCGGGCGAGCTTTTCGGGGTCGCGGCCGATGCCGATATTGGTGGCATCGACGACGGTGTGGCCGCCCAGCGCGCGATAGCGCTGCAGCTCCGACAGCGCCAGGTCGGCGTCGTCCAGCGAAACGTTGTCGCGGTTGACGTAAGGGTTCATGCGCAACTCGCCGATGATCTCGATGTTCACCGGCTGCTCGGCGATCGCCATGTCATCGGGATGGCAGGGGCATTTCCAGCTGCGCGCGCCATCGAGCAAGATGTGCTCGTGCATCAGCGTGATGCGCATGTCGTCGACCGGAACCGGGCCGAGCACGGTCATCACATGGCCAGTGTCGACCCCGATCGCCAGCCGCTGGGCGGGCACTGCGTCATCGAACAGACCGCTCATCGGCTCAACGGCTCCGCACGGCGCCGCGGAACAGACGGAAGTTCAGCCAGATGGCGATCAGGATGATCGTTCCGGTGACAATCGGCGTCAGGAAAGGCGACAGATGCGCCAGGATCAGGCCGTTGCCGATGACGGCCACGGTCAGCGCGCCGAGCACCGTGCCAATGATCGTTCCACGGCCGCCGAACAGGCTGGTGCCGCCGAGCACGACGGCGGCGATGACTTCCAGCTCGAAACCCTGTCCGGCATTCGAAGATCCCGATCCAAGCCGGGCAGCAATGATGATCCCGGCAAGGGCTGCCGCGGTGGCGGAAATCACATAGACGAAGAGCGTCGTTTGCCGCGTGTTGACGCCGGCACGCCGCACCGCCTCGGCGTTGGCGCCGATGCCGGTGACATAGCGGCCGAACGGCGTCTCGTTGAAGGCGAGATAGGCGATGGCCAGGATCGCCAGCGCGATCAGCGCCGGCACCGGCACGCCAAGGAACCAGGCGCGGCCCAGCACGGTGAAAGCGCTTCCGGGCTCGATCGGGATGGAATAGCCGCCGGTGATCAGCAGCGCCACGCCACGGATCACCGAAAGCCCGGCAAGCGTGACGATGAAGGACGGGATGCCCTCGTAGGCGACGAAATAGCCCTGCACCGCGCCAAGCAGGGCACCGAGCGCCAACATGGCGAGGATAACGACTGGCCATGGCAGGCCGAACTGCAAAAGCGTCGCCGACAGCGTCGCCACCAGCGCCAGTACCGAGCCGACCGAAAGATCGATGCCGCCAGTGGTGATGACGAAAGTCATTGCCGCGGCGACGATCAGCAGCGGCGCCGACTGCCGCAGGATGTTCAACAGATTGGGCGATGTCAGAAACGCGTCGGTCGCAACCGAGAAGATGATGCAGACGACCAGAAAGAATAGCGCGATCGAAACGACACTGCCATTGGCGAGCAGGCCATCGCGCCAGGTGCCCTTGCGCACTCGTGAGGGCTGGGCGGCGTGGATCGCGTCGCTCATGCCGGCGCTCCACCGCGATAGCCATTGGTGGCGGAGCGCGCGCTGAACTTGCGGCCGACGATCAGATTGACCACGTCTTCGATATTGGTCTCGCCGATCAGCCGCTCGGCGACATTGCGCCCTTCATACATGACCTGGATGCGATCGCAGACGAGGAACAGATCCTGCAGCCGGTGGGTGATCAGGATGACGCTGACACCGCGCGCACTGACCGCGCGGATCAGTTCGAGCACCGCCTCGACTTCGGCCACGGCAAGCGCTGCCGTCGGCTCGTCCATGATCAGCACGGCCGGCTCGAACGAGGCGGCGCGGCCGATCGCGATCGACTGGCGCTGCCCGCCGGAGAGGTTTTCGACCTTGAGCCGCGTGTCGGCAATGACGATGCCGAGCCGATCGAGCATCTGGCGAGTCTCGTCATGCATGCGCTTCTTGTCGAGAAAGGAAATGCCTGCGATGCGGCGGCGCGGCTCGCGGCCGAGAAACAGATTGCCGGCGACATCGACCGTGTCGCAGAGCGACAGGTCCTGGTAGACCATCTCGACGCGCGCCGCACGTGCGTCCGCCGGCGAGCTGAAGATCACCGGCTTGCCGTCGATCTCGATGGTGCCGGCGTCGGGAACCACAGCCCCCGACAGCACCTTGCTCAATGTCGACTTGCCCGCGCCATTGTCGCCGACCAGGCCCAGCACCTCGCCCGGCTTCAGCGTCAGCGACACGTCATCGAGCGTCTGGATGGCGTTGTAGCGCTTTGAGATGCCGCTCATCCGCACCCGATAGGTCTGGCCACTGCTCATCTGGGATTCCACGCGATTGCAAGTCATCCGCGGCGCAGCCTCGGGCGGCGCCGCGGCTCGGTCGCCGACGCAGTTTACTTGAACATCGCGCGGTATTGGTCGACATTCTTCTTGGTCACGATCGTCACCGGGATGTTGATGATCGGATCGATTTTCTCGCCCTTCTTGAGCTTGCCCAGCGCTTCAACCGCGGCCTTGCCTTCGCCGGCCGGATCCTGCTGCACGACCGCGACCACCCAGCCGTCGTCGATGCCCTGAACGGCCTGCTTGGTCAGATCCCAGCCGAACACCTTGACGTCGCCGGTGCGGCCCTGGCTGGTCACAGCCGAAACTGCGCCGAGCAAGGCCGGCTCGCCGGTCGCATAGAGCGAGTTCATGTCGGGATTGGCGGTCATCAGGTTTTCCGAAGCGCTCAACGCGGTCTCCTGAACGTTCTGGCCGTCGACCGTGTCGAGGAAGGTGACGGCCTGGCCGCTTTCGGTCACCGCCTTCTTGAAGCCGTCGAGCCGCTGGTTCTGGATGAATGAATTGAGTGCGCCGACGATACCGATCTTGGCCTTGCCGCCCATCTCGGCCTTCACATAGTCGGCGTAGAATTTGCCGATGTCCTCGCCGGCCTTGGTGTTATCGACGCCGATGAACGAAATATTGTCGCCGTCGGGGATCTGCGCGTCGATGGCTATGACGGGAATGCCGGCCGCCTTGGCCGCGCTGATCGCAGGCTTGACGCCGTTGACGTCGATGGCGACCAGAATGATGCCGTCGACTTTCTGCGTGATGTAGTTCTCGATCGCGTCGTTCTGCGCGCTGGGCACATTGTTGGCGTTGAAAATGACCAGCTTGGCGCCGGCGGCGTCGGCTGCCTTTTGCGCGCCCTCGTTGATCTGGTTGAAGAACAGGGCCTGCTGGTTGATGTTGACGAGAGCGAACGTATCGGCAAGCGCCGATCCCATGGCTGCCGAGCCCATGGCAATGGCGGCGGCACAGCCGGCGAGAAGTTTGAACAGACGCATTTCGGTTCCCCTTGCTTGCGGACCAGACCTCGGCTGGTCCCGTTAGTGCTACAGGCACGAGGCAAGCATTCAAGAGACTTGAATATTTGTCAATCCAAATGAACGCAGTGCGTCGCTCAGAAAGTCGCCGGCGTGTTGACCCAGAAAATGCTAGCGCGTTCCTCGCCGATGTTGCGGTAATGATGCGGCAACTCCGATCTGAACACGAAGGCATCACCCGTGGCGAGAGCATGGCTCTTGCCGTCGACGATCAACTCGATCCGGCCGGCGAGCACATAGCCGACTTCCTCGCCGGCATGCTGGATCGGACCTTCGCTCGAGCCCTCTGCCTCGATGTGATGGATGTTGCATTGTAAGAGGTGGCCAGGCGAATACGGAATGATGCGTTCGAGCGAAATTCCTTCGCCACGCCGTAGCGCGTCGAGCGCAATCAAAGGCCTTGCGCCCGCCCGGAATACGATCGCCTCGTCGTCATCGACTTGCTCGAACATCCAGCCGATGTTTGTGTCGAGAACCTCGACCAGACGGTGAAGCATGGGCAGGGACGGCGAAGCCTTGCCGTTCTCGATCTTGGACAGCAGGCTTTCCGAGCAATTCGCAGCCGCGGCCAGCGTCTTCAGCGTCATGCCGCGTGTCTGGCGGGCGAGGCGCAGCCGAGTTCCAAGTCTTGCGGCATTTACGGTGGTGTCCGTTTCTGACTCTGGCCGCCGTCGATCGATTTTGTTCATCTGTTCGCCAACCATTCAACGGTCAAGGGCAACTATCGCGCGAGCAAAAGACCTCGGCTGACGATTTGCAAGTGCTGATGCGTCAAATTCGAGACTGCAGCCGCAGCTACCGCATCCGGCGAATGCCGCTCCCGCATGAACCGTGCTGATGATCCCGCGCCAGTTATCCCCTATCGCTTGGCTGTCCATCGTGGTCGAAATCGCCAGCCGTTACCGCGGTTGCGTCACGTGGCGAGTGGACTTGGAACCACAATGCGGGCAAGGCGGGCCACGCAGCCAGTCTACACAACCACGGCCCTGCCGACACGATAAAATCTGGACTGTCACCGAATTTGCGGAGCGCGCCCAGAAGTCACCGGCGGCAGCGCCCCATGGAGTTACGCCCAGGGCGCGCAGGCTCTCGATAGCCGCGACGTATCCAACAAAATCCCCTGGGGCAACCGCGCACCGCTTGAGCTTCGACAATTTTGAAGAAAGTCCAACAGAATTAATGGACTAGAACCTTGCAGATGTAAGTTGCGGAAGCGACGCGCGGTTAATGCTTTAGAAGTATAGACACATCGACACGAGGTGCGAAGAAGCAACGCCAATACAGCTGGTTGGTTACAACATATTTATTTTCGCAGATATGGTATTGCCCGTCCGGGGATTCCTGTACACGGTCCCGTGGGATGGTGAAATTATGCGGCAAATAAGTGTACCCGCCGTCTACCCTGGACCGCACCGAAGACCGAGGTACGGCGCGGCAATCTGAACCGCCGCAGCACTTGAATTTGGTCTGCGGGTCAATCTTGTCTTCATACCAATCATGGGCGTTAGCGGCTGTTGCGGCGGCGATACACATTGCCGTGAAGATGAGCCTTCGCATGGCATTCCTCAAGTATCTGGCAGGCGCTGCTCGTTGGGGTTTCCATGTATATTAGCGTTCCATTGAAAATACCATTGGCCTCCGACCGACTTAACGCAGCTCCAGCAAGCGACGCTCGCAATTGAAAGGCCGCATCGGGTCACGTCATGACGACACCTGCACCGATCAATGTTCCGCTCTTGTCGCTCCGGGCTTGAAAGCCGACCGTCTGCTCTGCGCAGCATCTCGGCCATAGAGAGTACTCTGCCACTGCCCGAAAGCAGATGAGGTGGATGGCTCCCGCTCCCGGCATCTGAGTGCCACAG
>NZ_SUEG01000178.1:0-3668 GCF_005063415.1 Mesorhizobium sp.
AATTCGGCTTGCCCTGCCGGCAGGCGATGCATTTGCCGCAGGCGAGATAGGGGTTGACGATCACGGCTTCACCGACGGCGAGATCGACGTCCT
Organism: Mesorhizobium sp.; assembly: GCF_005063415.1. Classification (GTDB taxonomy): domain Bacteria; phylum Pseudomonadota; class Alphaproteobacteria; order Rhizobiales; family Rhizobiaceae; genus Mesorhizobium. The sequence continues at coordinate 94 of NZ_SUEG01000178.1, forward strand.
CGCCAACCTCGATCACGGTTCCCGAGACTTCGTGGCCCATGATGCGGGGATAGGCGAGGAACGGGTGCTTGCCTTCGAAAATGTGATAGTCGGTGCCGCAGATGCCGACATGGCTGACGGCGACCAGCGCCCAGCCGGCGGGGGGCGCGCCAGGGGCCGGACGATCTTCAAGGACAAGTTCGCCGGGCGAGCGGCAGACGACGGCTTTCATGCTTCAATCCAGTCGGTTCATGGCACCGCCGGCTCTGCTGTCGCGAGGCCGGCGGTTGTTAGGGGCGATCTATTTGCCGCGGCGGCGCAGCCCGTCGAAATAGACGATGACGATGATCAGCACGCCGGTGATGATGCGCTGCCAGAAGGCGTTGACGTTGAGCAGATTGGCGCCGTTGTTGATGGTGGCAAGGATGAAGGCGCCGAGCAGCGGCCCGTGCACTGAGCCGACAGCGCCGAACAGCGAGGTGCCGCCGATCACCGAGGAGGCGATCGCCTGCAATTCCCAGCCCTCGGCCTGCGTCGGATTGCCGATGCCGATGCGCGACGCGAGCAGCACGCCGACGAAGGCCGCACACAGCCCCGACAGCGTGTAGGCCATGTAGATGGTGCGCTGGACGTTGACGCCCGACAGACGCGACGCCTCGGCGTTGGAGCCGACAGAGAACAGATAGCGGCCCCAGCGGCTGTGGTGCAGGAAGATGTAGGCCGGGATGCCGACCAGGATCACCATCCAGAACAGATTGGGGACGCCGACGAAGGAACTGCGCGAGAACGTCTGGAAGGCGTCGTTGTTGATCGAGATCGAGTTGCCGTTGGTCATCAACAGACCGATGCCGCGCAGCGAGGTCAGCGTCGCCAGGGTGATGATGAAGGGTGGCAGGCCCATCTTGACGATGCCGAAGCCATGGAACATGCCGATGGCGACGCCGACCAGCAAGGTGATCAGGATGGCGAGGAAAACCGGTGTGCCGGCGTTGATCAGCATCGCGACGATGACGGTGGCGAAGCCAACCACGGCGCCGACGGAAAGGTCGATGCCGCCGGTGATGATGACGAAGGTCTGGCCGACCGCCAGGATGGCGATCATCGACCCTTGCCGCAACAGGTTGGAGATGTTGTTGGCGGAGGCGAAGCTCGGCGTCGCCACCGACAGGATGACCCACAAAAGAACCAGCAGCGCCAGCAGTGTCAGCCCGAACAGGGCGTTGTAGTTGCGTTTCGGCCTTTCGACAGCGATCGCCTCGGTGCTCATATCCGTCCTCCCGGTTTTTCTTGTTTCTCGGCCAGCGCCTGGGTGAGGATCTCCTCGTGATCAGCGGTACGAAACCCATGCGTGGCCACCAGCTTGCCGCGCCGGAACACGTGCAGCGTGTCGGCGAGCTCATAGACCTCCGGCAGGTAGGACGAGATCAGGATGATGCCGGCTCCCTTGGACAGCAGCGCGCCGAACAGGCGGTAGATCTCGGCCTTGGTGCCGACATCGACGCCGACAGTCGGCTCGTCGAAGATGAACAGCTTGGCGCCATGGGCGAGCCATTTGCCGATGACGATCTTCTGCTGGTTGCCGCCCGACAGGCTGGAGGCCAGCGCGCCGCGCGTCGGCGTCTTGATGCGCAGGTCGGCGATCTGGCGATCGGCTTGCGCTTTTTCCTGCGCGCGGGAGATCAGCAGATTATTCGAGATGCGCTTGTAGATCGGCAGATTGAGGTTGAGCCCGACCGGCAGGTTGAGGCAGAGGCCCTGGTCGCGGCGGCTTTCCGGGGCCAGCGCCATGCCGAGCCTGATCGCGTCATGTTCGGAATTGACCTTGACCTCCTTGCCCTCCCACAGGATCTGGCCGGCCGATTTGCGGTGCCGGCCGTAGAGCGTGGTGACGAACTCGCTGCGGCCGGCGCCGATCAGGCCGTAGAGGCCGACGATCTCGCCGGCGCGGACGGACATCGAGACATTTTCGAAACCCTTGCCGGACAGGTTCCTGGTTTCTACAAGCATCGCGCCCGGGGTGAAATGCTCCTTGTGGTAGACCTGCTCGATCGAGCGGTTGATCATCATCTTAACCAGCTCGGCGTCATTGGTCTCGGCGATGTTCCTGGTGCCAACCAGCGTGCCGTCGCGCAGCACCGAGACGCGGTCGGCGAGCTCAAACACTTCCTCCATGCGATGGCTGATGTAGATGATGGTGACGCCTTCGCCCTTCAGCCGGCGGATCAGCGTGAACAGCTGGTCGGCCTCCTTGCGGGTGAGGTAGGCGGTCGGTTCGTCGAAGATCAGGAATTTGGTGCCGCGCACGGTGGCGCGGGCGGCGGCGATCAACTGCTGCTGGCCGATGGTCAGGTCACCCAGCATGACATGCGCCGGCAGGTCGAAGCCGAGATCGTCGATGATCTTCTGCGCCTGCCTGACCATCGCCCGCTGCTGCAGGATGCCGAAACGTGCATCCTCCTCGCCGAGGAACATGTTGGCGGCGACGGTGAGATGGCGGCACAGGACGACTTCCTGATGCACGGCATTGATGCCGAGCGCCATCGCCTCATGCGGCGTCGCCAATGCGGCAGGCTTGCCCTCCCAGATGACGTCGCCGGAGGTGCGCGGCATGACGCCGGTCAGAAGCTTGATCAGGGTGGATTTGCCGGCGCCGTTCTCGCCGACGATGGCGTGGATCTCGCCGGCCTTGAAGGCGAGGTCGACCGGCTTCAGCGCGTGAGTGCCGGGATAGCGCTTTTCCAGCCCTTGCAGTTCGAGGATGGTCCTGCCCGGTTCCAGCGTTGGGGCCGGATGGAGTTCCTGCGCCGTCGACATCATGACAATCCTCCCAGATTGGCCCCAAAGATTGGCCTCGCGATTGGCACGAGTGGGATGTCTCCGGGGCGAAAATGCCCCGGAAACAGTTCACTTGCGGCTATGCTCAGTCGAGCTTCGGGTTGAGCAGCGCGTCGATCTTCGGATCCTTCATGTTGGCCTTGGTCACCAGGTTGGCGCCAGTGTCGACATTGGCTTCGACCTTCTCGCCCTTCGAGGCGGCGAGCGCCGTCTTGATGCCGTCATAGCCCATCCGGTACGGATCCTGGACGACGAGAGCCGAAATGACGCCGTCATTGAGGAATTTGATCAGCTTCTCGTCGCTGTCGAAGCCGACCAGCCCGACCTTGCCTGCGAGGCTGTTCTCGGCGATCGCCTGACCGACGCCCTGCGCCATGATCAGGTTGGAGGCGAAAATGCCCTTGAGGTTGGGGTTGGCGGTGATCAGGTCGGTGGCGATGTTGAGGCCGGTGGTGGCCTGGCCGTCGGCGTATTTGTCGGCGACCAGCTTGAGGCCCGGATATTTGGCGGCGAGCTGTTCCTTGAAGCCCTGGGCGCGCTGTTCGAGCGAGCCGGCGCCCGGAAGCGCGGTGATCAGGGCGACGTCGCCCTCGATCTTGCCGCCATTGGCTTCGCCGATGGCTGCGGCAAGGCCGTCAGCGGCGACGCGGCCGCCCTGGATGTTGTCGGTGGTCAGGAACGAGGTGAAGGCCTTGGAGTCGGCGCCGGAGTCGATACCGATGATCTTGACCTTGGTGGCGGCCTCGTCGATCGGCTTGCCG
>NZ_SUEG01000178.1:3678-9516 GCF_005063415.1 Mesorhizobium sp.
CGCCTTGGCTTCGGTCGGCGCGATGACGACGGCGGCCGGGTTGCCGGCGACGGCATTTTCGAGGATCGAAATCTGGCCGTTGACGTCGGTCTCGGCCTGGGCGCCGAGTTCCGGCACGTTGACGCCGAGATCCTTGCCGGCCTTACGGGCGCCGGCCAGAACGATCTGCCAGTAGAAGGACGTAGTGTCCTTGACGATGATCGGAATGGTCGCGTCAGCCGCGGATGCCGGTGCCGAATGCATCACGCCGGCAAGCATCGAGGCGGCCGTGAGTGCCACGAAGGCGCGGCGATTGAGAATGCTGGTCACGAATTTCATTAGGAGTCCTCCCTAAGTCGCCCGGTGAATGTTACGGAAGCTCCATTCGGATGGCGCGGCCCAAACGGAACTTTATCAATAAAAAACATTTACCGCATTTTGATAGTGCATCACCTCGGTCGGCGCAAGCGCTCTTTGATGGCCGCTTCGAATGGCTGGGCGGGAAAGCTTGCTCCCTCGGAACTCCGCTGCCAATCTCCTCCAATATGTCGCATGGAATATTAATTCCATCGCTCAGTCAATATGGAATGTTCATTCTTTTTTGGGGTGTACGAACTGTGACACCTGGCGATCACGTCAGGTGTTTGCGGCCGGCTTAGAGCGTCGCTCCGAGGTGCCACGGCACGAACTCGTTGTCGCCGTAGCCGAACTCTTCGCTCTTGGTCTTGCGGCCCGAAGCCGTCTCGACGATCAGCTCGAAGATCTCGCGGCCCATGCCGGCAATGGTCTTTTCGCCCGAGGCGATGACGCCGCAATTCACGTCCATGTCCTCTTCCATGGTGTGGTACATGGTTGAGTTGCTGGCGACCTTGATCGACGGCGTCGGCCGGCAGCCGAAGCAGGAGCCGCGGCCGGTGGTGAAGACGATGACGTTGGCGCCGCCCGCCACCTGGCCGGTGGCCGAGACCGGGTCGTAGCCGGGCGTATCCATGAAGACCAGCCCGTGCCCGGTGACCTTTTCGGCATAGCCGAAGACGCCGTTGAGCGGCGTCTGGCCGCCCTTGGCGACCGCGCCGAGCGACTTTTCCAGGATGGTGGTCAGGCCGCCGCGCTTGTTGCCCGGTGAGGGATTGTTGTCGATGGATGCGCCATGCTTGGCGACGTGGTCTTCCCACCATTTCACGTAGCCGTCGAGCTTGGCGGCGATCTCGGGAGTTGCGGCGCGATAGGCGAGCAGGTGCTCGGCGCCGTAGATCTCCGTCGTTTCGGAGAGGATGCCGATGCCGCCGACGCCGGCCAGGATGTCGACCGCGGCACCCAGCGCCGGATTGGCGGTGATGCCGGACATGCCGTCGGAGCCGCCGCATTGCAGGCCGACGACGATCTCGCTGACCGGGATCGGCTCACGCTGAAGTTTGCCGACCTCTTCGGCAATCTCGGCCAGCACGACCAGCGCCTTCTCGACCGATTTGCGCGAGCCGCCGGCTTCCTGGATGTTGAAATGGCGTTTTCCCGCGGCAACGCCCTTCTGGCCATAGAGGGTGAGCTGGTTGACCTCGCAGCCGAGCCCGACCATCAGCACACCGCCGAAATTCGGATGACGGGCGTAGCCGGCCAGCGTGCGGTGCAGCACCATCATGCCGTCGCCGGTGGCGCTCATGCCGCAGCCCTGGCCGTGGACGATCGGGACGAAGCCGTCGATGCCGGGATATTGCGGCAGAAGCGTGCGGTTCGCGGCGTCGGCGATGGCGTGGCAGACGGTGGCCGAGCAATTGACGCTGGCGAGAATGCCGACGAAGTTGCGCGTGCCGGCGCGGCCGTCGGCGCGGCGGTAGCCCATGAAGGTGCGGGCGCGGTCGGCCTCGGTCGCATGCACTGCCTCGCTCGGCGGCACCACCGGCAAACGCCCGCTTTCGAAGACCAGATTGTGCGAATGGACATGCTCGCCGGGCGCGATGGCTTCAGTGGCGCGGCCAATTGCCTGGGCGTATTTGACCACGGCTTCGCCGGCCGCAATCGGCTTGATCGCCACTTTGTGGCCCGGCTCGATCAGCGCGGCGGCGACGGCGCCGCCCGGCAGCACGGTGCCGATCTCGATGCGGCCATTGGCGACCGCGACATTGTCAGCGGGAGACAGAAGAATGCTGTTTGCGGCGTTCACGGGAGCTTCCTGGGTGTGTTCCTGGGTGCGCGAGCGGATTGACACGCGGCTCTTAACATATAATGTCTTTTATCGTGAAAAAACATTTATGCGTCAATTGTTTTTTCGCCAGAGCGCGACGCTTCTTTTGGATGCGTGAAGTAGGCTCTACAACCAAAACTAGCGTTGCGCATGATGTTTTCCGAAGCGGTACCGGTTTCATGCGCGAGAAACGCTTCACGTCGGACGCAAACGGCGGCGCGCCACGGGGCAGGGGATGTCGAAGAGCAACAACGTTTACAAGGATGCCTATAATCGCGGTCTGAGGCTGCTCGACGAAACCAGGAGCCTGCCTTCGGAACCGGAGCTGGGCACGCTGCTCGGCGTCAGCCGCACGACGGTCCGCACCATCCTTGCGCGCATGGAAGAGACCGGGCTGATCGACTGGAACAAGCGCAGCAAGACGGTTCTGCGCGAACCGCGGCCGGACGATTTCTTCCCCGAGGAAGAAACCGACACGCTGGCCGAGATCATCGAGCGCTCCTTCATGCGGCGGCTGCTTGCCAGCGGTGCCGAAGCCGGCATGCAGATCAACGAGCTCGAACTGGCGCGCGAGATCGGCGTCGGCACCACCAGCGTGCGCGAATTCCTGATCCGCTTCTCGCGCTTTGGGCTGATCGAGAAGCGCCGCAACAGCCATTGGGTGCTGAAAGGCTTCACCCGCGCCTTCGCGCTGGAGCTGACCGAAATCCGTGAGATGTTCGAACTGCGCTCGGCCGCAGCCTTTGCCGCTCTGCCCGAGGACAGCCCGGTGTGGGCCGACCTCGACCGCCTGGAAGACGAGCATCAAAGGCTGGCGCGCGAGATCGCCGTGCGCTTCAGCGAATTCTCCGAGCTTGACGAGCGCTTTCACCGGCTGATCCACCGGGCGTCGCACAACCGCTTCATCGTCGATTTCTACGACGTCATCGCCATGATCTTCCACTATCATTACCAGTGGAACAAGGCGCAGGAGCGCGAGCGCAACGAAGTCGCGGTCCAGGAGCATCTCGCCTATATCGCCGCGCTCAAATCGCGCGATCTCGCCAAGGTCGACGCCGCCTGCCGCAAGCACCTGAAATCGGCCCGCCAGACGCTGCTGATGTCGATTCCCGAGGGCAGGCAGCCGCTACGCGCGTGATTGTGTTGCGTTGCCGCAGCAACGTTTTGGCGATTTTCCGGCCGCCGGCTCCGTGCTAGAGAGCTGACGTTGCTGCGTGAAGAGGCTGGTTCTTGACCATACGCCGGAGACGATGGAGCATGCCGGTCGCGTTCGCCGCGGCGTGGCTTTTCGTGCTCCAGTCGATGTTCGGCGCGTTTGCTTCCGGCGTCGAGCCGAACGCCTCGCAATTCGACGCTTTCGGCAACACGATCTGCACCCATGACGGTGCGGCGCAACTCCCCGCCGGCGATCCGCATCAGCAGCACATGCCGGCTTGCTGTATGCTTGGCTGCAACCTCGTTTCGGCGGTCTACGCGCCGCCCGATGCCGCCGGGAGCCTGGCTCGCAGCCTCTCCGTCGAAACCATCGTCTTTTTCCTGCCGGCCTTCCGGCATCGCGATTTCGCCCGCGCCCGCACTCCGTCCTATCCGCGCGCACCACCGGCGACGGCCTGAGCCGTTCTGGTTCGCGCCGCGCAACAACCCTTCGCCGGCGTGTTTATCGACATCGTTCGCGACCGGCCGTCGGCGCGATCCCCTAAAGTCCACGGAGCAATCATGTCTCACTCTTTTCGCGCTGCCGCATCCAGCCGCAGGCGCTTCTCACTGGGTGGTTTCGAGCGGCGTCTCGGCGTCGCCCTTTGCGTTCTTGCCTTCCTGTTCGCCAGCGCCCAGACGGTGTTGGCACATGAGTTCAAGCTTGGCGATCTCGAGATCGGGCACCCCTGGTCGCGCGCCACGCCATCCGGCGCCAAGGTGGCCGGCGGCTACTTCACCGTCACCAACACCGGCAGTGCGCCGGATCGCCTGCTGTCGATCACCTCCGACATTTCGGCCAAGGCCGAACTGCACGAGATGGGCGTCAGCAATGGCGTCATGACCATGCGGCCGGTCACCGGCGGCCTCGAAATCCCGGCTGGCGGCAAGGTCGCATTGGCGACCAACGGCTATCACTTGATGTTCATGGATTTGAGGCGGCAGCCCAAGGAGGGCGAAATGTTCTCCGCCACGCTGACTTTCGAAAAAGCAGGGCCCGTGCAGATTGAATTCGCCGTGCAAGGCATCGGCAGCGCGGCGCCCCAGGACGACCACTGACTTGGCCGCTTCGAGAGGTACCGTCATGAAGAAATCTCTTTTGCCCGGCTGCGTGCTTCTTGTCCTCGGGACCAGCGCGGCCTTTGCCCACATTACGCTCGAAACGCCGGAGGCGGCGGCCGGCTCGACCTACAAGGCGGTTCTTCGGGTGCCGCATGGCTGCGAGGGCAAGGCAACGACCGCCTTGCGCGTGCAGATCCCGGAAGGGGTGCTCTCGGTCAAACCGATGCCGAAGCCGGGTTGGACGCTGCAGGTCAAGAACGGCAAATACGAGAAGTCCTACCAGCTTTACGGCCAGGCAGTGACCAGCGGCGTCAAGGAGATCGACTGGAGCGCCGGCAGCCTGCCGGACGAATTCTACGACGAATTCGTCTTTCGCGCGACACTGGCGTCCGACCTGCCGGCAGGCCAGATGCTGCATTTCCCGGTGGTGCAGGAATGTGACGGCGTTGCCGATCGCTGGATCGAGATTCCGGCGGCCGGGCAGGCCGAGGACGCGCTGGAATTTCCGGCGCCCGGCCTCAAGCTGCTGCCGAAGAAGTGAGCTCCAGCGGCGCGCTTTGGCGGATGAGCGCGCCGCTGCTCTTGGCGGTGAGATGAGCGCGGCATCCTTCCTGGGGCAAGCTTGCATGGCCGGCAACTGTTCTGGCCGGCTTGTGGCTGGCCTGCTTGCCGCCATCGTGCTGCTCGCCGCAATTGCCGCGCCGCACCCCGCCTTCGCCCATGCGGCGCTGATCAAGGCCGAGCCGGCTGACGGTGCGGTGCTGGCGCAGAGCCCGTCGCAGATGTCGCTGACCTTCAGCGAACCGGTTTCGCCGCTGGTGCTGACGCTGGTGCGGCCCGACGGCACGTCGATCCAGCTGAGCTCTTTCCGGCTCAGCGGCCAGATCGTCGAGATCGACAATCCGCAGGCGCTGAAATCCGGCACGCATGTGCTGAGCTGGCGGGTAATCTCCACCGACGGGCATCCGGTCGGCGGCTCGGTGCTGTTCTCGGTCGGTGCACCGAGTGCCGCGCCGGCCGCCTCCGAAGCCGTCGACCGGGGGCTTCGAACGGCGATCTGGATCGGCAAGGTTTTACTGTATATCGGCCTGTTTTTCGGCGTTGGCGGTGCCTTTGCGCTGGCCTGGCTGGCGCAAGACGGTCGATCCGGCCAGCGCCTGATCGTCGCGGCAATCCTGTGCGGGCTGGCCGCCGCACCCCTGTCGCTCGGCTTCCAGGGGCTGGATGCACTCGGCGCGCCGCTTGCCCGGCTGGCGCAGCCGGTCATCTGGCAGACCGGGCTTGGCACCAGCTTCGGCTGGACGGTGCTGATCGCGCTGATGGCGCTCGGCCTGAGTCTATTATCGCTGGTCGTGCCGCCCGCCGACGCAAAGCCGCTCGCCTTGGCCGGACTGGCTGGCGGCAAGTGCTGCGCCGACGCC
>NZ_SUEG01000179.1:0-2500 GCF_005063415.1 Mesorhizobium sp.
CGACGTTTCGGTGCGCGCGCAGATCCTGCGGCTGCTGCTCGACCTTCAACGCGAGGAGCGCATCGCCTATCTGTTCATTTCGCACGATCTCGGCGTCGTCCGTGCCATCGCCCACCGCGTCGCCATTCTGGACGCCGGGCGCATTGCCGAGAGCGGCGATGCCCGCACCGTCATCGACGCGCCGCAATCCGCGATCGGCAAGGCGCTGGTGGCGGCGGCGCCAAAAGTGTCAAGGATCGAACAGGACGCATCATGACCGACGTCGAAGCCCGAGCCGAAAAACTGTCGCGCGAACTCGATTCCGCCTTCCGCAACCGCGCCGATCTCTATCGTCTGTTGCTCGACGAGCTAACCGCGGAAGTTGGCGCGGAAAAGGCTGAGACGATCATGATCCGCACCATCGAACGGCGCGGCAAGGAGGTTGCGGCGGTGGCCTTCGCCGATTTCGGCCCGAACGACGCACCGGCGATCGGCGAGGCGTTCCTGGCCGTCAGCCCGGATGGCGGCCGCATCTATCCGACCGACGTCGAACGCGGCCCGGACCGCATCGCCTTCAAGGTCAGGCGCTGTCCGCTGAAGGACGCTTGGGTCGAAGCCGGCGTCGGCGACGAGAAGCTCGCCACGCTCTGCCGCATCGCCGGCGCCTTCGACCGTGGCCTGTTCGAGGCCACCGGAGTGCGCTTCGACAACGTCACCTGGACACCGGGCCATGGCCCCGGTTGCTGCCACATCGCCTTGGCCAACCGGGATGCCGGTTAGAGCTGCATCCATGCAGCGCAGGTGTCGGCGAGATTGTGGAATTCCGTCCCCGCGCGCGCTGCTCCGGTGTTTGGCAGCACGCCCCAAAACAAAAACCCCGGCGCCGTAGGGCTACCGGGGTTCGATGCATTTTGTGCAGGGGTGGTATCAAAACGAAAACGGCCCGCATAAGGCGGGCCGTTTTCGTATTTGGTTGCGGGGACAGGATTTGAACCTGTGACCTTCAGGTTATGAGCCTGACGAGCTACCGGGCTGCTCCACCCCGCGTCAACCCTAAAGGTAAGCCTTGGCTCACCGAATTCAAGCTTCCGCCAAATGAAAGGGCCGCTTGCGCGGCCCGGAGTCCCGTTGGCGGGCCTGTTCGTAAGGAGAAGATTAAACAACGTGCGCTTGGCAGACCTGGCAGCGACCTACTCTCCCGCGTCTTGAGACGAAGTACCATCAGCGCTGGAGCGTTTCACGGCCGAGTTCGGAATGGGATCGGGTGCAGCCGCTCCGCCATAACCACCAGGTCGGCAAAACGCACGTTGCTCGAGAAGCTGTTTTCTGTGCCATCCATCTCGGCGCAATCTAAGGATTGTCACCAGAAATGGGCATTAGGAATGAGAACGATCAAGCCGATCGAACTATTAGTACCGGTAAGCTTCAAGCGTTGCCGCTCTTCCACACCCGGCCTATCAACGTGGTCGTCTTCCACGGTTCTCAGGGAATACTCGTTTTAAGGTGGGTTTCCCGCTTAGATGCCTTCAGCGGTTATCCCGTCCGGATATAGCTACCCTGCTATGCGGCTGGCGCCACAACAGGTCCACCAGAGATCCGTCCATCCCGGTCCTCTCGTACTAGGGACAGATCCTTTCAATATTCCTACACCCACGGCAGATAGGGACCGAACTGTCTCACGACGTTCTGAACCCAACTCACGTACCGCTTTAAATGGCGAACAGCCATACCCTTGGGACCTGCTCCAGCCCCAGGATGCGATGAGTCGACATCGAGGTGCCAAACAACCCCGTCGATATGGACTCTTGGGGGTCATCAGCCTGTTATCCCCGGCGTACCTTTTATCCGTTGAGCGATGGCCCTTCCACGCGGGACCACCGGATCACTATGACCGACTTTCGTCTCTGCTCGACTTGTCAGTCTCGCAGTCAGGCAGGCTTATGCCATTGCACTCAGCGAACGATTTCCGACCGTTCTGAGCCCACCATCGCGCGCCTCCGTTACTCTTTAGGAGGCGACCGCCCCAGTCAAACTACCCACCATACATTGTCCCGGACCCGGATAACGGGCCGCGGTTAGACATCCATAGTGATAAGGGTGGTATTTCAAGGGTGGCTCCACCTGAGCTGGCGCCCAGGTTTCAAAGCCTACCACCTATCCTACACATGCCACTACGAATGCCAATGTAAAGCTATAGTAAAGGTGCACGGGGTCTTTCCGTCTAACCGCAGGAACCCCGCATCTTCACGGGGAATTCAATTTCACTGAGTCTATGCTGGAGACAGCGGGGAAGTCGTTACGCCATTCGTGCAGGTCGGAACTTACCCGACAAGGAATTTCGCTACCTTAGGACCGTTATAGTTACGGCCGCCGTTTACTGGGGCTTCGATTCAGAGCTTGCACCCCTCCTCTTAACCTTCCAGCACCGGGCAGGCGTCAGACCCTATACGTCGTCTTGCGACTTCGCAGAGCCCTGTGTTTTTGATAAACAGTCGCTACCCCCTGGTCTGTGCCACCCTCC
>NZ_SUEG01000179.1:7500-9463 GCF_005063415.1 Mesorhizobium sp.
GCGACGTCATCCACACCATGCCTTTCGTGCAGATCAAGATGGCGCTTGCCGCCGGTCACACGACCAGCCGGGCCTATCCGCCTTTCGACCCGATGCAGGTGTTTGGCAATGGCGACGACAATGCCGCCCAGCCGGCAGCCGCCATCGCCAGCCAGATCTATGGCGCCAAGGTCGAAAGCGAGATGAGCTTGAAGACCGTCGATTTCCCGATCGAGACAGCGGCCTTCGACGAAAAGAGCGACCTTTCTGCCGACGAGGTGGAAAAGGTCGTGCGCGAGGCTGGCACCGATCTGAGCGACGGCGCTGTCCAGGTCGCTTCGCTGCATTATGTCGACCCGCAGCGATTTGGTGACGGCTTCGCCGAAAGCATGGCTGGCTCCTATGACGTCAAGATCGTCCCGGAAAACGTCTCGGTGTCGCCGCGTGCCGCCATCGACGACCAGGCGCCGGCCTTCGCCGAGGAAATCATCCCCTTCACCAAGGATCTCGACATTGCCGAGGCCTTCGCTGATTCGGGCTATACCGGCGAGGATGCCACCGGCATGGCCGAGGCGATCGCCAAATTGCTGAATGCCACGGCCCTCAAGGCAGGAACCGTGCTGCGCGTTGGGCTCGAGGTCCATGGCGACGCCGCCAAGATCGTTCGCACCAGCGTTTACGACAGGACCCAGCACATCGTCACCATCGCGCTCGACGACCACGATCAGTACGTGCCGGCGCAGGAGCCGGAGCCAAATCCCGAATTGCTGACGGCATTCGACGATTCGCCTGCGCCCATAGTGCGCGGCAATCTGCCGAACATCTATGACGGCATCTACCGCACCGCCTATTCCTACGGCATGTCCAAGGCGATGACGCAACGGCTGATCAAGTTGCTGGCATCCAGTGTCGACTTTCAGTCGCGCCTCAATCCTACGGACCGCATCGAGGTGCTGTTCTCGCAGCCCGATGGCGACGACCAGGCGTCCGACGAATCCGAGCTGCTTTACGTCTCCGCGACTTTCGGCGGCACGACGCGAAATTTCTACCGTTTCCAGATGCAGGACGGCAGCACCGACTATTTCGACGAAAACGGCAGCAGCGCCCAGCAGTTTCTGCTGCGCAATCCCTTACCCAATGGCCGGTTTACGTCCGGGTTCGGTGCCAGGCGCCACCCCATTTTGGGGTATGTGAAAATGCACACCGGCACCGACTGGGCAGCTCCCGTGGGATCGCCGATCATTGCCGCGGGCAACGGCGTCGTCGAAAAGGCCGGCTGGGCCGGCGGCTATGGCAAGCAGATCATCTTGCGTCACGCCAATGGCTACGAGACGTCCTACAATCACCAGAGCGCCTTTGCCAAAGGCGTCGAGCCGGGTGTTCGCGTTCGCCAGGGTCAGGTTATCGGCTATCTCGGCTCAACCGGCCTGTCCACCGGTCCGCATCTTCATTACGAACTGATCGTCAACGGCACCAAGGTCGATTCGATGCGCGTCCGCCTGCCGGTCGGCAAGACGCTGAAGGGCGACGACCTCGTCGCCTTCAAGCGCGAGCGCGAACGCATCGACGACCTGCTCAAGCAGGAAGACAGCAATCAGTTGAAGGTAGCGAGCGCCAAGATCGAAGGCTGAGTCGACGTTTTTCGTCGTCAGCTCTGCTGATTCGCCGTGTCGCGCGCCCATGGCAGCCGCTCGCCGGAAACCGTCGTCCACGCGGTGATTGCCGAAAGCAGGCAAAGCAGCGCGGTCACCGCGGCAACGGCCGCGAATGCCGCGTCGCTGGCGGCAAGTCGTGCCGCATCGAGGCCGGGCGCCAGGCCGGCGGACGGCGGTTCGCCGAAGCCCGGAATCCCGGAGCCGGTTTCGGTGCCGAGCACGCCAGCATAAACCCAGGCCGCCAGCGATCCCATCGCCGCCACGGCGATCAGGCCGCCGATGCGCGAGACGGCGTTGTTGATGCCCGAGGCCGCACCCGTATCCTTGTC
>NZ_SUEG01000017.1:0-49945 GCF_005063415.1 Mesorhizobium sp.
GGCGCCGGCAAGCGAAGCGTAGGTTTCATCCGCTGAAAGCATCACTAGGATATGTCCTGCGCAAACCAGTCTTCAACGAAGCGCAGATAAATCTGCGTCAGCGTCTCGAGGTCGGCAATCGCCACGCGTTCGTCGACCATGTGCATGGTCTTGCCGACAAGTCCGAATTCGACCACCGGACAATAATCCTTGATGAAGCGGGCATCGGAGGTGCCGCCGGAGGTGGAGAGCGCCGGCTTCCTGCCGGTCACCGCCTTGATCGAGCCGCCAAGCGTCTCGATCAACCTGTCGTCGCGTGTCAGGAAAACATGGCTCGGCCCGTCGCGCCAAGCGATCTCGTAGTCGACCGGCGTCTTCTTGCCGGCGCGGTATTTCTTGCGTTTCGCCGCCCGGTCGAGGCGGTTGTGGATCTCGGCCTGGATCGTCTCGGCGGTCCATGTGTCGTTGAAGCGAATATTGAAGGCCGCCGCCGCCTTCGCCGGGATCACGTTGGTGGCGGGGTTGCCGACATCGATAGAAGTGACCTCAAGATTGGTCGGCTGGAAATCCCTTGTTCCGTTATCGAAGACCGGGTGAAGCAAGGCGTCGACCAGCGTTACCAGGCCACGCACCGGGTTGTCGGCTAGCTGCGGGTAGGCGGCGTGGCCCTGGCGACCGTTGACGGTGACCGTGCCCGACAGCGAGCCGCGCCGGCCGATCTTGATCATATCGCCGAGCGCGTCGGGATTGGTCGGCTCGCCGACGATCGCAGCATGCCATTTCTCGCCCTTGGCAGCCGCCCATTCGAGCAGCTTCGTCGTGCCGTTGATCGCCGGCCCTTCCTCATCGCCGGTTATCAGCAGCGAGACCGACCCCTTCGGGCCGCCCTTCTGCGCGATATGTCGCGCTACCGCCGCGACGAAACAAGCAATGCCGCCCTTCATGTCGACGGCGCCGCGGCCGAACATCTCGCCATTGGCGATGTCGGCGGCAAAGGGCGGGTGCGTCCAGGCTGTTTCATCGCCCACCGGCACCACATCGGTATGGCCGGCAAACATCAGATGCGGGCCGTTGCCGGAACGCCGCGCGTAAAGGTTCTCGATGTCAGGTGTGCCGGATTCGGAAAACACCGGGCGCTCGACGGCAAAGCCGAGCGGCTTCAACATTTCTTCCAGCGCGCTCAGCGCACCGCCTTCGGTGGGCGTCACGGAAGCGCAGCGGATGAGAGCAGCCAGGTTTCGGGTCGGATCGGTAGGCAGCGTCATGGGCAAAAGCGATAGTCGAAAGCGCAAGGCCTGTCACGGCCAGACATAGGGGCCAGCCATGCCGCCGACATTATGGTTTTCATGTCGTATAACTGCGGCAAGGCCTCTCCACCAGGACAGGGCCATCGCATGGTCACGCGTGGCAAGACAATCCTAATCGCCGGTGCCGGCAGTATCGGATGCTACGCCGGCGGCTGCCTGATACTTGCCGGGCGAAAGGTGGTTCTGCTGGCGCGACCGCGCATCGAGCAGGCGCTGCAAAAAGGTGGATTGCGCATCACCGACCGTGATGGCCGCGACAGTTCCGTCAGGGCGGAGGCATTGTCGGTCACCGCCGATCCGGCCGCGGCATTCCTCCGTGCCGATGTCATCCTGGTAACGGTCAAGAGCGGCGCGACGCAAGACATGGCCGGGCTTATTGCCGCCCATGCCCGACCGGATGCGGTGATACTCAGTCTGCAGAACGGCGTCGACAATGCCGATAAATTGCGAGCGCATCTCACCGCCCGGCGGGTGCTCGCGGGCATGGTGCCGTTCAACGTGGTTCAATCGCCGGAGGGCGAATTGCCGCTTCGCCTGCACCGCGCCAGCGGCGGCAAGGTGATGATCGAACAGGGTCCGACAGGCCTTGACGAACTGCTTGACGTCGAAGGGTTTGCCGTCGCCACGCGTGGTGACATCGAAGCGGTGCTATGGGGCAAACTGCTGCTCAACCTCAACAACGCGCTGGTGGCGCTTTCCGGCCTGCCGCTGGCGGCAGAGCTTGCCGATCGCCGCTGACGGCTGATCCTGGCCGGCCAGATCGACGAAGCATTGGCGGCAATGACGGCGACAGGCATCGAACCCGCTCGCATCGCTGGCCTGCGTCCCGCACTGCTGCCGAAAGTGCTTCGCCTGCCCGACTGGCTGATCAAGTTCTTGGCGCGGCGGATGCTTGCCATCGACCCGGCCGCGCGTTCGTCGATGTGGGATGACCTTCAGCGCCGCCGGCCGACGGAGATCGGCGAACTGCAAGGCGCGGCCCTGCGCCTGGCCGAAAAGGCCGGCACGCCGGCACCTTTGCTGAAGCGCGTGACGGCACTGGTGCGCGCGGCCGAACAGGAGAGGCGCGGATCGCCGTGCCTGACGCCGGAAGCCGTCGTCGCGACCGTCAGATCGTAGCCCGCACAGGCGTCCAGTAACGGCCCTTGCCGGTGCGCTTGGCTTCGTAGAGCGCATGGTCGGAGCAGGTGAGCAGGATTTCCGGATCGCCGCCGTCGGCGGGTGCGAATGCGCTGCCGACACTCAAGCCGACATGGATGGCGGAACCGACCCCGAGGTCGAAAGGCACCGAGACCTTT
This sequence comes from Mesorhizobium sp., assembly GCF_005063415.1. Taxonomy (GTDB): domain Bacteria; phylum Pseudomonadota; class Alphaproteobacteria; order Rhizobiales; family Rhizobiaceae; genus Mesorhizobium. Next base: position 2,585 of record NZ_SUEG01000017.1, read on the forward strand.
TCGATGGCCCGCTTTGCCAGGTAGGTGGCCTCGATCTCCGAGGTTGCGGGCAAAAGGATGACAAATTCATCGCCGCCGATGCGGAAGACCACGTCCCCCGGCCGGAAGCCGCGCTTCAATCGTTCGGGCACCTTGCGCAGCAGCACGTCGCCGACGGCGTGGCCAAAACGGTCGTTGACCTGTTTGAAGCCGTCGAGATCCATGCTGAGCACTGCAAACGGCTTGCCGCCATTGGCGGCCGGCGCCGCAAGGTCGCGGCACATGTCGCGCAATTTCTCCTGCAGGAAGATGCGGTTTGGCAGGCCGGTCAGCGCGTCCTTGATGGCCAGGTCGCGATTGTCCAGCTCGGCGCGGATCATGCGGGCGTTGATCGCGTGATTCTGAAGCAGCACGATGATGACGCCGGCCACATAGAACGGCGTTTGAATTCCGACGATCGGCATTCCGGGCGCCGCAGAAAACAATGCACCGACCGCGTAAGGCACGCTTACGGCCAACATGACGAATATGGCGAAGCGCGGGGTCGCCGCATTGCGTGACGACACCACGCCAACGACACCTGCGATATTCAAGGCGGCCAGTACGGAAAGCGCCATATTCCCGCTGGCAACACAGCCATAGCAGCCGAGGCCGAAAACAACCGACCAGACACCGCTGGCTGCCATCAGGCCTGCCAGCGGCCCTTTCGAGCCGCGCCTGCTGGCCTGCTCGCATTCCCGCATCAGCAGAACGCGGACGGTGAAAAGCATCAGGTCGGCTGCGATCCAGGCGTAGGGCCACCAATCCCCGGTGGCAAATGCGGCGCTGACCGCAACCAACAGAACGCTGATGGTGCCGAACAGGACCGCGAATTTGCGGTCGAAAGTGGTGTCGAGAAGCCGTGCGCGGACGGCTTCCGGTTCCAATCTCATCGGCGAAGAGAACCAGGCAAACAGGCGAGCGCCGGCGCTCCACGTTTTGCGCGGCTCCTCGGTGGTCAGAGATAGGTCGCTTGCCAGTCGAGCGCTCCGTGCCGGTCGACACAGTCTTCGCCGGCATGCTGGGCGAGGGTGATTAACATTCGCTTAGAGCATCCGGCGCAAAGCCGGGGTTTTGGAACTCCCCGCTCTGCCGCTCTCGCGGATCTGCCGCCGGCTCGCGGGTTTTAGCTTGCCGGCCCCGGTTGTTTGCGGACCGCAGGCCGACGCGGCGGACCCGGCTCGGGATCGGTTTTCGCCACATGTGCCGGCTGCCCATGAGGGGTTTCGATCAGCGTGATCTTCTGCCAGATCTTTCGCGACAGGTTCGAAGCCAAGTTCTCGATGTCATTGACGCCGTCGATGACCACGGCGTCATTCACCGATTGCGCGAACAGCGCGGCGATCTTGCCGGTGATCGACAGCATTTCGGAGCAATAGTCGAGATAGCGGGCAAGGTCGGCGGCGTTGGTGATGCGGGCTGGCGAATGCGCAGTCGGCTTGAAACTGGCTGAAAGTGCTGCCGGATCCTTGGTCAGCTGGTGCATGTCGATGACGTGGATCAGCGACCGCAGCCCGTGGAGCTGGCGGAACACCCGCTTGCGCTTGATCCGCTCCTCGGAGCGGATCAGAGCCAGGAAGCCCAGCACCGCGAGGATGATCATGTTGAGGGAGGCTTCGATGCCTTGCACCGACTGGAAGGCATCGTGGTTTCCCGAAATGCGGCCAAGCGGCAGGATTGTGCCGACGAACAGGAACATCAGCGCTCCGACGACGAAGGCGGCGATGATGACGCCGCGCAGCCACCAGATCGGCGCCTCCAGCGCCTTGGCTGCCTTTGCCAGATCGCGCGACAGCGACACGAGCTCGGCGGCGACGCCGCGCAGGCCTGCATCGGGAAAGCGTTCGGCGACGCGGCCTTCCAGCCGTTCGGCGGTTTCGAGGATCAGTTTCGGATTAAGCGAGCGATAGCGCATGAAAAAATGTCCGATCGGCGCTCAGGGTTCGGCCGGTGCGTTGGTGCGCTTGCCGTAGCGGTTAGGGCCGGGTTGCCCCGGAAACAGGCAAAGCACGAGAAAAGCGATGATCGAGACAACCGGCACGAACAGCACCAGCGCCGCAACGCCCGGCTTGTCGAGGTCGTGCAATCGCTTCACCGCCAGCACCACGTTCGACCAAAGCGAGGCAATGAAGGCGATGAAGAAAATGACCGACCACATGTTGCTCTCGGTGGTGCCTTCCGGCACCAGCGTGAAACGGTAGAGCGGGAAGGCCTGTATGATGGCCACCAGCAGTCCTCCAAGAAAATAGGCCGCGCGGCTGACGCGGCCCGAAGCTTTGAAGAAAAGCCAGATAAGGTCAGATCCGTCAGGCAAGCGAATTCCATCCGTATTCGTTGGGAAAGATCAATCGCGAAGCAATTCGTTGATCGAGGTCTTGGAACGGGTCCTGGCGTCGACCCGCTTGACGATGACGGCGCAGTAAAGGCTGGGGCCGGGCTCGTTGTTTGGCAAAGGCTTGCCCGGCAGCGAGCCGGCGACGACGACGGAATTAGGCGGCACCTCGCCGTAAAACACCTCGCCAGTGGCGCGGTCGACGATCTTGGTCGACTGGCCGATGAAGACGCCCATGCCGAGCACCGAGCCTTCGCGCACGATGCAGCCTTCGACCACTTCGGAACGGGCGCCGATGAAGCAATTGTCCTCGATGATGGTTGGGCCGGCCTGCATCGGCTCCAGCACGCCGCCGATGCCGACGCCGCCCGACAGATGCACATTCTTGCCGATCTGGGCACAGGAGCCGACCGAAGCCCAGGTGTCGACCATGGTGCCGCTGTCGACATAGGCGCCGACGTTGACGAAGGACGGCATCAGCACGGCGCCGGGCGCGACATAGGCGGAGCGGCGCACGATCGACGACGGCACGGCGCGGAAGCCCGCTTTCTCGAAATCGACGGCGCTCCAGCCGTCGAACTTCGAGGGCACCTTGTCCCACCATACCGCCTGTCCGGGACCGCCCTTGATGATCTCCATCGGGGTGAGCCGGAAGGACAGCAGCACCGCTTTCTTCAGCCACTGGTTGACGTGCCATTTGCCGTCGGCCTGCCGCTCGGCGACGCGGGCGACGCCCCGGTCGAGCAGGTCGAGCGCCGATTGGATGGCCTCGCGCGTCTCGCCGCGGGTTGCGGTCGAAATCGTGTCGCGTTCCTCGAAGGCGTTCTCGATAATCTCCTCGAGGCTCGCGAGATCGGGCTTCGACATGAATTCGCTCCATTACCAAGCTGTTAAGGGCCGGCGCCTTAACCTGTTTGAAAGTCGCGCGGACCCTATGTGAAGGCTTGGGGAGGGTCAATCGCGGCAGCGTCACGGGACGGCGCAAGTGAATGATTGGACGGGTAAAGCAAATATGACTCCCATGGAAAAGGCGGGATGGACGCCGCTGCCGCATTCGGACGAGGATCTGGAGCGGTCGAGAAGCGTGCCGGACACGCCGCAAACGCGCGCGGAGACATATCGGCTGGCCTGGAACGATCCCGATTTCATGACGCGGCGCGAGTTGCGCGCGGTCAGGCTGCAGCTCGAACTGCTGAAACCGGAGATGATCCTGGCCGAGCGCGGCATCCAATCGACCGTCATCCTGTTCGGAGGCGCCCGCATTCCCGAGCCCGGCGGCGAAGCCTGGGCGGCCAAGAACGAGACGCAGAAGAAGAACCTCGAGCAAAACAGCAAATATTACGAGGAGGCGCGCAAATTCGCCCGCCTCTGCTCACAGCAGTCGGCCACCTCGTACTATCGCGAATTCGTCGTGGTGACCGGCGGCGGGCCGGGCGTCATGGAGGCCGGCAATCGTGGCGCCGACGATGTCGGCGCGCCTTCGATCGGTCTCAATATCGTGCTGCCGCACGAGCAGGCGCCAAACGCCTACGTGACGCCGGAACTCTGCTTCAATTTTCACTATTTCGCGGTCCGCAAGATGCATTTCGTCATGCGTGCCAAGGCCGTTGCGGTATTTCCCGGCGGCTTCGGCACGATGGACGAGTTCTTCGAAACGCTGACCCTGATCCAGACCGGCCGCATGGAACGCGTGCCGGTCATTCTGTTCGGCAAGGCTTTCTGGGCAAGGGCAATCGACCTCGATTTCCTCGCCGAGCAAGGCACGATCACGCCCGGCGACCAGGATATCATCGATTTCGTCGACACCGCCGACGAGGCCTGGGGGATCATTAGCCGCTTCTATAAACTTTGACATGCAAGCAAGGACTTGAAGCGCGCCGGCTGCCTCAAGCAGGGACTTCGACGATCGCCGTGAGAAAGCCGGCGAGATCGTCGGTGACGAAGTCCACATCGTCCTCATTGGCCGGGTCGCGTTCCCAGATTTCCGAGAAGGTCGGCTCGAAATTGCGCGGCACCACCAGCACCGTGGTCATGCCCAGCGATTTCGGCACCGATAGGTTGCGGGCGAGGTCTTCGAACATCACCGCATTTTGCCCGGTGACGGCGTGGAGTTCGGCAAATTTCTCATAGGATTGCCGCGCCGGCTTGGGGTTCAGTCCGGCTGCGACGATATCGAAAATATCGTCGAAATGCTCGAGAATGCCCAACTGCCGCGCGGTGCGTTCGGCATGCCGGCGATCCCCGTTGGTGAAGATGAATTTACGGCCGGGAAGCTGGCGTATGGCGGTGCCGAGGACGGGATCTGGAACCAGCCAGGAATAATCGATGTCGTGGACCTTCTCGAGAAAATCATCGGGGTCGATGCCGTGGCGCGTCATCAATCCGTTCAGTGTCGTGCCGTATTCGCGGTAGAGCTCCTTTTGCAGCTTGCGTGCTTCCTCGCGCGGCAGCGTCAGCAATTCTCCGACATAGGCGGTCATCTTCACATCGATCTGCGAGAACAGATTCGAATGATGCGGATAAAGCGTGTTGTCGAGATCGAACACCCAGTCGGTGACATGGGCAAAGCGGGCGGGGTCGGGAAGTGTGGTCATACGGTCCTTATGGCACGAAACGATCTTTCTAACAGGAGGTTTATCCACAACCTATGCGCGTCCTGGGTGATGAAAATGGCACTATGATTAAAATCTTAAGCATCACCGAAAGGTGACATTCAGCGCTTTGCTGGAACCAACACGGACCAGTGGGAGCAAGCGATGAATCGCATAATTCTAAAGTCTGCCGCCATCGCTTTCGCCTCCGTCGCCGTCTCGCTTTTGCTGACGCTGATCGTCGTGCCGGCAATGGGTTTTCCGATCAATCGCACCATCTGGTTGACTTCCACCGTCTGCCCGCTGGCCCTTGCCTGGGGCGTCGGCGCCTATACGTTCTGGCAGGGCGAAAGGTTGCAGACCGCCCATCGCGAGCTCGCCCGTGCCCATGCCCAACTCGCCGCCGCGCACAGGCGCTTGGCGGAAAAGGCGAGCCGCGACGACATGACCGGCATGCTCAACCGCGAAAGCTTCTTTGCCGCGCTCGACGGCTCCCGGCGTAAATTCGATCGCGGGGCATTGCTGATCATCGATGCCGATCATTTCAAGACCATCAACGACAGCTACGGCCATCTGATCGGCGACGATGCGCTGCTCCTGATCGCAAACGCGATAGAGCGTGGCGTGCGCAGCGGCGACGTGCTTGGCCGTATCGGCGGCGAGGAATTCTGCGCCCTTCTGATCGGCGCCACCGAACACGAGGCCAGGCGCGTCGCCGAGCGCATCCGCCGTGAAGTCGAGCGTATCCGTTTCCGGCCCGTCGACGAACGAACGGTTCCGCTGACAGTCAGTATTGGCGGCATCACCTGCGGCAAGGACGCCGCAGTGTCGGAGCTGATGCGCGGCGCCGACCAGCGGCTTTACGAGGCCAAGCATCGCGGCCGCAATCTGTCGATCATCGACCGCGATATTTCCGAAGCCGCCTGAGCCTTGGCGGCCGCTAACAAGACCTAACCTTTCAGACCTTTGCCGGATCGAGCGCCGGCTCGCCTTTGCGGCGCGCCACGATCGCCGCAAGATCGGCGGTCTCGAAAGCATCACGCAGGGCGTCGAACGACGGCAGCACGAAATAGGCACGCTGGAACTTGTCGATCTCGTAGCCGGTGCGCATTACGGTTTCCAGGTCGAAGGGGACATGGTGCGCGTCGCCGCCTTCGACCGCGAACTGGAGCTCCGTGAAGGATGACATCAGCCCGGCGCCGAAAGCCTTCAGCGGCTGGCCCGGCTCGCGCATCAGCCCGTATTCGACGGTGTACCAGTAAAGCCTGGTGATCATCTCGTCGCCGCCGAGCGCAATCACGCTGTCGGCCTTCTTGCCATACATCTGCATGAAGTCGGCAAAGACCGGCTGCGTCAGGATCGGCACGTGACCGAAGAAATCGTGGAACATGTCGGGCTCGACGATATAGTCGAGCTCCTTTTGGGTTCGCAGCCAGTTGGTGACCGGGAACCGGCGGTTGGCGAGGTGGTCGAAGAACGGCTGGGCGGGAATGAGCCCCGGCACCGCGACGATCTCCCAGCCGGTAAGCTTGCGCAGCTTCTCGCTGACCTCACCGAAATCCGGGATCTTGTCGAGAAGGCCGAGCGCCGCAACGCCATCGAGATAGGAATGGTGGGCGAGCTTCCTGGTCAGCTTCGTCTGGCGGTCGCACAGCGTGCGCCACACCGCCTGTTCTTCGTCGCTATAATTGTAGCCCTGCGCCACGGTGAAATCGGCACGGCAGACCGAATAATCGCCGCGAAGACCTCGCGCCGCGCATTCTCGGGCATAGTCGGCAACGCTCATGTTCATGGCTGCTCTCCTAGAAATCATGATCAGCGGATTGTCGGCAATTCTAGCGGAATGGCGGGAGGCAAATCAGCTTTGATGGTGGCTCAAATGCGGGGTTGGAGGTAAAAGACTCCACGATCGAGCTTTGGGAGAGTGAAAATGCCTCAGTTTGACGAATTCGAGATCAAGATGCTCGATATCCTGCAGCGCGACGGGCGCAAGCCGGTATCCGAACTGGCGCAGCAGATCGGCCTGTCGACGACACCTTGCGCGCGGCGCTTTGAGGCTCTTCAGCAGGCGGGCATCATCAAGCGCTTCGCCGCGGTGCTCAGCCGTCGCGCCGTCGGGCTGATGGTCGAGGTGTTCATCCAGGTGCGCCTGACCAGCCACAGCGACGGCTCGCCCGAAAGCTTCATCGCCGCCGTCCAGCGCATGGACGAGGTGTCCTCATGCTGGACCATGACCGGCGACCATGATTTCCTGCTGCACGTGATGGTGCCGTCGGTCGACGAGCTCAATGCTTTCGTCATGCACCGTCTGATGCGGCTCGAAGGCGTGCGCGACGTCCACACCCAGCTTGTGCTGCAGAATATCAAGGGGCCCGGCCATGTCCCGCTTGCACATCTCAGACGATAGGCATTTCTGCGGAAAAGCTGCACAAAAACTGCTGAAGCTGGCCAATCTCCAGAGCTAGATCGCCGACTACGACATGCGGACCGCCATAGCATAAGGCCCGCGATGAAAATCGTCCTGATCAACCCGCCGCATACCGCCATCGGCAGCCGTGTGCCGGACGACCATCTGCCGCCGCTCGGTTTGCTGGCACTGGGCGGTCCGCTGATCGACGCGGGACATCAAGTGCGGCTTGTGGACGCCGAATTCGGGCCGATGCCGCTTGCCGCGCTGGTCCAGGACGCGTTGAGCGACCATCCCGACTGCATTCTGATCGGCCATTCCGGCTCGACCTCTGCACATCCGACAGCCCTGCTGATCGCCGGCATGGTCAAGGATATCGAGCCGGCGACAATCCTGATTTATGGTGGTGTGTTTCCGACCTATCACTGGCGCGACATACTGGCTGAAACGGATGTCTTCGACTTCATCGTGCGCGGCGAGGGCGAGGCGACAATCGTCGCGCTGGTCGAAGCGCTTGAGAAACGCAAGCCGCTGTCGGATGTGGCGGGCATCGCCTTTCCTGATGATTTGCGCCGTCCTTTTGCCACCCGGCCGGCAAGGACGATCGCCAATTTCGACGACTACCGCATCGGCTGGGAACTGATCGACTTCAGCCGCTACAGCTATTGGGGAGGCAAGCGCGCGGTGGTCATGCAGTTCTCGCGAGGCTGTCCGCATCTGTGCAACTATTGCGGCCAGCGCGGCTTCTGGACGCGATGGCGGCACCGCGACCCCGTGAAGCTCGCGCGGGAGATTGCCTGGCTATACCGCGAGCATGGCGTCGAGCTGATCAACCTTGCCGACGAGAACCCGACCTCGTCCAAAAAAGCCTGGCGCGCCTTTCTCGATGCGATGATCGCGGAGAACGTGCCGGTGCTGATCGTCGGCTCCACCCGCGCCGACGACATCGTCCGCGACGCCGACAGCCTGCATCTCTATCGCAAGGCCGGCGTCATCCGCTGGCTGCTTGGCATGGAAAATACCGACGAGCAGACGCTCCAGTTGATCCGCAAGGGCGGCAGCACCTCATCCGACCGCGAGGCGATCCGACTGCTGCGCCTCAACGGCATCTTGTCGATGGCGACCTGGGTGGCCGGTTTCGAGGACGAAGGCTTTCGGGACCTCTGGCGCGGCTTCCGCCAGCTGATCGCTTATGACCCCGACCAGATCCAGGCGCTCTATGTGACGCCGCATCGCTGGACGCCGTTCTTCAGGATTGCCAGGGACCGCAAGGTGATCCAGCTGGACGCCCGCCTGTGGGACTACAAGCATCAGGTGCTGCGGATGACCCGCCTCAAGCCGTGGATGTTGTTCTTCGCCGTCAAGCTGATCGAACTGGCCGTGCAGTCGCGGCCCAAGGCCTTGGCGCGCATCCTGTTCCACAAGGATCCGGAGCAACGGCATTCGATGCGCTGGTACACCAAAATGGGCCGCCGCGTCTGGTTTCGCGAAGTCTGGGGTTTTCTGGTTCGCGACCGCCGCCTCAAAAATGGCCCGACGCTCGCCGAATTCTGGGGCGCGCCGCAAGACGAGGAAGAGGAATCGATGGTTGTGGAACGCCTGTCGCGTCAGTCCGTGACCACTATTTCGCCAAACGCTTGAGCCCCTCAGACACCCGGCCTCACGGCACGATCAGCGTGCCGGCGCCGTGTTCGGTGAACAGCTCGAGCAGCACCGCATGCGGCGTCTTGCCGTTGAGGATGACGACGCCTGCGACGCCGCGCTCGATTGCCTCGATGCAGGTCTCAACCTTGGGGATCATGCCGCCCGAGACAGTGCCGTCCTTGATCAGGGCCTTGGCCTCGGCCACGGTCAACTCGTCGATCAGCTTCTTGTCCTTGTCGAGCACGCCGGGCACGTCGGTGAGGAACAGCAGGCGCGTCGCCTGGCAGGCACCTGCGATGGCGCCGGCAAAAGTGTCGGCGTTGATGTTGTAGGTATGGCCGTCGCGGCCGGGCGCCACCGGCGCCAGCACCGGGATCATTTCGGACCGCGCCAGGAGGTCGAGCAATGTGCGGTCGACCTCGACCGGTTCACCAACGAAGCCAAGGTCGAGCACCCGCTCGATGTTGGAATCAGGATCGATCATGGTCTTGCGCGCCTTTTCGGCAAACACCATGTTGCCGTCCTTGCCGCACAGGCCGATCGCCCACTCGCCCTCGGCATTGATCAGCGCGACGATTTCCTTGTTGATCGACCCGGCCAGCACCATCTCGACAATCTCGACGGTCTTCTGGTCGGTGACGCGCAAGCCGCCCTCGAATTTGGATTCGATGCCCATCTTGCTGAGCATGGCGCCTATCTGCGGCCCGCCGCCATGCACGACGATCGGGTTGACGCCGGATTGTTTCAAAAGCGCGATGTCACGGGCGAAAGCCTTGCCGAGCGCGATGTCGCCCATCGCGTGGCCGCCATATTTCACCACGACCGTCTTGTTCTCGTAGCGCTGCATATAGGGCAGCGCCCTTGAAAGCAGCGCGGCCTGCATTTCGGCGGTGGCGGCGACATCCGTCATCGGCGTGGTTCCCAGCTTGGCATGAACGGCGGCGTCTTAGCGGGAATTGGACGAGGGGGCAAACGGCTTTGCTGTCACGATCGATCAAATCGGTACTACTATTTGTTTGACCACGATCTTGTCCGAAAACCGGTTCCCACCTTTCGGGATCATGGTCTATGCCGGCACCTGCAGCGGCGCGCGCCGTCCCAGCCAGCCCGAGATCTTTTCCATCTGCGCGGCGAACGACAAAAGCGTCTCCTCGTCGCCGGGGCGGCCGGCGGCTTGGACGCCGAGCGGCAGGCCGGCATCGGTGACGTAAACCGGAAGCGTAATCGACGGTTGCCCGCTGACGTTCTGGATCGCCGGCCAGTGGGTGAACCAAAGGCTCTTGTCCATCAGCTGGCCGAATAGCGGCTTGAACTTCAGCAGGCCGGCGAGGCGCAGTCTGTCCAGGACATTCTCGATGAATTCGTCGGCGCCTTTCGGGTCCATGGTGCCACAGGCGAGCGGCGGGTGCGCGATGACAGGCATCAGCACTGCATCATAATGCGCGGTTTCGGTGATAAGCCGACGCGAGGTTGCGTGCAGCCGCTGCAGGCCGGCATAGATTTCGCCGGCCGAGAGGATTTCACCGAACCGGCTCATCACGCGCGTGGCGCGTTCGATGTCGCCTGAGATGGAGCGGCCGACGCGCAAGGCCTCGCCACGCATCGTGCCGGCCACCGCCGCGGCGACGGTTCTGGAGAAATCGGCGATGAAATCGCGATCGATATAGGGCAGGTCGATCTCCTCGACGCTGTGTCCACCTTCGCGCGCCAGCCCGATCGCCGCATCCAGAGCTTTCAACGTCTCTTCCGATATCGGCAGGCCGAGCGGCGATTTTCGATAGAAGGCGAGCTTGAGCTTGCCAGGATCGCGCCCGGCCGCCGCGGCGAAACTGCCGTTCGGCGACGGTGCCGCGTAGGGCGACAGCGGGTCGGGCCCGTGGGTCAGGTCGAGCAGCAGGGCCGTATCGCGCACCGAGCGGGCCAACGCATGGTCGACGACGAAGCCGTACCAGCTTTCGGTGACGAGCGGCGTCAAGGGCACGCGGCCGCGCGAGGTTTTCAGCCCGACCAGCCCGGTACAAGCCGCAGGCACCCTGATCGAGCCGCCGCCATCCGAGGCATGCGCCACCGGCACGACGCCGGCCGCGACCAGCGCAGCCGCACCGCCCGAGGAACCGCCGGTTGTGTGGGTGGTGTCCCATGGATTGCGGGTGACGCCGTAAGCCACGGACTCGGTCACCAGCCTCAGCCCGTGTTCGGGTGCGGTGCTGGTGGCGATCGGGACCAGGCCAGCAGCCAGATAGCGTTCCGTCATGACCGAGTTGAAATCGGGGGTGTAGGCTGGGATGCGGCTGCCGCCATGCGTCGGCACGCCCTTCATGGCGATGCCGAGGTCCTTCAGCGCAAAGGGCACTCCGGCAAGCGGCAGCTTGTGGTCGACGGTTTTCGCCCGCGCCCGCGCCGCCTCAAAAAGCGGTTCGGCGATGGCGTTGATCTCCGGCCGGGTGGCCTCGGCCCGGGCGATCGCCGCATCGACGAGATCTTGCGGTGTGATCTCTCCCTTGTGCACCAGTGCGGCCTGGCCGGTTGCGTCATGCTCCCACAGAACCCGCTCGATCGACATGGTCGCCCTCCCGCTCATGGCAAGCTAGCGGGCGGCGATTTCCTTGGCAATCGACGCCGGTGCTGCCGGTGCGCAAGACCATTTCAGTCGTTGCAAATACATTGCAATCGCCTAATTTGGCGGCCGATGACGCCGCAGGACATCAGCAACCTGATTGTCCGGACTTCGATGAAGGACCGGGCTGCGTTCGATCTGCTCTACCAGCAGACCAGCGCGAAACTTTTCGGCGTCTGCCTTCGTGTATTGAAGGATCGGGGAGATGCAGAAGAGGCGCTTCAAGAGGTCTTCGTCAAGATATGGACGAAGGCAGACCGTTTCGCCGTTTCGGATCTGAGCCCGATCTCCTGGCTGGTGGCCATTGCGCGCAATCATGCGATCGATCGGATCAGGGCGCGGCGAGAGCCTGCCGCCTATATCGATGCCGCGCTCGACGTGGCCGATCCGGCGCCGGGGCCGGAGGCCATGGCCGTGGCGAGCGGTGAGTCCGAACGCATCTACCATTGCCTCGGGGAATTGGACAAGGACCGGGCGGCGGCCGTCCGGGGCGCCTATCTGGATGGCAAAAGCTATGCCGAGCTGGCGGAGCGCTATCGCGTGCCGCTGAACACAATGCGGACCTGGCTGCGGCGCAGCCTGTTGAAACTGAGAGAATGCCTGGAAAGATGACGCTGGCCGACGACAACGGACCGGAACGTGGGGGCGACGACCTGTTCGCCGCCGAATACGTTCTTGGCCTGCTGGCCGCCGACGAACGCGAGATCGCGTCGCGCCGCATCGATGCGGACGCCGCCTTTGCGCGCCTTGTCGATAGCTGGGAGGCGCATCTTTCGCCGATGGCCGCCGCCTATCCGGAGACAGAGCCTCCGATCAGGGTCAAGGAAGCATTGGACCGCCGGCTGTTCGCTGCAGAGCCGCGCGCCGGCCTGTGGTCGAGCCTTGGCTTCTGGCGCGGTCTTGCCGCCGCCGCCATTGCGGCGCTGGCGATCTACATCGCCGTGCCTTACTTCCGCCCGTCCACCGAACCGCCGCAGACGCGGCTTGTCGCCTCGCTGGCGGCCGAAGGCAGCGACGTCAAATATCTCGTCGTCTACGATGCCGTCCGTCACGATGTCGGCCTTTCCCACGTCTCCGGCGAGCGGGCCGCCGGCAAGGACTTCGAATTGTGGATGATCGAAGGCAAGAAGGCGCCGGTGTCGATGGGCGTCATCCCGGCCGGTGCGACCGCGCATTTGGCCATCCCGCCCGCCGTCCAGGAGAAATTGGCGCAAGGCGCCGTGCTTGCGGTCAGCGTCGAGCCTGCCGGCGGTTCGCCGACCGGCCAGCCGACTGGACCGGTGGTCGCAGCGGGCGATCTGAAGAGCATCTAACCGCTTCTCATCTCCGGAAGCAGACCTGAAATCTATCTCCCGCGATTTAAACGCCTGCAAAGCTTGTTGGCGGCTGTCGATCCGCGCCGGGCAAATTGCAGCGACAAATATTTTTTTTCGGAGAGGGCGAAACTCAGGCATTTGTATTGCGTATCTCCTTGCGTTCCCGAACGAGGGGAACGATAACCCGAGGAGATTGAAATCATGCGTAAATTCGCCACCCTTTTGCTTGCCGGAACGGTCGCCATTTCTGCGCTCGCCACCATTGCCTATGCCCAAAATCCGATGGTCGGCGGCGCCGCCATGTATGCCCAGAAAAACATCGTCGAAAATGCGGTCAACTCGAAGGACCACACGACGCTGGTCGCTGCCGTCAAGGCAGGCGGCCTGGTCGATACGCTGCAGAGCGCCGGCCCCTTCACCGTGTTCGCGCCGACCAACGAGGCCTTTGCGGCACTTCCAGCCGGCACGGTGGAGACGCTGCTCAAGCCTGAAAACAAGGACAAGCTCGTCAAGATCCTGACCTGTCATGTCATCGGCGCCAAGGCGATGGCCGCCGACGTCGCCAAGATGGTCAAGGATGACGGCGGCACCCACAAGGTCAAGACGGTCGGAGGTTGCGAACTGTCGCTCAAGGCCGAGGGCGGCAAGGTCACCGTGACCGACGAGAACGGCAATGTCGCCAATGTGACGATCGCGGATGTCGAGCAGTCCAACGGCGTCATCCACGTCGTCGACAAGGTTCTCCTGCCGAAGATGTAACAAACGCACGCTGCCGGCGAAGATATCGCTAAGGGCCTCCCTGCGCACACTCCGCGCCGTTCACGCAAGTGGATAGGCGCGGAGTCCCGCTTTGAGGACAGCGATCGTCACCGGCTTTTGATTTCCGTCTGGCGGTCGAATTTGGCACAAGCAGTAACAGGAGGAATGGGCATGAACCGTCGCGAGCTTCTTTTGAGTGGTGCGGCAGCCATTGGCGTTGTCGCAGGCGCCACCGCGCTGCGCATGGGCGGAGCCCAGGATGCACGCGCGGCCGAGACTTTCGAGGTTACCAAGACCGAGGCCGAGTGGCGCGCCATCCTGTCCGACGCGGCCTTCAATGTGCTGCGCAAGGAGGGCACGGAATACCCGGGCACCAGTCCGCTGCTCAACGAGCACCGCAAAGGCATCTTCGCTTGCGCCGGCTGCGACCTGCCGGTCTATTCGTCAGAGACCAAGTTCGATTCCGGCACCGGCTGGCCGAGCTTCTGGCAGGAAATCCCCAACGCCATCGGCAAGACCGTGGATAGGTCGTTGGGCATGACCCGCACCGAGGTCCATTGTCGCCGCTGCGGTGGCCATCTCGGCCACGTCTTCGACGACGGTCCGCCGCCGACCGGGTTGCGACACTGCATCAATGGCGTCGCCTTGACCTTCAAGCCGGCGACGGCGTGAGGACGGCTGCGCCCCTGACTTTGTCGGAGCGCGAGAGGACTTCGTAATTGTTGATTTTGCGCATGGCCCCGAAAATCGGTTTTCGGGGCCATGCGCGAGGGCGCCAGGCGGGGGATCCAGCGCGCCTCAATGGCCTCCGCCACCGCCGCCCTGAGCGGCTGGCTTGCGGATCACCAGGGTGAAGAGCCCAAGCGTCGCGAACAAAACCGTCAGCATGAAGAATACGTCCATGAACGACAGCAGCGACGCCTGCTGCTGGACCATGCCTGACAGTTTGGAGATGGCCGCCTTGGAGGCGTCGAGCCCGGCGGTCTGCTCGAAGTTGACCGTCATGTTCTGCAGCTTCTGCTGCGCAGCGGCACTTCCCCATTGCACGTGCTCGGAGAGCCTGGCGTAGTGGAAGGCATTGCGGTCGATCAGCACGGTGTTGATGACGGCCAGGCCGACGGCGCCGCCGAGATTGCGGGTCAGGTTGAACAGGCCAGACGCATTCTTCAGCCGCTCCGGCGGCAGGGTTCCGAGCGCAATGTTGTTGATCGGCACCATGCACAGCATCATCGAGCAGCCGCGCAGGATCTGCGGGATCAGCAGTTCATAAAAATCCCAGTCGGCAGTGAGATGCGTCATCCACCAGGTCCCGGTGGCGAAGCCGAAGAAGCCGATCATCATCATGATGCGCGGGTCCATCTTGTTCGACAGGATGCCGGAGATCGGCGCGGTGAAGAACATGGCCAGGCCGCTGACGAACAGCGCCTCGCCGATCATCATCGAATCGTAGCCGCGGATGCGCCCGAGGAACACCGGATAAAGATAAGTCAGACCGTAGAGGCCGATGCCGACGACGAAGGAGAACAGCGAGCCGAAGGCAAAATTGATATTGCTGAAAGCCCTCAGATCGACAATCGGCTCCTCGGCCGTGAACACGCGCCAGAAGAACAGCACCGCGCCGAACGTCATGATGATCGCGCAGATGAACACCACCTGATCCTGCAGCCAGTCGTTGTTGGGACCTTCCTCCAGCACATATTCCATGCAGCCCAGGAAGGCGGCCATGCCGGCAAGCCCCCACCAGTCGAACTTGCTGAACAGCTTGAGATTGGGTTTGTCGAAGTCGATCAGCGACCAGGCGGCCGTCGTCACCAGAATGCCGGGCACGACGTTGACCAGGAACAGCCAGTGCCAGGACATGGCATGGCTGATATAGCCGCCGACTGTCGGGCCGATGGTTGGCGCCAGCGTCGCCACCAGGCCGATCATCGGCGAGACGATGGCGCGACGCGACGGTGGGAAGATGGTGAAGGCGGCTGCAAAGACGCTCGGGATCATGCCGCCGCCGATGAAGCCCTGCACGGCGCGGTAGACGATCATCTGGTCGATATTGGTTGCGGTCGCCGCCAGCGCGCTGGCCGCGGTGAACCCTGCCGCCGAGATCGTGAACAGCACGCGCGTCGACAGCATCCGGCTGAGGAAGCCCGACAGCGGGATCATCACCACCTCGGCAATCAGATAGGCCGTCTGCACCCACGGAATCTCGTCCGAACTGGCGCTCAGCCCCGCCTGGATCTCGGCCAGCGAGGCCGAGACGATCTGGATGTCCAGGATAGCCATGAACATGCCGAACACCATCGCCAGGAAGGCGATGACGCGGCGTGTCGAGATGTGGTCGGCCGGCACCGGCATGGCTGGCGCCGGCGCGGATCCTGCAGTTAGGGTTGCGGTCGCCATGACCTTTGCTCCCGGTTCCGCTTTACTTCGATGCCGAAGGCGCCGTGCGGCTGTCGACGGCGACGACGACGCTCAGGCCGGCGCGCAGCTTGCCCATCTTCAGCACATCCGCGGGCACGTCGATGCGAACCGGAACGCGCTGCACCACCTTGGTGAAATTGCCGGTGGCGTTCTCCGGCGGCAGCAGCGAGAACACTGCTCCTGAAGCCGGCGCCAGCGACGACACGGTACCCTCGATGTCCTGACCGTCAATCGCGTCGACCGATACTCTGACCTTTTCACCAGGCACCAGCCGGGCAAGCTGTGTCTCCTTGAAGTTGGCGACGATGTAGAGCTTGTCCATTGGCACGATGACGGCGAGCTTCTGTCCGGGGCTGATCAGGTCGCCCTGCTCGACCGAGCGGTTGCCGACCACGCCGTCATAGGGTGCGCGCAGCACGGTGAAGGACAGATCCCGCACCGCCTTGTCGTGGGCAAGTTGCAGCGAGGCCAGCGTGCTGGCCGATTCCGCGCGTTGCGCCTGGAGCACGCCGATATTGGCCTGAGCCGCCGCGATCTGTGCGTCGGCGCCGGCTAGTGCGGCATTGGCTTGCTCGACCGCCGTCTGGGCATCGTCCAACTGGGCCTGCGTACCGACGCGGGTCTTGAGCAACTGGGCGGCACGAACCTGAGCCCGCTTGGCATTATCGGCCGCGGCCTGGTCGGCGGTCTTCTGCGCCTGCGCCTGCTTGAGCGAGGCGCGCGCCGCCTCGGTCTGGGCATCGATGCGGTCGAGCGTCTTGCTCAACGTGGCGATCTGCGCCTCGGCCTGGGCAACGGCTATCTTGTAGTCACCGTCATCGACGATCAGCAGCGGGTCGCCGGCCTTCACCTGCTGGTTCTCGGTCACTTTGACCTGATCGACGTAGCCCGAGATTTTTGGCGAGATGAACGCCGTGTCGGCCTGGACATAGGCGTCGTCGGTCGTGATCATGAAGCGCCCGTCGGTCCAGTAATCATAGCCATACCAAGAGCCGGCGCCCAGCAGGGCCAAGCCGATGATGGGCAACAACAT
Organism: Mesorhizobium sp.; assembly: GCF_005063415.1. Lineage (GTDB taxonomy): Bacteria > Pseudomonadota > Alphaproteobacteria > Rhizobiales > Rhizobiaceae > Mesorhizobium. The sequence continues at coordinate 19,720 of NZ_SUEG01000017.1, forward strand.
CGAGCGCATCGAGCGCTTCTTCTTGGCGGGCGCCAGCGGGGTGACGTCGGCGGGCTTGAGAGGGGCTTCCGGCGCTTCGATCGCAGGCTGGACCTTGGCATTGGGGAAAGGGCGGACTTCGGCACTGGTGGGCGCGTTCGAGGACATGATATCTCTCTAAATTAACTGGCGCTGAACTTCATCAGACTGAACCGTTCGGTTCGATCTCGACGTTGACTTAGCGCTTAAAGAGGACCATATCAAGAGCAATCGAACCGGATGGTTCGAATTATTTTACGAGGTGTGACATTATGGCCGAAGCCCCCAAGGCCGCTCCTTTGCCTGATTCAGGCCCATTGCCCAGCGCTGGCAAGGACCAGTGCGATCTGCTGGACAGTCTGCCGCGCGGCCGCCCGGCCGCGGGGCAAGATCCGGTCAAGCGCAGCCAGATCATCGACGGTGCGCGCCGTGTCTTCATCGACAAGGGCTTCGAAGCCGCGTCGATGAACGACATCACCCGCGAGGCCGGCGTGTCCAAGGGCACCATCTATGTCTACTTCGCCAACAAGGAAGAGCTGTTCGAAGCGCTGATCGAGGAAGAGCGCGGCACGATCTTCAAGAACATGTACGAAGTGCTCGACCAGATCGGCGACCTTCGCCAGACGCTGGTGAAGTTCGGCATCGTGCTGTCCATGAAGATCACTTCGGCCAGGGTCATCCTGGCGCAGCGGACGGTGATCGGCGCGTCGGAACGCATTCCGGAGCTTGGCGCGCGATTTTACGAACGCGGCCCGAAGCGCGGCCATGACAGGGTCGTCGTTTTCCTCAACATGGCTATCGAACGCGGCCTGCTGAAGATCGACGACGTCGAGCTTGCCGCCTATCAGTTCACCGAGCTGTGCCTGGCCGGTCTTTTCCGCCAGTGCATATTCGCCTATCGCACCAAGGCGCCAAGTGCGGCCGAGATCGAACACATCGTCAGGTCGGGCGTCGATGTGTTCCTGAAGGCGTACGGCACCGAACAGCTGGCAGAGCAGGAACGGGCCTCCAGCCCCGCCTGACCAGCCGTCGGAGTCCGTTGCCTATCCGCCGTTGGCGGCGAGCACGATCGCCGCACGCAGTTCCTCGAGACCCTCGCTCTTTTCCGATGACGTGGCGAGCACGAAGGGAAAGGCCGCCGGGCGTTTCTTGATCTTCTGGAGCGTTTCCTCGATCAGCCGCGGTACCCCCGCCGCCTTGATCTTGTCGGTCTTGGTCAGCACGATCTGATACGACACCGCCGCCTTGTCGAGCAGCGACAGCACCTCGTCGTCCTTGGCCTTGATGCCATGGCGGGCATCGATCAGGACGTAGACGCGCTTCAGCGTCACCCGGCCCTTCAGATAGTCGAACACGAGCTTCGTCCACTCGTCGACCTTTTCCTTCGGTGCCGTGGCGTAGCCATAGCCCGGCATATCGATCAGTGCCATCGGCGGCAGATCGGCGCCTTCTCCCGAAAATCCGCCCGGCACGAAATAATTGAGCTCTTGCGTCCGGCCCGGCGTGTTGGAGGTGCGCGCCAGCCCCTTCTGGTTGACCAGCGCGTTGATCAGTGACGATTTGCCGACGTTGGAGCGGCCGGCAAAGGCGATCTCGGGTGGACCCTCCGGCGGCAGGAATTTCATCGCCGGCACGCCGCGGATGAAGATCCAGGCTCGCGTGAACAATTCGATGCCGATCGTGGTCTTGTTCAACGCGTTCAAACCGCTGCCTCCAGAAGAAAAATGTTGCTGCCACGAATGGCATCGAGATTGCGGCTGATCTTTTCCACCGGCCAGTGCCACCACGCCAGCGCCAGCAGCCGCCGGATGGTCCTGTCATCGAAGCGCATCTTTACCACCTTGGCCGGATTGCCGGCGACGATCGCATAGGCCGGTACATCGTGCGTCACCACCGACTTTGCCGCGACGATGGCGCCGTCGCCAATCTTCACGCCCGGCAGCATCACCGCTTCCATGCCGATCCAGACGTCGTTGCCGACGATTGTGTCGCCACGCACCTCCTTCGACCATGTCGCCGGGTCGAAACCTTCCTCCCAGCCGTGGCCAAAGATGTTGAACGGATAGGTCGAAAAGCCGGACATGGCGTGATTGGCGCCGTTCATGATGAAGCGCGCACCCTCGGCAATGGCGCAGAACCTGCCGATGACCAGCCTGTCGCCGATGAACGGATAATGATGCAGCACGCATTTTTCGGCGAATTTGTCGGGTCCGTCAGGGTCGTCATAATAGGTGAAGTCGCCGATCTCGATATTCGGCGCCGTCACCAGCGGTTTCAGAAAGCCGACGCGCGTGTGCAACGGGATCGGATGCTTGATCGATGGATTGGGTCCGGTCATATCGAGCTCCATCGGGCAACTGCCAGCCAGGTCAAAATAGCGCGATCCGTCCGGCAGTACCAATCGCTTAATCCAGGCCGGCAGCTTGTGCAAAAAGCCCCGGACGAACCGGGGCTTTTGGGTTTCGCATCATCGGAGCGCCGGCTATTCCGCCGGCGACGGTTTCTTGCGGAACAGCGCGACCAGATTGTCCCACAATTCGATCTTGGCGCCTTGCCGCTTCATGATCACGCCCTGCTGCAGGATCGACAGCGTGTTGTTCCAGGCCCAGTAGATGACCAGGCCGGCCGGAAAACCCGCCATCATGAAGGTGAAGATCACAGGCATCCAGGTGAAGATCGCAGCCTGCGTGGGGTCCGGCGGCGTCGGGTTCATGCGCATCTGCAGGAACATTGTCACGCCCATGATCAGCGGCCAGACGCCGATCATCAGCATGTGCGGCAAGGTAACGGGGATCAGCCCGAACAGGTTGAAAATCGATGTCGGGTCCGGCGCCGCCAGATCCTGGATCCAGCCGAAGAACGGCGCGTGCCGCATCTCGATGGTGATGTAGAGGACCTTATAAAGCGAGAAGAACACCGGGATCTGCAACGCCACCGGCCAGCAGCCGGCGAGCGGATTGATCTTCTCGGTCTTGTAGAGCTCCATCATCGCCTGCTGCTGCTTCATCTTGTCGTCCGCGTATTTCTCGCGGATCTCGAGCATCTTTGGCTGCACCTTCTTCATGTTCGCCATCGACGCATAGGACTTGTTGGCGAGCGGGAAGAACAGCGCTTTGACGATGACGGTGGTGGCGAGGATCGCCAGGCCGAAATTGCCGAAGAATTTGTACAGCGTGTCGATCAGCCAGAACATCGGCTTGGTGATGAAATAGAACCAGCCCCAGTCGATCAGAAGATCGAACTGGCGAATATGACGGTCCTTTTCATAAGCGTTGATCGTCGAAACTTCCTTTGCGCCGGCGAATATCTCCGACTCCACGGTCGTTGACTGCCCGGGAGCAATCGTGACCGGATCGGACAGGAAATCGGACTGATAGCTATGCGGGTGGGGCCCGCTTTTGAACTCGAAATACGAGAATTTGGGCTGAAATTCGCGGCCGCTCGGCGGCACCAGGGTCACCGCCCAGTATTTATCGGTGATGCCGAGCCAGCCGTCGCTCGACTTGCCTGGTTTGTACTCCCTGTCCGATTCGACGCTGGAGTATTTGTATTCCTGCAGGCCCTCGCTTCCGGTAACGCCGATCAGGCCCTCGTGCAGCACATAGGTGCTGGCGATAGCCGGCTTGTCGAAACGTGTGACGCGGCCATAGTTCGACAACGTCGCGGGTGCCGAGCCGCCGTTCTGGACCATGTCGGACACGGTGAACATATATTGGCTATCGACCGAGAAGGTGCGCTTGAAGGTCAGGCCCTTGTCGTTGGTGAAGGTCAGCGTGACCGGCGTCGCCGGTGTCAGCGTCGCATTGCCGTCGGTCTGCCAGACGGTGTCTGGGCCGGGCAGCCTGCCGACATCCGGCGTGCCTGAAAAGCCGATCTCGGCGAAATAGCCATTTGGCAGGGACGCTGGGTTGAGCAACGCGATCTCGGGCGAAGTCTTGTCGACCGTCTCCCTGTAATGCTTGAGCCGGAGATCATCGAGGCGCGCGCCGGTGAGGTTGATCGAGCCTTCGAGGCTCGGCGTGTCGATCTTGGCGCGGCTGGTCGAGGCAATCGCCTGCTCGCGGCCGGCCGGCGTCACCGCGTCGCCGCCAGGCGCGTTCGGAATGGCGCCCGGCTGCACCGGTGTTTCGCTGGCGCCCGGGCTGGTGCCTTGGGCGGCCTTCTTCTGCTCCGCCACGCGCTGCTCTTCGATGCGGGCGGCTTCGCGCTGCATATCGCTGCGCGGCATCACATAGAAATATTGCCAAAGCGCCAGGATCAGCACCGACAGTGCGATGGTGATGAAGAAGTTGCGGTTGTTTTCCATCGAAGCCCTTGGCCTATCGTGTTCCACGCAATCTGCGGGAGAGTTCGGCCTTCAACTGGCCGAACGGAGTGGTAAGCACGTCTTCGCGCCCGACGATGACATAATCATTGCCCGGCGCCATGTCATCCACGGCATGCGTGCGCACGGCCTCTCTCAGCCGCCGCCGGATGCGGTTGCGAACGACGGCGTTGCCGACCTTCCTGGTGACGGTATAGCCGACGCGCGGTGCCTCGCTGTCGTCGCGGCCCAGGACCTCGACGAGGAAAAGCCGCCCGCGGCGCTTTTCACCACGGCGGACAGCCAGGAATTCCGCGCGCTTCAGAAGCCGCTTGGGATGGGCACCCGTTGGCTTGCCGGTTGCGGGCAACGATCTTGTCTCTCGCTTGGTGCTCAGGCGCTGAGACGCTTGCGGCCGCGGTTGCGGCGGGCTGCGACGACGCCGCGGCCACCTTTGGTGGCCATACGGGCACGGAAACCGTGCCTGCGTTTGCGGACGAGTTTGGACGGCTGGTAAGTACGCTTCATTTGTTTAAATACCGCGGGGTGCGGCCCTTCTTGATTCTGTCACTTTGTAACAGGAGCTTTGCCGGGCCGGTTTTGGCGCGATCGAAACCGCGCCGGGACGAATGGCCCGAGCGTGAGCGGGCTTATAGAAAGAAGGGTTTTGGAAGTCAATCCAGTGCGTCGGGCCGGCATTGTCGGACCGGCAGGGAAGTCTTGCGGCGCTTTGTCCGGCTTCGACCAAAGGATGAATTTGGCAAAAAAGCCGCAATCGCCTAATCTCACCCGATCAAGCGATCGTGAAGACGAGCAGTCCTTAAGACAAGCAGCCGTGATGACAGGCAGCCGTGACGACGAGCATGAGTGAAGTCCCAGCAACCGACGAAAGCATCGCCCAGGCGAAGGCCGCCACCCGCAGGGTGCCGCTGGCGCGCGGCCTGTCGACCAAGCTGCTTTTGCTCACCATCGTCTTCGTGCTCTTGGCCGAAATCCTCATCTTCGTGCCCTGGATCGCCAGCTACAGGCTGAGCTGGCTGAAGGAGAGGCTGAGCACGGCCGCCGCGGTTTCAATCGTCCTGGTGCAGGGCGAACCTGCCTCGCTGTCGCGTGCCGCCCAGAACGACGTGCTGATGGCGATCGGCGCCAAGGCGATCGCGGTGCGCGACGGCGGCGTCTCGCGGCTTCTGGTGGTGGCCGAAATGCCGCCGCAGGTCGACGAGCATATCGATATCGCCAATGTCGGCATGATCAAGGGCATGACCGGCGCGCTGGACACGCTGTTTTTCGGCGGCAAGCGGATGCTGCGCGTTTTCGGGCCGGTCGGCGACAGCGACAAGGAATTCGAGCTGATCATGCCCGACCACCGCCTGCGCAATGCCATGCTGATCTATTCGCGCAACGTCGCCTTCGTCTCGCTGCTGATCTCGCTGTTCACCGCCATGCTGGTCTACGCCGCGATAGACCTGATCATGATCGGCCCGATCAGGACGATGACACGCTCGATGCTGTCCTTTTCCGAGGCGCCCGACGATCCCGGTCGCATCATTCACCCCGCCGCCCGAGCCGACGAGATCGGCGTCGCCGAACGCGAGCTGTCGCAGATGCAGGAGCGGCTGCAAAAGATGCTGACCGAGCAGAAGCATCTGGCCGATCTCGGCCTGGCCGTGTCGAAGATCAACCACGACATGCGCAACATCCTCGCCTCGGCGCAGCTGATGTCGGACCGCCTGCGCCAGGTCAAGGACCCGACGGTGCAGGCCTTCGCGCCAAAACTGCTGCGCGCGCTCGACCGTGCAGTGTCCTATTCGGAAGGCGTGCTGGCCTATGGCCGCACCCAGGAGCCGCCGCCGTCGCGCCGCAGGCTGCGGCTGCGCCAGCTGGTCGAAGACGTCCAGGGCCTGCTCGACATCGAATGCGGCATCGAATTCGTCAACGCCGTCGACCCGGTGCTTGAGGTCGACGCCGATTCCGACCAGCTGTTCCGCGTGCTCACCAATCTTAGCCGCAACGCCGTGCAGGCGATGGCGGCGGACACCGAGAGCGCCGTGGTGCGCCGCTTGACCATATCGGCCGAGCGCATCGGCAGCGTCAGCCGCATCGTCGTCACCGACACCGGCCCCGGCCTGCCGCCAAAGGCGCGAGAAAACCTGTTCGCGGCATTTCGCGGCTCGGCCCGCAGCGGCGGCACCGGCCTTGGCCTGGCGATCGCCCACGAATTGATCCGCGCCCATGGCGGCACGGTGGAACTGGTCGAAAGCATCGGCGGCCGCACCACATTCGCCGTCACCATTCCCGACCAGCCGGTCCGGCTCGACCAGGCCCGCAACGGTCTGCGTCGCCCGGCGTAACGAACCGTTTCGTTACGGATCGTTTCAATCCGCAAAGGGTTGGTCCGACACTACGAGTCATCAGCTCGGCCGCCGTGTGGCGTGAGCTCGCCTTCGCCGGCGGGCGCGTGACGGCAAAACGTGGCGGTAAAACTTTTGGCCAGGATCGGCTTGCTTTTCACAAATTCAGTCGCTAGGGAACACGTCACATCGCGGCCGGTCGCCAGGATCGGATCGCGGGGCTATGCAAAGCATGGCCTGTTGCGCGCCCGTAGCTCAGCTGGATAGAGCACCAGACTACGAATCTGGGGGTCAGGAGTTCGAATCTCTTCGGGCGCGCCATCAATCCAATGCACGGCCCGCCTCATGGGGCCTCTCGGGCGCGGTGAGCTCATTGTCTTCCGACTATGACCGTGACCGGCGCCGATGGTCGGAAGGTCGCGAGGGCTGAGCGCTATCGATGCCAAAAAGGGGATCGTCAGCTGATGCTGCTCAATCGGCCTGCTTAATCTCCGAACCCGGTTCAGTCGGCGGAGCTGGCGTGCAATCCTGGCCAGTGCATTCCTGCACGGGATCTTTCGCCGGCGGGAGACAATTTTGGCCTTCACAATGAACGGGCGGCTGCGTTGTTGCGGCTTTATTGTTCTGCGGCACAGGCCGATCCTCAGCGCGAACGGCCGGCATTCCAAGGTCGATCATGGCCGTGCACAAGAGCGCAATCCGAAGCAAATTCATTTTCGCCTCCGCAACGACAGCGAGACGCAGATCATACCTTCGAACTGCGGCCAACATCCTGTCACCCGCGAACGGCGTTAACAGCGCGTTTCATTGCCGGTCGGAAGGGCGTACCGATTGAGATCGAGCGTCGTCCTCTTCCTGGCAAAATAGCGCCAGAAACGGGGCATTCGGCCGGAGGTGACTGAAGCCAACCTTCCGATTTTCCTGTACACCTGTTCGAAGGGTTCGAGGTGCCTTTCACGGGGGAACGTACATGACGGCATTCAACAGCGTCCGCTTCCAGGTCAAGCCGGGTAGTGAAGACGAATTCGTCGAACTGTTCAGCAGCGCTCCGCGCAATTTCGAGGGATTGCGAAAAATGGCTCTCATCAAATCGGGAGGCGGCACCTTCTTCTCGATTGGAGAGTGGGACACTTTCCAGCACATGGTCGATGCCAGGCCCAAAATGCTAGGCAATCTTGATCGGTTCCGGCATACGTTGCAGCGGCTTGAGGGCGGATATACGGATGCTGTTTCCGGCGAGGCCGTCTTCGACACGGACGGCAGGAGCAGCGGCAGGTCGGTATAGGTTCGCACTTCGAAAGCTTATGCCGTGCGCCACTTCCCGGCTCTATTACCTAAACCGCACATTCGCCCTCGAAAGCTCTGCCACCGACCTGCATCCCATAAGCCGCATGCCGCGTTCGATCTCGGTTCGCATCAGGCCGAGCGCCCGTTCGACGCCGGCCTGTCCGGCGGCTGCCAGCGGGAAGAGATAGTAGCGTCCGACACCGACGGCCTTGGCACCCAACGACAGGGCTTTCAGCACATGCGTGCCGCGCTGGACGCCGCTGTCGATGATCACGTCTATCTTGTCGCCCACCGCGTCGACGATCTCCGACAGCTGGTCGAACGGGCTGCGCGAGCCGTCCAGCTGCCTGCCGCCATGATTGGACAGAACGATGCCGGTGCAGCCGATGTCGACGGCCTTTCTGGCATCGGCGACGCTCATGATCCCCTTCAGGCAAAACTGGCCGTTCCAAAAGCGGACCATGTCTTCGACGTCCTTCCAATCCAGCGATGGATCGAGGATCTCCGTGAAATAGCGGCTGATGGAAAGCGCTCCGCCGCCGAGATCGATATGGCCGTCCAATTGCGGCAGGCTGAACTTGTCGTGCGTCAAATAGTCGATGGCCCATCTCGGCTTGATCGCGAACTGCATCATCCCGCCGAGCGTAAGCCGAAAGGGGATGGAAAAGCCGGTCCGCAGGTCACGCTCGCGGTTTCCGCCGGTGACGCTGTCGACCGTCAGCATCATCACCTCGACGCCGGACGCCTTGGCGCGCTCCATCATGGCGCGGTTCAGGCCGCGATCCTTATGGAAATAGAACTGATAAACCTGCGGCGTCCTGTGCTTGCGAACTTCCTCCAGGCTGACCGTCCCAAGCGACGAGACGCCGAACATCGTGCCGAACTTCTCCGCCGCCGCGGCGACGGCGCGCTCGCCGCTATGGTGAAACAGCCGCTGGAGAGCCGTCGGCGAACAATAGACCGGCATCGCCAGCTTCTGGCCCATGACGGTGACCGACATGTCGACCTGTCCGACGCCGGCAAGGACGTTGGGGACGAGATCGCAGCCCTCGAACGCCACCGTGTTGCGCCGCAGCGTCGTCTCGTCGTCCGCGCCGCCATCGATATAGTTGAAGATCGGGCCTGGCAGGCGCTGTTTTGCCAGCCGGCGAAAGTCCTGAAAATTATAGCAGCTTTGCAGTCTCATGAAGTCAATCGGGTATATGCCGGGGCTGATGTCAAGCCTGTGCCGTTGTCGATCGCCGCCCGCTTCGCCTCAGCCCGGCATAGCGCCAACCGACTCCCGCTCCACCAGCGGGCATTCGAGCTTGGTGATGGGATAGCGGCCGCGACCGGGTGGGGCGGGGACTTCCAGCTGCTCGATCGCCCATTGCCCCATCGCCATATGCGGCAGGATCGACGTCGTCAGCGGCGGGAACAGATGCCGCGCGATCTCCTCGTCGTCATAACCGACCACCGAAATATCCTGGGGGATGTGCAGGCCGGCCTCCTTTAGCGCCTCGTAGCAGCCGATCGCGGTGCGGTCGTTCTGGCAGAAGATGGCGGTCGGCCGGTCCTTCAGCGCCAAGAGCTTGACGGTCGCGGCATAGCCGGCGCTTGCCGACCAATCGCCTTCGACGACCAAGTCCGGGTCGAACGGGATGTCGGCTGTCGCCAGCGCCCGGCGGTAGCCCTTCAGCCGGTCCTGAGCCGCCTGCATCCAGGGCTCGCCGGTGATGGTGGCGATACGGCGATGGCCATGGCTGATCAGGTGCCGGGTCGAGCTCTGCCCGCCGGCGATCTCGCTCGGCACCACGGCGGGGAAGGCATAGTCGGCGGTGTAGCAGTTGAGCAGGATGACCGGAATGTCGAGGCCGTAGAGATAATCCGGCGCGACGACCTCGCGGGTGAAGATGGTCATGTAGATCAGCGCCGAAATGCCCCGCTTGGTCAGCGCCGCGATGGCGCGAGGCTCCATCACCTCGTCGCCCATGGTCTGCGCCACCAGCAGCACATTGCCAGCGTTCCACGAGGCTTGCCGCGCCCCTTCAATGGCGACGACCGCCTCCGGGCTGGTCGCCAACTGGTCGACGGCGAAGCCGATCACGCCATCCAGCCCGTCGAATGCGGCAACCGGGGCTCGCAGGGCGGAAAACACCGGCGGCGAATAGCCCAGCGTTCGCGCGGTCTCGATCACCCGCTCTCGGGTTTGCTGCGACAGCCTGATGCCCGGCGTGTTGTTGAGCACGAACGAAACCGTCGCCTGCGAACAGCCTGCGGCCCTGGCGATGTCGGTCATGGTAACGCGGCCCTTGGGGTTTTTCCCGGACAGCTTGCGCCGCCTGGTACCCTCAAGGACGGGATCACGCAGTGGTTCGTTCATGTCATTGGTCCCTCGAATCTCGCATTTATAGGGCGAAGCGATACTAATAGATATAATCGACCCTCTTAGGCCGATTTAGTCCCCGATCCGAAACGGTGACGACTGGGGAGGCCTCTCTCCTTTGTGGCGAGAATCCCGACCAACTAATACTCTTTACTAATATCTGGCATCCCTATAACGTCAATCCATCATGCCGGACGACATCGGACCGCGCATGGTCGGAACGCAAGCCAGCCTGGTTCCCGTCAGCCGAAGCTTGCCTGCCGCTCCGGGAAATGTCAGACAAATCGGACTATTTACGAACGGCGAATGAGTCTCTAAAGTCGACGATTGCGGCTGGAATGGCGTCGTTCTTCGCTGCCGGAAACCCTTGAGGAGAAGGGCGTCCAAGCCGCGCCGGCAAGTTCACCATCAGCGAAAATTATTGAGTCAAATGGGAGGTTGAATATGAAATCTGCGATACGAAATGCGTCCGTCGCCGCTGCAGCCCTGCTGCTCGGCCTGTCCGCCAGCGCAATTGCGCGGGCCGACGACAAGCCGACACTGGCCTTCGTCGTCAACGGCGCTTCCGATTTCTGGAAGGCGGCCGAAGCCGGCGTCAAGAAGGCTCAAGGCGAACTGCCCAATTACAATCTGGAACTCAAATATCCGGAGCAGTCCTCAGTCGCCATCCAGCAGCGCCTGATGGACGATCTGGTGACGGCCGGCGTGAAGGCGATCATGGTCTCGGCCGTCGATCCCAAGACGTCGACCGACGGGCTGAACAAGATCGCCTCGGAAACGGCGCTGTTCACCACCGACAGCGACGCACCGCAGACCAAGCGTGTCGCCTATATCGGCTCGTCCAATGTCGATGCCGGCAAGCAGGCGGCAGAGATCGCCAAGAAGGCAATGCCTGACGGCGGCAAGTGCCTCGGGTTCGTCGGCCTGCTCGGCGCCGACAACGCCAAGGAACGTATCCAGGGCATGAAGGACGGCCTCGCCGGCACCAAGATCGAATTGGTCGACGTGCGTGGCGACGACATCGATCAGGCTCGCGCCAAGAAGAACGTCGAGGACGCGCTGGTCGCCAGCCCCGACGTCACCTGCATGGTCGGCTTCTATTCCTACAACACGCCGCGCATTTATGAAGCGCTGCGCGATGCCGGCAAGCTCGGCCAGATCACCGTCGTCGGCTTCGACGACGATCCGATCACGCTGGGCGGCGTCAAGGAAGGCACCGTCGCCGCCACCGTCGTGCAGCAGCCCTTCGAATGGGCCTATCAGGGCATGAAGCTGATGGCCGCCTATCTCAAGGGCGACAAGTCGGGCATTCCCGCCGATGGACTGATCATCATCCCGACCAAGATCATCGGCAAGGACGATGTCGACGCCTACGCCGCCAGCCTCAAGGCGATGTCTGGAAACTGAGCGAATTAGGTTGCGCCGGCTCAAGATTCGTCTTGAGCCGGCGTTCTATTGACGGGCCTCGCGAGGCTCGTCAGTCTGAGGCCAAACGGCCCACCGGCTGCTGTCAGGCGTGATGAATTATTCCGACCCATCCATCGTTGCATCTACGGACGCTCCGTTCCTGAGCCTCGACGGTGTGCGCAAGACCTATCCCGGCGTCGTCGCGCTGGACGGATTCTCGATGGACGTAAGGCCCGGCGAGGTCATCGGCCTGGTCGGCGAAAACGGCGCTGGCAAATCGACGCTGATGAAGATCCTCGGTGGCGTCACCAGGCCGGACACCGGCACCATCACCGTCGATGGCGTCACCCATGACGGACTGACAGTCGAGGCCAGCATCGGCTCGGGCATCGCTTTCGTCCACCAGGAACTCAACCTGTTCGAAAACCTCGACGTGGCCGCCAATATCTTCTTCGGCCGCGAACCGCTGCGCGCCGGGCCGCTCAAGCTCGTCGACCGCGCCAGGCTGCGAGCGCAGGCGGCGCCGCTGCTCAAACGCGTGGGCGCCAATTTCTCGGCCGATACGCCGGTGTCGGCGCTGTCGCTGGCGCAGCAGCAAATGGTCGAGATCGCCAAGGCGCTGTCGATCGAGGCAAGACTGGTTATCCTCGACGAACCGACGTCCAGCCTGCCGATCGCCGAAACCGACAAGCTCCTCGGTGTCATCAAGGCGCTGAAGGCAGACGGCATCAGTGTCATTTTCATCTCGCACCGCCTTCACGAGGTCGAGCGCGTCGCCGACCGCGTCGTCGTGCTCAGGGACGGCATGCTCGCCGGAACCTTGCCGAAGAGCGCCATCAATCACGACCAGATGGTCAAGCTGATGATCGGCCGCATGCTGAAGGAGCGCGAGAAGGCCGCAGAATCGGCGCGCCCGCCGGGCTCTGTCGCGCTTTCGGTCAAGGCCATTCGCACCGCCGCCTATCCTGACCGGCCCGTCGACCTCGACGTCAGGCATGGCGAGATCCTCGGCCTGGCCGGCCTCGTCGGCTCCGGCCGGACGGAACTGGCGCGCGTGCTGTTCGGCATCAACAGGAGCTTTGGCGGCTCGTTCCAGCTTGACGGAAAAGATCTGGTTCTTGGTTCGGCCGCGGATGCAGTGGCCAATGGTATCTTCCTCGTCCCCGAGGATCGCAAGCTGACCGGCATCCTGCTCGATCTGTCGATTGCCCAGAATATCTCGCTGCCCAATCTGCCGGCGCATTCGCGGCGCTCGCTGGTCTCGGCCAGCGCCGAGGCCGCCACCGCCGAGAAGCAGAAGACCGATCTCGGCATTAGGGCGCCCTCCGTCCAGACGCGTACCGGCACGCTGTCGGGCGGCAACCAGCAAAAGGTCGTGCTGGCCAAATGGCTGGCGATGAAGCCGAAGGTGATGATCCTCGACGAACCGACGCGCGGTATCGATATCGGCGCCAAGGCCGAAATCTACGGGCTGATGCGGGCGCTGGCCGATGCCGGCGTCGCCGTGCTGATGATCTCCAGCGACATGGAGGAGGTGATCGGCGTTTCCGACCGCATCGCCGTCATGCATGAGGGCCAGATCTCCGGCATTCTCGACAAGGACCGGTTCAGCCAGGAAAACGTGCTGCTGCTGGCGGTCGGCAAGCAGCCGAAATAATTCGCAGGCATTGGGAGAAGACGATGAGCAAGAAAGATCTCGGCCTGCTGATCCTGATCCTGGTGGTCGGCGCGGTGGTGGCGATCATCAATCCGCGCTTCCTGCTGCCGATCAACCTCGCCAACACCTCGAACCTGATCGGACTGTTCGGCATTCTGTCGATCGGCCAAGCCTTCGTCATCATCACCGGCGGCATCGAATTGTCGGTCGGCTCGGTGGTTGCGCTACTCGGTACGCTGTTCATCGATTTCATCGCCGTGCGGGAGATGGAGTGGCCGCTGGCCTTCGTGCTGATCATCGCGCTCGGCGCCACCATCGGCCTGATGCATGGCTGGCTGATCACCCGGCTGAAGTTGCAGCCGTTTGTCGTCACCCTCTGCGGCCTCCTGATCTATCGCGGCGTGGCCCGCTTCTACACCGCCGACGGCACCGCCGGCTTTGCCTTCGGGCAGAACTTCCCGGAACTCGAATTCCTGACGGCCGGGCGGTCTTGGGGCGTGCCGAACAGTTTTATCGCGCTGATCGTCATCGCCGTCGTCATGTGGGTGGTCCTGCACCGTTCGGTGTTCGGGCGTTATCTCTACGCCATCGGCAAGAACGAGGAAGCGGCGAAATATTCTGGCATCCGCACCGGCCGCATCGTCATGGCCGCCTATGTCATCTGCGGCGTGCTGACGGCGCTGTCGGCTATCTATTTCGCCATGTACACACGCTCGATCTCGCCGGCGAGCCACGGCCAGTTCTACGAGCTCTATGCCATCGCGGCAGCGGTGCTCGGCGGCTTCTCGCTGCGTGGCGGCGAAGGCTCGCTGATCGGCGTCCTCCTCGGCACGGTGCTGCTGCAGGAGCTGCAGAACCTGGTCAACCTGCTCGGCATCCCGTCCTCGCTCAACTTCGCCGTGATGGGCGGGGTGATCCTCATCGGCGTGCTGGTCGACCAGCAATGGGGCGTGTTCAGGGCGCGGCGGCGGATGCTGGAAGCTACTCGTAAGGGCGTGGCGGGTGCTGCCGCGGAATGACGCAAAAATAGCTGGATGAAATACGCCGACTGCCATTGGCGGGCATGAAAAGGTCAGCCTGAGCTTCGCGACAGAAGTTCAGGTTAATCTCCATTTGGAACGAAACCCGTATCTGAGCGTTTATTTAAGCTTTGCTACGCGGAGGCGTCCCATGCCCACGAATCCAGTAAGTACCGCCAAAGTAGGAACTCACCCTCTCCACCCGATGCTGATACCTTTTCCTGTCGCGTTTCTTGTTGGCGCCTTTGTCACCGACCTGGTTTTCTGGGGAACTGCCGATGCGTTCTGGGCACGGGCATCGATGTGGCTGATCGGGGCAGCCATCGTAATGGCCCTTCTCGCTGCGACAGCCGGTTTTATCGACTTCCTCAACGAGCCGCGCATTCGCGCCTTGTCCGACGCCTGGTACCACATGCTGGGCAACTTGACCGCGGTCGTTGTGGCACTGATCAATTTCTACCTTCGCTATGCGCAAGGCGCCGAAGCCGCGGTCCGACCATGGGGCGCGCTGTTGTCGTTCATAGTGGTCTGCATACTGTTGTTTACCGGCTGGAAGGGCTGGGAAATGGTGTATCGCCATCACGTTGCAGTTCTGGATACACCAGCGGATGCGCCAGCGAAGCCTTCGACAACCACTACCACAGATACTCGTCACACTGGTCGGGACCGGCACGCCGCATGAGGCCATAATCCCGAAAAGTGGATACCGGTTTCCAAAAAAAATATGGGTTAGACAAGTAGCGCCCATCCCGAATTCATCGGATGGGCGCTACTTTAGATAAGGCCCGACATGTCGGAGAAGGCCATGGCCTTGCGCAGCACCTCGGCGAAGCGCTCGCCGGCGGCTTCACGAGGACCGCTATTGTCGATCGAGGTGACACCCGGTCCGGACAGCGCCACATTGGCGCTGCGCGCCAGCCGTGCCAGCACTTCGCCGCGCGACTCGCGACCGCGCAACGCCAGCCGCTCGGCCAGGATCTGCGGTGTAGCCGTGATCTCGACGACAGCCAGATTGGCGTAGCGCTCCCGCAGCGCCGGGATGATCGCGCGCGAGACGTTGGCGATCGCGACACGGCCGTTTGAGACCGACCAATCGACTTCGGCCGGGATGCCATAGCGCAGGCCATGCGCCTCCCAGGAAATCGCGAAGGCGCCATCCGCTTCGGCCTCGACGAAGGCCGCGTCGGCGAGCGTGTCGTGATCCTCGGTGGCCGCGTCGCTCGGCCGGGTGATGACCCGGCGCACGAACTCGAGCCGGCTCTCGTCGGCAAACACGGCGCGCGCATAGCCGATCACCGTATCCTTTCCGGCACCGCTCGCCCCGACGACGGCGACGAAGACGCCGTCGCGGATCGGAAACGCCGCAGCTGACAATTCACGCTCGACCGATGCCGACACCATCATGCGACCCGCCGTCCCTGCCGCCAGACCGTGCGGACGACTGGGACATGGTCGTCGACGCGCACGCGAACCAGATCGGCGCGCCGGCCGGGCTCGATGACGCCGCGATCGGTGAGGCCGACCGCCTCGGCCGGGTTTTTCGAGACCATCGCCACCGCCTGAGGCAACGAGATGCCCTCGACCACGTCGCCGAGGAAGAAGGCCGACTGGATCAGGCTGAACGGAATGTAGTCCGACGACAATATGTCGAGCAGGCCGTTGCCGGCCAGCGTGCGGGCCGAGACATTGCCCGAATGCGAGGCGCCGCGCATGACGTTCGGCGCGCCCATCAATACGCCGAGCCCTGCCTCTTTTGAAGCCCGTGCCGCCTCCTCGGTGGTCGGGAACTCGGCGACGCGCACACCTTGCTCGATCGCTTCGTCGACATGGCCGACAGTTGCGTCGTCATGGCTGGCCAGCACGATGCCGCGCTCCTGGCAGGCAGCAGCGATGAAGCTGCGGTTCGGGCTTGAGTTCTTCGCCGATTCCGCCATCCGTTTTTCGCAGAATTTCTGGAAATCGCGATCGGTCAGCTTCAGCTTGCGCTGGTAGTAGTAGGCATAGGTTTCCAGATCGACGAACTGGCGCTGTCCCGGCGCATGGTCCATCAGCGACGCCAGCCTGACCCGCTCGTCGCCGTCGAAATTGGCGAAGGCCGTGAGGCAGTCCGGCGCCGAAACCTCGCAGCGCAGATGGAGGAAATGGTCGGCCCTGAGCCGGTCCTGCTGCACGCTGTCTTCGATCGCGTCGGCCAGCTTGCGTATGTCGGCGGCCGTCAGGTCGGCGTCCTCGTCCATGCCGACACGCAAGGCGTCGAGCACGGTGGTGATGCCGGCGGTCGCCACCTGCGCGTCATGCGCCAGCACAGCTGCGATCGGGTTCCAGCGCACTTTCGGCCGCGGCGCGTAATGGCCTTCGAGATGGTCGGTGTGGAGCTCGACCAGGCCAGGGATGATGAAGTCGCCGCCCATGTCCTCGCCGCTGCGGCCAGCGCCGGGAGCAATGTCGGCGATCACGCCATCGCGCAGCACGATCGACCCTTCGATGATCTGGTCGGCCAGTACGATGCGGGCATTGTCAAGAACGGTCTCGGCGGTCATTTCAGGCAGTCCTCGGAGCATTTTGCAACCAACTGAAAATGAATCGGTGTCGCACAATGCGGTTAAAGCAAATAGTCATTTTGGCAGTTCTTCTGGTCAGGCAGTTCTTCTGGCCGGGCGGCGCCCGAGCGCGTGATGCGACAGCACCATGAATGGTGCGCCGGGTTCAGTTTCCACAAACAGCGTCAGCGCGTCCACCGGCACCGGCCGTTGCAGCACGCCCGCAAACAGGCTGTCGATTGCTAGGTGAAGACGAGGGCTTTCCTGTGACGAGACCCGGCCGGACAGCGTCATATGGAAGCGAAAGGTCTCGAAGACATAGGGGTAGCCCCACTGGCAGAGATTGCGGAACTCGTCGGGTTTCAGCGAATCGGGGCTGCGCCGCTCGATCTCGGCTTCGGTCAACGGCGCGCGAAAGCGGTCGAAGTCGTGCACCACGTCGTCGGCGAAGCGGTTGAGCGCCGGCAGCGGCGCTTCCGGCACCAGCGCGAAGAAGCCGTCGATCTGGGTGACGATCAGCCGCGGGATCGTCACCACCGGCGTCGCCTCGGCAAAATCGTCGAGTGCTGCGCGAAGCGAGGCTTCCGTCTCGGTGGAAGCCAGTCGGAAGGGCGCCTTCAGCGTCGCATGAAAGCCATAGCGGCGCGCCGAGGCGGTATGGAAGGCAACTTCCGCCGCCGACAACTCGCCCACTGCCTCGACCGGCTTTGTGGCGGCGCCGAATGGGTCCCGGCCGAGCCAGTTGGCGGCGATCCGTGCCAGCGTTTCGTCCTGTCGGGGGGTGAAATAGATCGCGTAGCGCATCGAAAGTCCTCGTCAGCCCCGCAGCCATAGGTGATTTCCATGACGAATTGACGAAGCTTTGCGGCGTTTTCGGTAACGAAACCACACAGCCGGTTCGTTAGCCGACGATTTTTCGCTTGGACCAGCGGTTGGGGCGAAGGGGAAGTGATTAGGCCTTCATCAGCCATTCGTGCTCGGGTGCGTTGTGGAATTTCCACGTCCGCTTCGGTCCGGCCATGACGTTGAGATAATAGAGATCATAGCCGTGGCAGGCGGCGCAGGGGTGATAACCCCTGGGGACCAGCACGACGTCGCCGTCCTCGATCGCCATCGCCTCGTCGAGCGAACGAGCACCGCTCTCGTCCGCATCGGTGTAGACGCGCTGGAAAGCAAAGCCCTGCGGCGGGTTGAGGCGGTGGTAATAGGTTTCCTCGAGATAGGATTCAGCCGGCAGATTGTCCTGGTCGTGCTTGTGCGGCGGATAGCTCGATGTGTGGCCGCCGGGTGTGATGACCTCGACCACCAGCAAGGAATCGGCCGGCTTGCCCTCCGGCAGGATGTTGGTGACATAGCGCGTGTTGGTGCCTTTGCCGCGAACCTCCTGGCCGAGATCGTCGGGCCCGATGACACGGACCGGCAGACCGCCGCCCAGTCCTGGCGCCGAACAGACGGCAAGTTCGAGATCGGTATCGGCGCTCACCGACCACTCCGACCCCTGCGGCACATAGATCGACCACGGCTTGCCTTCGAACGGCGACATGCGTTCGCCCAGCAGGCCGAGTTCCTTGCCACCGGCATTGGCCTTACCCTTGCCGGTGACGAACACCAGGCAGACCTCGCGATCCGCGGTTTGCCCGGAAGCGCTCTCGCCGGGGCTCAGCCGATGCAGATCGAAGCCGACATAGGTCCAGCCGGCATTTTGCGGCGTCACATGGGCGATGCGGCCGTGGCCCTTATTGGCTTTGATGAGCAGCTTCGACATGGTCATTCCTTCGGTTTGGCGTCTGCCGATGGCTTGTCCTCGTCAGCCGGCTTGTAGAGATAGAAGAATTGCCAGACGGCATAGCCGGCGAAGCCGAGCGCGATCACGCCCCAGAACGGCGTGCCGGTAGCGAATTCGATCACCGACCAGACCAGGCAGACCGCGACAACGGCAACGCGCCGCCACAGCGGCCGGAAAAACGGGTGCTCGGAGTCTTTCATCGGATCACCCCCGGCATCGGATCAACCCTTTCCTCGCGAGCCTCAAGCATTGGGAAAGCCCTGTGTCTCCACCGTGTAGCCGGCCGCCGTCATCACCCGCATCAATTCCTTGTAGCCGACCTGCGCCATCTTGAGCGGCGGGTTCTTCTTCGGATCCTGCTCGGCCTCGACCACGAACCAGCCTTCATAGCCATGGTCGGC
Source organism: Mesorhizobium sp. (assembly GCF_005063415.1). GTDB lineage: Bacteria > Pseudomonadota > Alphaproteobacteria > Rhizobiales > Rhizobiaceae > Mesorhizobium. Next base: position 38,854 of record NZ_SUEG01000017.1, read on the forward strand.
GAGCCTCTGGACGATGGCGCCAAAGTCCAGCGAGCCATCTCCCGGCACGGTGAAGGCACCAAGCGCCACCGCATCGAGGAAGGATTGCCTGCTACGATCCAGCTTATCGATCACCTCCATGCGCACGTCTTTCACATGCACGTGGTTGATGCGCCGGTGGTGGTTATCAATAGCGCGCAGCACGTCGCCGCCGGCAAAGGCCAGGTGACCCGCGTCGAGCAGCAATGGAATGCCTTCTCCCGAATAGCGCATGAAGGCGTCGAGCTCTGGCTCGGTCTCGACCACCGCCGCCATATGATGGTGATAGGAGAGCGGCATGCCTTGCTCGGCACACCATTCGCCGAACTGCGTGAGCCGCTTCGCGTAGGCTTTCATCTCATCGTCCGAAAGCCTCGGCTTGGTGGCGAGGGGTTTCGAGCGGTCGCCCTGGATGGAGCGGCCGACTTCACCATAGACGATGCAAGGCGCATTCACCGCCTTGAACAGGTCGATCATCGGCTGGATACGATCCTTGTTCTTCGCCATGTCTTCGTCGACCAGCGTCCCCGAGAACCAGCCGCCGCAAAGCGTCACGTCGGCCTGCCTGAGGATCGGCAGCATGATTGTCGGGTCGTTGGGAAAGCGGCGGCCCATTTCCATGCCGGTAAAGCCAGCCGAGCGCGACTGGCGCAGGCACTCCTCCAGCGACACATCATCGCTGAGTTCGGCAAGATCGTCGTTCCACCATGCAATGGGGGACATGCCCAGTTTGGCTTTCAAGTCGTCACTCCAGTTTCAGACATTTCGAGGCGTTGGCGGGCGCTAAAATCGCCGCCCGCTCAGCGCTTCCTCGTATTTCTTGCGCGCCGCATTCACTTGCGGCCGTGCCGAGACTTCCGGCACTGCGACATCCCACCAGCTTCCACCGGCCTCGGTCGAAACCAGCGGGTCGGTGTCGATGACCAGCACGGTCGTTCGCGTATTCTTCTTCGCTTGCGCCAGCGCCGTTTCGAGCCCAGCGATCGACGGCACTTTTTCGGCAATCGCACCCATACTCGCAGCATGCGCGGCGAAGTCGATCTCGGGCAAGGTCTCGTGACGAGCGTCCTTCAGCAGATTGTTGAAGTTGGCGCCGCCGGTCGCCATCTGCAGCCGGTTGATGCAGCCATAGCCGCGGTTGTCGAGCAGCACGATGGTCAGCTTGAGGCCGAGCATCACCGACGTCGCGATCTCGGAATTGAGCATCAGATAGGAGCCGTCGCCGATCATCACCACAACCTCCTCGTCGGGCCTGGCCATCTTGACGCCGAGTCCACCGGCGATTTCGTAGCCCATGGTCGAGAAGCCGTATTCGGCGTGATAGGAGCCGGGCGCGCCCGCCTGCCATAGCTTGTGCAATTCGCCGGGCAAGCCGCCGGCGGCGTGAAGCAACGTCACGCCGGAGCCCATGGCGCGCTGCACGGCGCCGATCACCTGCGCGTCGGACGGATAGGCGGCATTGGTCGACGCAGTCACCTTGCCGGCATCTGCCTGCCACTCCTTCTTGCCGCTGATCGCATTGTCGGTCCAGCCTGAAGGGGCTTTCCAACCTTTCAGCGCGGCAGCGAGTTCGGCGAGCCCTTCCGCCGCATCGGCGACCAGCGGCAGCGCCTGGTGCTTGCCGGCGTCGAAGGGCTGGACGTTGAGCCCGATGATGGTCTTGGCGGAATTCTTGAACAGCGACCACGAGCCGGTGGTGAAATCCTGCAGCCTGGTGCCGACGGCAAGCACGACGTCGGCCTCTTCGGCCAGCCTGTTGGCCGCCGAAGTGCCGGTGACGCCGACCGCGCCCATGTTCAAGGGATGATCGTCCGGCAGCGATGATTTGCCGCCTTGCGTCTCGCAAACCGGAATACCCTGGCATTCCGCGAACCCGGCCAGTTCTTCCCAAGCCTGCGAATAGAGTACGCCGCCGCCGGCGATGATCAGCGGCTTCTTCGCGCCCTTGAGCGCCGCGACGGCGGCCGCCAGTTCCCGGCGATCCGGACGGATCATGCGCGGGATCCAGACCCGTTCGGCAAAGAAGCTCTCGGGGTAGTCATAGGCCTCGGCCTGCACATCCTGGCACAGCGCCAGCGTCACCGGGCCGCATTCGGCCGGATCGGTCAGCACCTGCATGGTGCGGTTCAGCGCCGGCATGATCTGCTCGGGCCGGGTGATGCGGTCGAAATAGCGCGACACGGGCTTGAAACAGTCATTGACGGTAGCCGTGCCGTCGGAAAAATCCTCGGCCTGCTGCAGCACTGGGTCGGGAATGCGATTGGCGAAGACGTCGCCGGGGAGAAACAGGACGGGCAACCTGTTTACATGCGCAAGTGCCGCCGCCGTCACCATGTTGAGCGCGCCGGGGCCGATCGAACTGGTCGCCGCCATGAAGCGGCGACGGAAATTGGCCTTGGCGTAGGCGATCGCCGAATGCGCCATCGCCTGCTCGTTATGGGCGCGGAAGGTCGGCAGCTCGTCGCGCACCTGATGGAGCGCCTCGCCGACTCCGGCGACATTGCCATGGCCGAAGATCGCCCAGACGCCGCCAAAGATCGGCACTTTCCTGCCGTGGATCTCGGTCATCTGCTTGCTGAGAAAGCGGGTCAGCGCCTGCGCCATGGTCAGGCGAACGGTTTTGGTCATATCGTTTCCTCCGCAGTCCTTATGCCGCGCCTTCTTATGCTGCTTTGCGGCCACGCGCGGCAAGCCATGCCTCGGTCAGTCTCTCGAAGCGAGATGCCATGTCGGCAACCGCCTCATCGTCCGACATCTTGCCGGCAAGCCATTGTTCGGCCGCGTTGATGAAGATAGTGCGGCCGACGGCAAAGCCCTTGACGATGGGCGCCTTGGCGGTGGCGGCGAAGGCCGCTTCCAGCTCGTCCTGCGGCGCTTCCAAACCGAGCAGCACAATCCCGCGGCACCACGGATCGTGCTTCAGGATCACCGCCTCGATCTTTGCCCATGCGCCAGCCGATGCCTGCGGTTCGAGCTTCCACCAATCGGGCTTGATGCCGAGTGCGTAGAGTTCCTGCAGCGCGCGCGGGATGGTCATGTCGTCGAGCTTGCCGTGCTTGCCGGCGATGATCTCCACCAGAAGTTCTCTGCCCACTTTCCGCGCGGCCTCGAACAAAGCGCGCAGTTTCTGCTGCTGTTCGGTCTTCAGCTCCGCGGGATCGTCGGGATGATAGAAGCACAGGCATTTGATGCAGTGGTCGACCGGCCATTCGGTCAGCTGCGAACCTATGTCTTGCGAGAACTCGAAGCGAAGCGGCCGCGAACCCGGCAACTCGACCGGCCGGCCGAGCCAGGCGAAGGAATGGTGGACGAATTCGAACATCGCCTCGCGTCCGTATTTTTCGTCGAGCAGCATGCCGTAGCCGGTGCGGCCAGCCGCGACCTTGGCCGCGGCCTTGACGGTCAGCACTTTGAAAGCTGGAATTCGCGACGGATCGGCGCCGGCTTTTGCCGCGACGTCCTCTAGCTGGACGCGGTGGTCGCAGGCGAACGCCATCAGCGAGGGGATGTCGCGCCGGCGCGTGGTCGCCCAATGGATGTGGTTGATCGCCTCGTCCTTGCGCAGCGCCAGATGCTTGCTGCCGTTTTTCAGGAAGAACTGCAATTCCTCGAAAGTCGGGTATTCCGGTGCGCAGAGCAGCCGCGACACGGCAAATGCCCCGCAGGCATTGGCCCAGGTCGCCGCCGTCGCCAGGCTTTCCTCGCCGAGCCAGCCGCGCAGGAAGCCCGACATGAAGGCGTCGCCGGCGCCGAGCACATTGTAGACTTCGATAGGAAACCCCTTGCCGACGATACCGTCCTCGAGATCGTCGCTGATCGGCCCGTCATACACGATGCAGCCCATGGCGCCGCGTTTCAGCACGATGGTTGCCGCCGACAGCGAGCGGATGGCCTTCAGCGCGCTCAGGCAATCGTCTGCGCCCGAGGCGATCATGATTTCCTCTTCGGTGCCGACGATGAGATCGCAATCGGGCAGCACAGTCTTCAGCTGCGCCGAGACGCGGTCGGATTTCACATAGCGCTCAAAGCCTTCGGCGTGGCCGGCGAGGCCCCACAGGTTAGGGCGGTAGTCGATGTCGAACACCACCTTGCCGCCCTTGGCCTTCATGGCACGGATCGCCTTGCGCTGGGCGGCGTCGCTGTTGGGTCGCGAAAAATGCGTGCCGGTGACGACGACCGCGCGTGCCGAAGCGATAAACGCCTCATCGATGTCGTCTTCCGAAAGCGCCATGTCGGCGCAATCGCTGCGATAGAAGATCATCGGCGAGACGCCTTCATCCTCGACCGACAGCAGCACCAGGGCGGTCAGCCGCTCCGGATCGGTCTTGAGGCCTTGGACCGAAACGCCCTCGCGGGTCAGCTGCTCGCGGATGAAGCGGCCCATCTGCTCATTGCCGACGCGGGTGAGCAGCGCCGAGCGCAGGCCGAGCCTGGCAGTGCCGACTGCGATGTTGGCTGGGCAGCCGCCGACCGACTTGGCAAAGGAAGTAATGTCCTCGAGGCGCGAGCCGATCTGCTGGCCGTAAAGATCGACGGAAGCGCGGCCGATCGTGATGATGTCGAGCGGCGCATGTCTCGCTTCCACGGCTTCGCCCATTCGAACCTCCCATCGGCTTTGTTGTCTTGGGTAACACGCGCGAGCGGCAGCGTGGCGCCGGCAATATGAAATAATAATTCCAATCCATAGTCAATATGGAACGAGCATTCCCAAGGCTGAAAAGTGCTGTGCAAGGCTCGCGCGTTCAGAAACTTTGAAGTTAGACGAACGTCAAGGGTCTACCACTGACACCTGCTGATTTACCAAGGAAGCGGGCCATCATCGGTGAAGTACCCGGCGGTCGGGCCATCAGCGTCCAAGGTCGCCAGGTGAATGACGATCTCGGCCGCCTGCTGCACCGTGCGATGACCTTTATACCCGTTGAGATCGGTGGCGGTGTAGCCGGGCGCCGCGGCGTTGACCTTGATACCTTGGGGCGCGAGCTCCCTGGCGAAGGCCACCGTGATGGCGTTCAAGGCTGTCTTGGAGCTGCCGTAGCCCATCATGTTGACGGCGTGGTTTGCGGTGGCGGGATCTAGCGCCCGGCCGATGGACCCGGTGGAGCTGCTCACCATCACGATCCGGGCAGCAGGTGCCGCCAGCAGCAGCGGCAGGAATGCCTGGGTCACGCGGATCGGGCCGAAGACATTGACGTCGTAGGTGGCCTGGATGTCGGCGATCCGCTGCTGGCTCGGCGGCAGGTCGTAGTTGATGGCGACGCCGGCGTTGTTCACCAGCACGTCGAGGCAGGGGCTGGCCTGCCTGAATGCCTCGGCTGCCGCCTTCACACTGTCATCCCGCGTGACGTCCAGCTCAAGCCACTCCACGTCGAGGCCTTCGGCGCGCAATGCCTGCGCCGCCGCCATGCCGCGTTCGGCGTTCCTGGCGCCGAGCCAGACCTTGAAGCCCATGGTCGCCAGTCGCCGGGCGATTTCACGGCCTATACCCTTGTTGGCGCCGGTCACCAGCGCGGTCTTCGAAGTCGTCATATCGGTGTCTCCATTTTTCTTGTGGAAGACCCACAAATGGCGCGAGGCAGCGGGCGCCGCGCGCCGGAAATTCTCAGGCTCTTGCCTAATCCTCTCACGCAGTTGCGCGGCCGGCGTGAATGCGCGATGCTGGCGCAATGAGCGAGGCGCTGCAGGAGTTGATCGAGATCGCCAGCCGCCATGCGCGCGGGCGACGAACAAGAACGGCCGTTCCCCGCGTTTCGATCGGCCGCAGCGAAGTTGCCACGGCGCCAATGCCAGGGGTGTGGGGGTCGGGAATCTTATTCGTATTGCAGGGCGCGAAAACGGTCCTGATCGGCGACCGGACCCTTCGTTACAATCCGGCCAGCTATTTCATCTACACTGTCGAGACGCCTACCATCAGCCAGATAGTCGAAGCGAGCGCCGCGCGCCCTTACCTGGCCATTGGCTTGACCCTTGACCTGCAGGCCGTCGCCGCGCTCCTCGTTGAGCACGGGCCGACCCTCAGTGGCGACAGTTTCTCCACCTCTCCCGTTGATGACGACCTGCTCGACGCGTTGCGTCGAATGATGCGGCTGCTTGACCGGCCAGCGGAGATTCCCGTGCTCGCGACCATGCTCGAGCGGGAGATGCTGTTTCGGCTCCTGCAAGGCCCCCAGGGCGGAAAGCTTCGTGAACTTGCGCGCGCCGATGGCCATCTGTCCCGGATTGGCCGGGCGATCGCCTGGATCCGTTCGCATCCCCATCAGCCGGTCCGGGTCGGCGATCTGGCCGAGATCGCCCGTATGAGCAGTGCTGCGTTTTATCGTCACTTCAAGGCGGCGACGGCCATGAGCCCAATCCAGTATCAAAAGCAAATCCGCTTGCTGGAAGCCCGCCATTTGCTGATTGCCCAGCCGGGCAACGTGGCGCGTGTCGCCTTCGCTGTCGGCTATGAGAGTGCTTCCCAGTTCAGCCGGGAGTATGCCCGCCAGTTCGGATCGCCGCCCGCCCGCGACGCAGCGCGGCTTTTGACAGGAGGCGAAACGGCAATAGAGGTGATCTAGTGGTGAAAGCCTAACGCTTGGTACCCGCAATGAACGGCAAGATCCGACCCTGTGCTGCCCTTAAATCTTCTGCTGGAAGGTCGTGATTGAGCCCGAAGCCGACAATCAAAAACGGAATTGCCTTTCAATAAGTTGTCCATGCCGGCAGCCGAAATTTCCGCAGCCATCAGGAACCTATCGTGTAATCATCTTCCCATTTCCGGCCGCGCAAGTTCGATGCTTCGGCGGTGCGGATGTGTTATCTAGTTGCTTGTAGGAGTGGGGAGCGCCGATGGAACAGAAACTCTCCGTCATCATGGCCACTGACGTAGTCGGCTACAGCCGGCTGATGGAAATTGACGAGAAAGGTACTTTGTCGGCCCTGAAGAAGCATCGTCAGGAACTATTGGACGTCAAGGTCGCATTGCATCATGGCCGCATCATCAAGCTCATGGGCGATGGCATGTTGGTGGAGTTCCGCGCCGTCGAGGAAGCGGTTCTCTGCGCGGTCGAAATCCAACGGGAGATGCGGACGAGGAACACGAACGTCCGTCGCGATCGGCAAATAGAATTTCGCATCGGCATTAATATCGGCGACATCCTGTTCGAAGACGAAGACGTCTATGGTGACGGCGTAAACGTGGCGGCGCGCATCGAGAGCATCGCCAGGCCTGGGGGCGTCGCGGTCTCGGCATCGGTGCGCGATACTGTGGGCAACCGCTTGTATATCAGCTTCGAAGATGCGGGCGAGCAGGCGTTGAAGAACATTGAACGTCCGCTCCGGATTTTCAATGTCATCATCGATGATGACACGCCATCCAAGCACACGCCCACCGCCCTCATGGCACCGCCGTCGCTCGACGTTCAGGATAATCCTGCTATCGCGTCGAACAGAACGCTTCTCTATGTCTCGAGGTTTGTGAATTTGAGCGGCGATCCCGACCAGGAGTATTTCGCCGCCGGCATAACCGAGGATATCGTTGCCGCATTGTCGCGCTTCTCCGGGTTAAACGTGATCGTTCGCTTGCCTCGTTCAGAGCCGCAACAGAATGCTCCGGCCACGCATTACACTCTTGAGGGCAGCGTGAGGCGGCTCGGCAATCGCGTCCGGGTCAATGCCAATCTGACCAATGCGTTACACGAACACATCTGGGCGGAGAAATACGATTTCGACCTTGTCGATGTGTTCTACATCCAAGACGAGCTGTCCCAATCCATTCCGGCCGCCCTTAACATCAAGATCGAGGAGGCCGAGCGCCACCGTGTTCTCGGCAAACCGCTAACCGCACTGAGGGCATACGACTTTTACCTGCGCGGCAGGCATCTTGAGATGAGCTTGAATCCGGATGACGTCAGACTTGCCAGAGAGATGTTCGTCGCCGCGATCAAGGACGATCCGGGCTACGCGCGCGGATACCTGGGACTCGCCTGGCTCGAGATACACAGGCTGAAATGGAATGAGCGCGTCGATCTGGAAACCACGCTGGCAAGTGCATTCGCTTCGGCGAGCAAAGCCCTTGAACTCAGTCCCTACGACGCCAACGTCCACTGGGCGCTGGGCGTCGTTTACCTCTGGCGGGGGGAAGCTGAAAGAGCAATAGGCTGTTACGAACGCGGCCGCGAGCTTGCGCCCAACAATTGCGATCTCCTCGCCGAATATTGCGATGCCTTGGGCTATCTCGGGCGTCTCGAGGACGCGACCAGAATCGGAGAACTGGCTTTACGGCTCAATCCCAGCCGACCCGACTGGTACCTTTGGAACATTGCGGCCAGCAAATACCTTTCCGGAAACTACCTCGAAGCCCTGTCCCTTTTGGAAAAGATGGCGGATCTTGGTTCCGCCTACCGCTTGCTGGCGGCAACATATGCCCAACTTGGTCGATTGGAGGACGCCCGTCGCGCCGCTAGCGAACTTCTCAAGCTCAATCCGGAATTCTCAATCGAGCGATACAGCTCCCGCGCGCCATATCGGGATAAGGCTCTCCTTGCCCGATACGTCGACGGGTTGCGGCTCGCTGGCCTGCCGGAATGAAACGCTGGGCATTCGTAGGTAAATCACCATCGCAACAAATGACGTGACTTCCGATCGTCCGCAACTGTCCCTTCTTGCCCGTTCAGACCGTCAACGCGAACTCTCCACCCTGAACTTCCCTGTGCGTCGGGTACCAAGCGTCAGGCTTTCACCACTAGGCCTTGCGCTTGCGGCCGCTATCGCGCCGCTTCTCGCCGACGGCGACGGTCAGCGCCATGGCCAAAGCCATCGTCGCCGACAGCGAGCGGAAGCCGGCGAAATCGGCTTCGGCGACCTCGAACCAAACCCTGGCGAATTGGGCGAGCGGCGAAAAGGAGCTGTCGGTAATCGCCACGATCGGCACGCCTTGCTCCGAAATGACGCGCGCCTCTTCGATGGTGGCCGGGGCATAGGGTGAAAAGCTGATGGCGATGACAGCGTCCCTTGGAGAGGCAAAGCCGATCATCTCCGCGTTCAGGCCGGCGGCCGATTCGATCAGCTGGTTGCGAATCCTAAGCTTGCCCAATGCATAGGCGATATAGGAGGCGACCGGGTAGGAGCGCCGCTTGGCCAGCACATAAATGGTTTCGGCCTTGGCCAACACGGCGATCGCATCTTCGAAATGGTCTTCATTCAGCGTGCGCGAAATGTCGTTGAGCGAGGTGCTGGCCGCGGCGACAAAACCGTCGAAAATCGCCCGGTGGCCGGCGCCTTCGTCGGCCTTGGCGCGCAATGCCGCCAGCCTTTCATCGTAGGACGAGTTGCGTTCGCGCAGGCGCTCGCGAAACACCAGCTGCAGGCTGGTAAATCCGTCAAAGCCAAGCTGCTGCGCAAAGCGGATCAGGGTCGAAGGCTGGACACCGGCGGAGGCGGCGATGCTGGCAGCGGTGCCGAAGGCTATATCGTCGGGGTTGTCGAGCGCATAGGCGGCGATCTGGGCGATACGTTTCGGCAGGCTCTGACGCCGCTCCAGGATCGTCGCCCGCAGCGTTTCGAAATCGCGAGGCACCCGTTCGTCCATCGTCGCTCCGCCCAGGCTCATCGTTAGTTCCCTCTGTGCCTCATCATAGCGGGCCTGTGCAAGAACACCATAAAAAATGAGGCAAGCGTTCCATTTGCAAACAAAATGGACTAATTCATCCACATAAGTTTGCACACAGGGAGGCAAGGCAGATGGTCAGGGTAGGTCTTATCGGCACGGGCTTCATGGGCAAGTGCCACGCCATTGCCTGGAACGCGGTCGGCACCGTCTTTCCCGATGTCGACAAGCCAAGGCTGGTCCATCTGGGCGAGGTCAACGAGGACCTTGCCAAACGCCGCGCCAGCGAATTCGGCTTCGCCAAGGCATCCGGCGACTGGCGTGCCGTCGTCGACGACCCGGATGTCGATGTCATCTCGCTGACCACGCCGAACCAGTTCCACCCGGAAATGGCCATCGCCATCCTCGAGGCCGGCAAGCATCTGTGGTGTGAAAAACCGATGGCGCCAAGTTTTGCGGAGGCGCAAGCAATGGCTGCGGCGGCCCAAAAGTTCGGCAAGGTGGCCGCGCTTGGCTATAACTATATTCAGAACCCTGCGATCCGCCATATCGGCGCGCTGCTCGACGAGAAGATCATCGGCGAGGTCAACCATCTGCGTATCGAGATGGACGAGGACTTCATGGCCGATCCGGAGGCGCTGTTCTTCTGGAAGCACGAGGCGGCGTCCGGTTACGGCGCGCTCGACGATTTCGCCGTGCATCCGCTGTCGCTCATTGCCGTACTGTTCGGCCGTGTCGCCCGAGTCATGTGCGACATGGCCAGACCCTACGCCGACCGCCGCGTCGCCTCGGGCGGGCGCCGCGCGGTCGAGACCTATGACATCGCCAGCATCCTGATGCATCTCGAAAACGGCATCGCCGGCACCTTGCTGGTCAACCGCTCGGCCTGGGGCCGCAAAGGCCGGATCGCCATCCAGATTTTTGGTTCGAAGGGCTCGATCCTGTACGACCAGGAGCGGATGAACGAGTTCCAACTCTATCTGACAGCCGACCGGCCGACCGAGCAAGGCTATCGCACCATCCTGGTGGCGCCGCACCATAAGCCTTATGACGCCTTCCTGCCGGCGCCCGGCCACGGCCTCGGCTTCAACGACCTCAAGATCATCGAATGCCGGGAACTTTTGACGCGGCTTGCCGGCAAGCCGGCGCGGATCATCGATTTCGACGAAGGCCTGGAGATCGAGCGCACGGTGCACGCGATGGCGCGCTCGTTCGCGGAACAGCGCTGGATGGAGGTTAGGTAGTAAGCCCGCGCTGGTCTTCCCTTCTCCCCTTGTGGGAGAAGGTGGCCGAGCGAAGCTCGGTCGGATGAGGGTGTTGGACGGATCGCTACAGCGAAGAAATAAGCGCTTAAAATCCCTCAATATTTTTACGCCGAGTTTCTTCCAGCACCCCTCATCCGGCTCGGCGCTGCGCGCCGATCCTCCTTCTCCCACAAGGGGAGAAGGAGAAGTGCTCAGGCGGCTCCAGGACGGTCGGCGATCATGGCGC
>NZ_SUEG01000017.1:49955-55467 GCF_005063415.1 Mesorhizobium sp.
GTCGTGCCCGGCAAGCCGCTCGTCTATGGCCAGAGCATCACCGATGGCTGCATCGACTGGGCAGCCACCGAGACGGTGCTTCACGGCCTTGCCGGGCACGACGTCCTGCCGGCCGGCGACAAGGTTGCTCTCGATCATGACGCCGATGATGCGCTCGTCGCCTGCCGCGACCTGGCCAGCCACGTCAGCCGCCACCCCTGGCTGGTTTTCCGGCTTCTTGCTGCTGTTGGCGTGGCTGACATCGATCATCAGCCGCGGCGCCACGCCGATCCGGCCGAGTTCCGCGCAGGCAGCAGCAATGCTGGCCGCGTCATAATTCGGCACAATACCGCCGCGCAGGATGACGTGGCAGTCCTCGTTGCCGGTGGTCGTCGCGATGGCACTGCGTCCGCCCTTCGTCACCGCCATGAAATGATGCGGCTGGGCGGCGGATTTCACGGCCTCGGCCGCGATCCGCAAATTGCCGTCGGTGCCGTTCTTGAAGCCGACCGGGCAGGACAGGCCTGATGCCAGTTCGCGGTGGATCTGGCTCTCGGTCGTGCGCGCGCCGATCGCGCCCCAGGCGACGAGGTCGGCGATATATTGCGGGGTGGCCATATCGAGGAATTCGGTCGCCGCCGGCAGGCCGAGATTGTTGACGGCGGAGAGCACGTTGCGGGCCATCCGCAGTCCCTTGTCGATGTTGAAGCTGCCGTCGAGGTCGGGATCGTTGATCAGGCCTTTCCAGCCGACCGTCGTGCGCGGTTTCTCGAAATAGACGCGCATCACAATCTCCAGCCGATCCGACAGGCTTTCCCGAAGCGATGCCAAACGGCTGGCATAGTCTACGGCGGCCGCCGGGTCATGGATCGAACAGGGCCCGACGACGACCACCAGCCGGTCGTCGGTGCCGGTCAGCACGGCGTGGATGGCGTTGCGTGACGCGGCAACGGTGCGCGTCGCCGTCAGCGTGCGCGGTATCTCCCGCATCACCTCGTCCGGTGTGCTCAATTCTCTGATTTCTTTGACCCGAAGATCGTCTGTGGTGGTCAACACGGCTTTCTGCTCCTGATTGAGGAGACCTGCCGGCTGAAACAAAAAAGCCGCCAGGTCTGGCGGCTGTTCGGATGTTGTTGCTGCAATCTTCAGATCGAGCGCAATCCTCCCGCCGCCAGCGAGCTCCTAAAGTACCAATAGGTGGCGGTCAGGTTGATCATGAGGCTCATATAGTCGAAGCAGAGGCGCTTGTCACGTCTCTGGTGAGGAGGAGGTCTACTCCAGCCCATTCGCGATTGGCTGAAGCCCCCGAACTTCGTCATCCCAGGGCGAAGCAGGGGCGAAGCTCCGTCGCGGAGACCCTGGGATCCATGCCGTTGCCTTGGCCAAGGAGTGCTGCGGAACTGAATTCTGCATTGTAGCGACGCCTAGATGTCACGGCATGGATCCTCGGGTCTGCGCCGCGTCGCTGCGCTCCTTGCTCCGCCCGTGGATGACGAAGTGGATGGGCGGCGTTCCGCTAGACTTGCCGACGTTATTCCGGTGACGCCCCTGCGATGTTCTGATCGTAGTCGACAAGCGACCCGGTCATGACGCCGGACTGCGGGCTGATCATGTAGCTGATCAGTCGGGCAAGCTGCGCCGGCTTCACCAATTGGCCCATCGGCTGCGCGGCCTCGGCCTTCTCCAGCCAGTCGTCCGGCGCGTCGTGCCATTTCTTCTGCACGATCGCCTCGCCCTCGGTATCCATCCAGCCAGGCAGCACCGCATTGCAGCGGATGCGATTGCCGCGATAGGCATTGGCGACATTCTTGGTCAGTGTCGCCAGCGCTCCCTTGCTCGACGAATAGGGTGCCAGGAACGACTGGCCGCAATGCGCCGACATTGACAGCACGTTGACGATCGCGCCCGGTGCCTGGCGCGCCAGCAAATGCGCCACCACGCCCTGCATCAGGAAAAACGGGCCGCGCACATTGGTCTGGAATATCTGGTCGAAGAGATCCTCGGAGGTCTCGACCAGCGAGCCGCGAGCCGAGGTGGCAGCGGCGTTGACCAGCGCGTTGACGGTACCGAAATGGCCAATCGCCGTTTCGACCGCACGCTTGCAGTCGGCCACTTTTGAGACGTCGGCGCTGATGAAGATGGCATCGACGCCTGCCCGCTTGAGGATGGCGACAGCCTTCTCGCCTTTCTCCTGCGAGCGGCCGATCAGGGCCAGCGCCCGGCAGCCCTCATCGGCCAGCGCTTCGGCGACGGCAAAGCCGATGCCTTGTGCGCCGCCGGTGACGATGGCGCGTGTTTCGGAATTGTGACCGGCTGAACCGTTCATCGCCTTGCTCCTGTGCTTGATAGTCAGATTGTTTTGTCGAGGCGGACGGTCTTGCCTTCCTTAGCCGATTTCAGCGCCGCATCTGCCAGCCTGAGCGCCACCAGCCCGTCCTTGCCGCTCGGCGCCGCCTTCTTGCCTGACGTCGCTGCCGCGATGAAGGCAGCGATCTCGTTGGCATAGGCGTCGAGATAACGGGTCATGAAGAAGTCGTGCAGCGGCGGCCGCGTATAGCCTTTCTCATTGGCCAGTTCGATCGACACCGGCCGCTGGTTCTCGGCCGCAATCATGCCTTTCGAGCCATGCACTTCGATGCGCTGGTCGTAGCCATAGGTGGCGCGGCGCGAGTTGGAGATGACGCATTGCTTGCCGGAGGCAGTTTCGAGGATGACGCTGACGCTGTCGAAGTCGCCGGCCTCGCCGATCTTCTTGTCGACCAGCACCGAAGCGTGCGCGCTGACCGCCACCGGCTCCTCGCCGAGCAGGAAGCGCGCCATGTCGAAGTCATGAATGGTCATGTCACGGAAGATGCCGCCCGAGCGGCCGATATAGTCGAGCGGCGGCGGGCCGGGATCGCGCGAGGTGATTGTCACCATTTCGACAGTGCCGATGGCGCCGTCGTCGATCGCCTTGCGCACGGCGGCAAAATGCGGATCGAAGCGGCGGTTGAAGCCGACCATCAGGGTGGCGCCGGTCTTGTCGACGACGGCCAGGCATTGTTCCACCCTGCGGGCGTCGAGGTCGATCGGCTTTTCGCAGAAAATCGCCTTGCCCGCTTTGGCGAAGCGTTCGATCAGATCGGCATGGGTGTCGGTCGGCGTACAGATGACGACCGCATCGATATCGCCGGCCTTCTCGATGGCATCGATGCTGCGCACTTCGGCGCCATAGGCAGCGGCCAGATCGGCCGCCGGCTTCTCGAAGGCGTCGGCAACCGCAACCAGCCTGGCCTGCGGATTGGAACCAACGGCGCGAGCGTGGACCTTGCCGATACGGCCGGCACCGAGAAGAGCAAAGCGAAGAGGCATGAAGAATTTTCCTTTGAGGATGGTTCGGAAGGGAGGGCGTGTCAGCGCCTGTGGCTCGGCGTTGGCCGTTACGCCGCAAGTTCTGCCTGCCCGGTCTTGGCACCGGTGATGTAGGAGACAATATCGTTGCCGTCGGTGTCCTGCTTGCGCAAATTGGCGACGATGCGGCCGCGCCGGAAAACGACGATGCGGTCGACCAGGTCGAACACCTGGCGCATGTTGTGAGAGATCAGGATCAGCGGCTCGCCGTTCTCCTTCAGCGTGCGGATGATGTTTTCGACCTGCATCGTCTCCTGCACGCCGAGTGCCGCCGTCGGCTCATCCATGATGATGAGCTTGGAAGCAAAGGTCGCGGTTCTGGCGATCGCTACGCACTGGCGCTGGCCACCCGACATATGGCGGATGGTATTGGAAAGATTGGGAATCTTGACTGCGGTGCGGACCAAGGCTGCCTCGGTCGCCTTGCGCATGAATTTGCGATCGAGGATCGAGAAGGGTCCGAGATTGAACAGCACTCGCTCGCGGCCGAGGAATAGGTTCGACGGCACGTCGAGGTCGTCGGCGAGCGCCAGGTTCTGGAACACCGTCTCGATGCCCGCCTCGCGGGCTTCGATAGGCCCGGCGAAATTCACTTCCTTGCCGTCGAACCACATCCTGCCGCTGGTGCGCTGCTCGACGCCGGTAATCTGGCGTACGAAGGTCGATTTGCCGGCACCGTTGTCGCCCATGATGGCGACATGCTCGCCCTTGCGCAGCTCGAAGTTGGCACCCTCCAGCGCATGGACGCCGCCATAATACTTGGTCAGGTTTTCGGTCTTCAGGACGATGTCCGACATGATCAAGCCCTCATTGCCCGCAGGCGTTGGCGCCACTGGTCGAGAACGACTGCGCCGACGATGATCACGCCTTTGACCATCTCCTGATAATAGGCGTCGAGGCGCAGAAAGGTGAAGCCGGAGATGATGACGCCGAAGATCAGCGAGCCGATCACTGTCCCGATGATCGAGCCGCGACCGCCCGACAGCGACACGCCGCCGATAACCGCCATGGCGATCGCGTCGAGCTCGTACATTACACCCATGCCGGCCTGGGCGGTGAGATTCTTGGAGCTCAGCACGACGGCGGCGAGCGCGGCGAGGACGCCGGCAATGACGTAGACGAGGATCTTGTGGTTGGCGATGTTGATGCCGGACATGCGCGCGGCGTCCTCATTGGAGCCGATTGCATAACAGTGCTTGCCATATTTGGTGTAGCTCAGGATCAGCTGGAACAGCACCGCGAGTGATATGAAAATGATGACCGGCATCAGCCCCTTGCCGATGGCGGCGAAACTCTCGGTCGGAAACGAGATCGGCTGTCCCTTCGACCACCATTTGGCGATGCCGCGCGCGGTGACCATCATGCCGAGCGTGGCGATGAACGGCGGAATGCGCGTGTAGGCGATCAATGCACCGTTGACCAGGCCGGCCAGCAGGCCGCAGCCGATCGCGACCAGCACCGGCACGATCACCGGCAGGTCGGTCCAGCCCTGGGCGATGAACATTGCCTTGGGGTTCGGGTTGCCGTTGACCGTCGCCACCTGGGCGAAGCTCATGGCGATCATCGCCGTGGCGCCGACAATCGAACCCGAGGACAGATCGATGCCGCCGGTAATGATCACCTGCGTCACGCCGATAGCGATGATGCCGACGATCGACACCTGCAGGATAATGATCTGCAGGCGCGCCTCGTTGAAGATTGCGTCGATATTGTCGCGGGTATTGAACAGGAAGCTGTCGCCAAGGAAAACCCGGCCGATCAGTTCGAAAGCGCCGACCAGGATGACAAGCGCCAGGAAGACGTTGAATTCGGCCGGCCATGCGCGCCGCTTCGCATCATAGCTGAGCCCGCCGACGCCGTGAGATGTCTGTGCCAATCGTGCTTCCTCCGTCAGCCACGGTCTCCACTCGGCGCTGTTCAGGCCGAGAGGGAAAAAGCGGAGCGGCGCTGTCTTACTTTGGCGCGCCGCCCCGTATCGGACAGGTCCGCCTCAGTTCTTCTTCAGGAACTTGTCGATGTTTGCCGGCGTGACCAGCTGGAACGGGATGTAGACCTTGTGCTCGACCTTCTCGCCCTTCGCCAGCTTGAGCGCTGCGTCAAGCGCGCCGGCGCCCTGGCCGGCTGCGTCCTGGAATACCGTCGC
>NZ_SUEG01000017.1:55477-55754 GCF_005063415.1 Mesorhizobium sp.
CCTGCATCGCCGCGAGCGCGTCCTGGGTAGCGTCGACGCCGCCGACGACAACCGACTTCATGTCGATGTTGGCGGCCTTCATCGCCTGGATGGCGCCGATGGCGCTTTCGTCATTATTGGCGATGACGCCGTCGAACGGCTTGCCGGTCGACAGCCAGTTGGTCATCAGGTTCTGCGCTTCTTCGCGCTTCCAGTTCGACGTCTGCTTGTCGATGATCTTGATGAAGCTGCACTCCGGCGTGGCGATCACGTCGTCAATGTCCTTGGTGCGCTGCAC
>NZ_SUEG01000180.1:0-4499 GCF_005063415.1 Mesorhizobium sp.
ATGTCCTCGCACACCTGTTCGCGATGTCCCCGGTCCAAACAGGGGGGAGATCGGCCGTCACCCATGACTTCGCCAATCACGAAGACAGGGGCGCCTAGTGGGGCACGATCTCGTTCCGTCACGCCAGCGCAAGAATGCAAAATCCATGCGTCGCGTGATGACCGACGCCGAGCTGAAACTGTGGAATGAGCTTCGCGCGCATCGGCTGATGGATTTGAGCTTTCGCCGGCAGGTGCCGATTGGGCCCTACATTGTGGATTTTGCCTGTCCGACGCACGGCCTCGTCGTCGAGGTCGATGGCAGCCAGCACGCCGACGCTGAGCACACCGAGCGGGATAGGATACGCAGCGCCTATTTGGAGAGCAGCGGATGGACTATCCTGCGCTTCTGGAACGACGACGTCATTCGCGATATCGATAATGTCTGTCAGCACATCGTAATCGTGGCCGGCGCGGATGTGAGCTGAACTCGGCCGTGCAGGGTCGGTGGGACAGCACCTCTCTGTCCTGCCGAACATCTCCGCTCAAAGGGCAGGTTTCTGAGGTGAGGTGCCAATGACTCAAATAACGACCATGACCGAACAGGACGTGCCGGCGGTGTCGCTTCTGCTGGGCCAATCCTGGCGCTACACCTATTCGCCGATCCTGGGTGCCGAGACTACGGCACGGCTGTCGGATGAGAAGCACGCGCCGGAGCGGCTGGCGGCCGAGCTCAGGGACGACAGCAAGATGTCCTTCGTCGCCGAGCGGGCTGACGGCTCGCTCGCCGGCTACGCGATGGCGGCGATGGACGACAAGGGCGAGGTCATGCTCGAGCGGCTCCATATCGACAAAGGCGAGTACGGCACCGGCCTTGCCGCCGACCTGCTGCTCGCCGTTCTTGCCGCGCATGCGGGTATTCCCAGCATCGCGCTGGAAGTAATCGAGGGCAACGACCGCGCAATCGCCTTCTATCGCAAGCACGGCTTCGAAGTGGTCGAGCGCAGGGAGGCCGCGCATGGCGTGGAAGGCCGCGCCTCGCTGATCATGCGCCGGCTGCTGCCGATGGCTTAGAGCGCTGTCGGCGAAGCTGCCAATCGCCCCACTAGAGCAGGCAATCGCGCATCCGCGCCGCGATCATTTGCGCTCCTCCATGCCGGCTCCCACGCGTTGAGCCGCCAGAAACATCAGTGTGTAGGCCGCCTTGCGGCGGTCCCAGCCGGCCGACTCAGCCATATCCAGCAACCCGTCGACCAAAGGCGCTAGCGCCGCCCTGCAATCGGTTTCATAGTTGAAATCGTTCTTCGGGCGGGTCGGCGCCGCGATCTTTCCAAAACTGTCCGTCATATCCATGGCAACACCTGCTCAGCGTCAGTTCCCCGGACCGGCAAAACCGTGCCCGCTTCTGGCGGACACGGTCCATCTGCCGTTTCGAAGTCTCGCTTTGAAAGCCTGACCTTAGAAGTCCATGCCGCCACCGCCGGGCATCGGAGGCATGGGCGTTTCCTTCTTCGGCTTCTCGGCCACCATCGCCTCGGTCGTCACCAGCAGGCCGGCAACAGAGGCGGCACCCTGCAGCGCAGTGCGCACGACCTTGGCCGGATCGATGACGCCCTGCCCGTACAGGTCGCCGAACTCGTTGGTCTGGGCGTTCCAGCCATAGCCGAAGTCGGTCGTCTCGCGCAGCTTGCCGACGATGATCGAACCTTCCGCACCGGCGTTTTCGGCGATCTGGCGCACCGGCGCTTCGATGGCGCGACGCACGATGTCGACACCGGTCTTCTGATCGGGATTGTCGACGACGACGTTATCGAGCGCCTTCGCCGCCCTCAGCAGCGCCACGCCGCCGCCGGGCAGGATACCCTCCTCGACCGCCGCGCGTGTGGCGTGCATGGCGTCGTCGACGCGATCCTTGCGCTCCTTGACCTCGATCTCGGTCGAGCCGCCGACGCGGATGACGGCGACACCGCCAGCGAGCTTGGCCAACCGCTCCTGCAGCTTCTCGCGGTCGTAGTCGGAGGTGGTTTCCTCGATCTGCGCCTTGATCTGGCTGATGCGCGCCTGGATTTCATCCTTGCGGCCGGCACCGTCGACGATGGTGGTGTTCTCCTTCTCGATCAGCACCTTCTTGGCGCGGCCGAGCATCTCCAGTGTGACGTTCTCGAGCTTGATGCCGAGGTCTTCCGAGATCGCCGTGCCGCCGGTCAGGATTGCGATGTCTTCGAGCATGGCCTTGCGGCGATCACCGAAGCCCGGCGCCTTGACGGCCGCAACCTTCAGGCCGCCGCGCAGCTTGTTGACGACCAGCGTCGCCAGCGCCTCGCCTTCGACGTCCTCGGCGATGATCAACAGCGGCTTGCCGGATTGCACGGCGGCTTCGAGCACAGGAAGCATGGCCTGCAGGTTGGACAGCTTCTTCTCGTGGATCAGCACATAAGGTTCTTCGAGTTCGACGCGCATCTTATCCTGGTTGGTGATGAAATAGGGCGAGAGGTAGCCACGGTCGAACTGCATGCCTTCGACCACTTCCAACTCAGTCTCAGCGGTCTTGGCTTCCTCGACAGTGATAACACCCTCATTGCCAACCCTTTCCATCGCCTCTGCGAGGAAGCGGCCGATCTCGGCATCGCCATTGGCAGAGATGGCGCCGACTTGAGCGATTTCGTCGTTCCTGGTCACCTTGCGGGCATTGGATTTCAGGTCGGCGACGACGACGTCGACCGCCTTGTCGATGCCGCGCTTCAAATCCATCGGGTTCATGCCGGCAGCGACCGCCTTGGCCCCTTCCCTGACAATGGCCTGAGCAA
This sequence comes from Mesorhizobium sp., assembly GCF_005063415.1. Taxonomy (GTDB): domain Bacteria; phylum Pseudomonadota; class Alphaproteobacteria; order Rhizobiales; family Rhizobiaceae; genus Mesorhizobium. Next base: position 2,786 of record NZ_SUEG01000180.1, read on the forward strand.
GAATCGTCGCGGTCGTGGTGCCATCGCCGGCGGTGTCGCTGGTCTTCGAGGCGACCTCGCGCACCATCTGCGCGCCCATATTCTCGAACTTGTCCTCCAGCTCGATTTCTTTGGCGACAGTCACGCCGTCCTTGGTGATGCGCGGGGCGCCGAACGACTTATCGAAGACGACGTTGCGGCCCTTGGGACCGAGCGTTACCTTCACCGCATTGGCGAGAATATCGACGCCGCGCAGCATTTTCTCGCGGGCTTCGGTATGAAATTTCACATCTTTGGCAGCCATTGGATCACTCCTTCGAATAGGCAGCTTTTCGTTGACTGGAATGCTTGTTCAGGCCCCGCTCAGGCGGCCCTCTTCATCTCGCCGGCGCCCTCGATAACGCCCAGCACGTCGCTCTCTTTCATGATGAGCAGATCCTCGCCATTGAGCTTGATCTCGGTGCCGGACCATTTGCCGAACAGGATGCGGTCGCCGACCTTGACGTCGAGCGGCTGCAACTGGCCGCTGTCGTCGCGCGCGCCCGGACCGGCGGCAATGACCTCGCCCTCCTGCGGCTTCTCCTTGGCGGTGTCGGGGATGATGATGCCGCCGGCGGTCTTCTCGTCGACCTCGATGCGGCGGACCAGGATGCGGTCGTGCAATGGACGGAACGTCATGTCGTTCTCCTCTCGGGACACACAGATTTTCGAAGATCCTCCTGACCGGACCGGCAATAATCGGCCCGGCACGGGGTACGCGACCCCTTTCATCAGGCATCGCGCGCATACGAACTAGTCGCGCTTTTTTCAGCTTTCAAGAGGATCGCGCAAAAATTTTAGCACTCGACACCGGAGAGTGCCAATGCGCTGTAATTGCTCGCACATCCGCCGTTGCCAGCGCGATGACGCTTGAAATTTTAGCGGGATTTCCAAAATCGGTCCGTTACCGGAGCCGCTCGCGGCGGGCTGGAACCTATGTGGAAGGCGAGGCGTTTTGCAGACTGAGGTTCATTGAAAAGGACAGCTCGCATGACCAGCAGGGACTTTCAGCTCCAGATGCAAGGGTTTGGCCTCACCACGGCGGAGATCCACTACCGCCTGCCCGATCATCGGAGCCTGCTGCAGCTCTATATCTGGCAGGAATACGATATTGCCCCCGATTTCCCGACGCTGAAGCATTTCCTCGATTTCTGGGAGGGCGAGATCGAAGGCCCGCTGCATTCGGTGCGCGTCGCCCATCACCACCTGATCCAGCCCTCCGAATGGCGGGCCGTAAACGGCATTATCACCGTCCACTGAGGAGCGAGCCGATCAGCCGCTAGACAGCGGACAAAGTCTCCGAAGTAGGGGCAAGGCAGCTGCCTTCCCCACTTGTTTTGGATCTCACAATATCGGCGGGGATCCGGGCTAGCCGGTGTGGTCGACAGGCTTGCGGGCCCATGCGAGCAATCCAGCCTTGCGCGCCGCCCTGACGAAGGCCTTGCGCGCATCACGCGCGGTACGCCAACCGTCGAGCGCGTCGCGGCAGGTCCGATAGGCGGCGCGCCAACTCCGGCCGCGTGCACGGTCCGGCCACTGCTGGCGCATGCATTCGATGGCTTCTCAACTGCTGGCGACCTTGCGCTCGCTGGATTGGAATTTCAACGTGATCGGCTCGGCAAAGCGGAGGTCGTCCATCACTTCCTCCTTGTTTTCTGATCGTCTTCTTGTTTGAGCAAGCAACGTTATGCTGGCG
>NZ_SUEG01000180.1:4509-9223 GCF_005063415.1 Mesorhizobium sp.
GCTGAAGGACATGGTTCGTCTCTCTGCGCGGTTCAAGAGCATCGCGGAAATGGCCGGTTATTCCTCCTCGTCCGGCCCTTGCAGCAGTTCGATCAGCATCGCTACTCTTGCCGTCGGCAGCGGTCGGCCCTCGTTCACCAGCGCCTCGTCGGCGGCGATCCAGGCCAGGGCCTCACGCAATTCCTGGACCGTCCCGTCCGTCGCCGCAATGTCGGCGATGACGGCGTCGTCGACCGGGCCCAGCACAGAAATGATCTCGTCGCGTGTCATGGTCAGCTCCATCTGCGAGTGCCGGGAATGGGCCCGGCAACACAAGAATCTGTGTCTTGACCTGCGGCCGACAATAACCGGCCGGAGAAGTCGGCGTTGGCGGTTGAAGGCAGCCGGCAAACAGGCAATCTCCTGCCGGACATCTCCCCTTGCGGGTCCTCAAGCGGGGAGATTGGCAGCCTCGCCGAACCGACCGAAAAACCGGGCCCGAAAAACCGGCAACGCGAAAGCCACCGGGTCTTGACTTGCGGCGGACAGTAACCAGATCGAAGGCACCGGTCGCCGAAATGGGGCCGGTGAAACCAGGGAGCGCCAGCTCTTTGGCCCTCCTCGTATCTATGTTGCTCGATGGAGGATGTAGCTATGAGAACCGCATTCGACTTTTCCCCGCTCTATCGGTCGAGCATCGGCTTCGACCGCGTCTTCAACCTGCTGGAAAATGCTCCGCAGGCTTTCGACGGCTGGCCGCCCTATGACATCGCGCGCAGCGGCGAGAACAATTACCGCGTCACCATCGCCGTCGCCGGCTTTTCCGAGGACGACCTCGAGATAACCCACGAGCCGAACCTCCTGATCGTCTCGGGCCGGTACAAGGAGCCGGATAACGCGGAGTATCTGCATCGTGGCCTCGCCGCACGGCCCTTTACCCGCCGTTTCGAGCTTGCTGATCACGTCAAGGTCGCAGGCGCCTCGCTCGACAACGGCCTGCTCAGCATCGATCTGGTACGTGAGGTGCCCGAGGAGATGAAGCCGCGGCGCATCGCCATCACGATCGACGTCGCCGCGCCGAAGACCGGGCCGAAGGTCGCGCAGGTCGAAGCAAACAAGCAGGCCGCCTGAACGCACCAGTCGAGAAAGGAGACTATGCAATGGCTATTCGTGATCTCATTCCCTGGGGCCGGGAGAACAATCAGGCCCCCAGCCTGTTCCGCGACAGCGATCGCGATCCCTTCCTGGCGCTGCATCGCGAAATGAACCGCCTGTTCGACGAGGCGTTCCGCGGCTTCGACACGCGGCTGCCGTCGCTCGGTGGCCTCTCCGCTGCACGCGCCAGCTGGCCGAGTGTCGAAATCTCCGATAGCGAAAAGGAGATCCGCGTCACCGCCGAGATTCCCGGCATGGACGAGAAGGACGTCGAGCTGCTGCTCGACGACGGCGTGCTGACGCTGCGCGGCGAGAAGCGCGAAGAGACCGAGGACAAGGACAGGCAGTTTTCCGAACGCTTCTATGGCCGTTTCGAGCGGCGGATCCCGCTCGGCTACGAAGTCGACGAAGACAAGGTGAACGCGGCGTTCCGGAACGGCGTGCTCAGCGTGACGCTGCCGAAGACGGAGCGCGCCCAGGCCAAGGCCAAGCGTATCGCCATCAACGACGGCAACGGCAAGTCCTGATGGCTCGCAGCAGGACCACGCCCCCTTCTGCCCTGCCGGTTCCGGCGGGCAGAGGGGGGCAAATGTCGATGACCCGTTCTCCCGACACTCCGGTTCCGCCTGACCAGGCGCAGCACGCCCTGCAGTGCCTGACGACCGAGCATTTCGTGCTGCAAAACGCTCGCGCCGCGACCATTCAGGAAGCGAACCAGCGAGCCGATCTGTTCCTGACCTCGGTCTCGAGCGCAACGATTGCCTTGTCCTTCGTCGCGCAGATCACGGAGATGGGCAGGCCGTTCGTGTTGTTCAGCCTGATCTTGCTGCCTTGCCTTTTCTTCATCGGCCTGGTCACGTTTGTGCGCGCGGTGCAGGTTGCCATCGAGGACATGGTGCATGCCCGCGGCATGGCCAGGATCCGCCACTATTTCGTCGAACTGGCGCCCGTCCTGCAAAGATATCTTGTCAATTCCACGCATGACGACCCCTCGGCGGTGCTGGTCGACAAAGGTCTCAGGCCCTCGCCGCTGCAATATTTCATGACCACCGCGGGGATGGTGGGCACGATCAACGGCGCCATCGCCGGCGTCTTCACCGGCATCGTTGTAAAGTCCGCGTTCGGCGGAGGCATGTCGCCCGGCGTGATTTGCGGGCTGCTGGTCTTCGCCGCATGTATTCTCATCCTGCGGCGTTATCATAGTCGCGCCTGGGCGGCGGCCGAAGAAATCTTGCCCGCACGGTTCCCGGGCGACAGTGGCGACAGCGAAAGCTAGCGCCGACGCAACCGGATGTCGAAAAGTGGCAGGGCGCCGCCCTTGCGTCTTGCGCGCCAATTGACCATCCTCGCCAACATCACTTTGCACCGCGGCCGGGGGGTTCGCATATGCCGACGCTTTATGCGCTGAAACCGGCCTTCCAGGCCAGGCTGCGGCCGCTTGCCGACGGCCTGGCCAGGGCGGGCATCACCGCCAACCAGATCACGCTGCTGGCCGCGGCTCTCTCGCTCGCCACCGGCCTTGTGGTGGCAGCCCTTGCCGGCCACCGCGTGGTCTTTCTGCTGATGCCGCTCGTGCTGTTTATGCGAATGGCGCTGAATGCTATCGACGGTATGCTAGCAAGGGAACATGGCCAGGCCTCGAAGCTCGGCATGTATCTCAACGAGCTCTGCGACGTTGTCTCCGATCTCGCTTTGATCCTGGCTTTTGCCGTCATCTTTCCTGCCTGGGGCGTCGTTGCATTTGCTATCGCGGCGATGATCGCGGAGTTCGCCGGCGTGCTCGGCATCGCCGCAGGAATCGGGCGCAACTATGCCGGTCCGTTCGGCAAAAGCGACCGGGCGCTGGCGCTTGGCATCCTCGCTGTGCTTGTCGCGTCCGGCCTATGGGTCCCGGCGCTCACGCCGCTCGTGTTTCCGGCCATGGCTACACTCTCGCTGGCGACCGCCATCAACCGGATACGCAGCGGCCTTAACGGGAGCGGCAGCTGAATTCCGGTCTCGCCAGGGAGAACAACATGCTTCACCAACAGACGGTTGCCGCCGTGGCTCCAGCCAACATCGAGCGGGTGGCGCAGGAGCGCAGCTTCAAGAGCCATGACGGCACCGAGATCTTCTATCGCTATTGGCCGGCGCTGTCGGAAAACCGCAAGGGCGCCATCCTGCTGTTCCACCGCGGCCACGAGCATGGCGGCCGCATGGCACATCTGGTCGACGAGCTCCAGATGCCCGACCACGCCTTCTACGCCTGGGACGCGCGCGGCAATGGCCGCTCCGCCGGCGAACGCGGCTATGCGCCGTCGTTTGCCGCGCTGGTGCGCGACATCGATTGTTTCGTGCGCGAGATCGGCAGCGAGGGCTTTGCCCGGCGCGACATTGCGCTGATCGCGCAATCCTTCGGCGCCGTGCTTGCCGCCGCCTGGGTGCATGATTATGCGCCTGACATTCGCGCTCTGGTGCTGGCCTCGCCGGCCTTCTCGGTCAAGCTCTACATGCCCTTTGCCAAGCAAGGCATTGCGCTCTGGCAAAAAATGAAGGGCCGCTTCTTCGTCAATTCCTACGTCAAGGCCAAATTCCTGACGCATGATCCCGAGCGCATCGCCTCCTTCGACGCCGACCCGCTGATCACGCGGCCAATCGCCTCCAACATCCTGGTCGAGCTCTACAATCATGCCGCGCGCATCGTCGCCGACGCCCGCGCCATCACCGTGCCGACACAGCTTCTGATCTCCGGCAGCGACTGGGTGGTGCGGCATGGACCGCAGCACGAGTTTTTCGTCAACCTGGCGAGCCCGGCCAAGGAGCGGCACGTGCTGCCCGGTTTCTTTCACGACACGCTGGGCGAGCGCGACCGCCACAAGGCACTCGACCTGATCGGGCCGTTCCTTGAAAAGCAGTTCGCGGCGCCGGAAAAGCCGGTCGACCTGATCGACGCTGACCGCGTCGGCTACACACGCGACGAGGCCGACCGGCTGGCCTCACCGCTGCCGCTGCTGTCGCCCAGAGGCCTCTACTGGGCAATGAGCCGCGCCTCGATCCGCATGGGCGCCTGGCTGTCGTCGGGCATGAAGACGGGGATTGCCACCGGCTTCGATTCCGGCTCGACTCTCGACTATGTCTACGAGAACGATGCGCGCGGCATCAGCCCCATCGGCCGCATGATCGACCGCACCTTTCTCGACGCCATCGGCTGGCGCGGCATCCGCCAGCGCAAGCTGCATCTGGAGGAGCTGATCGGCAGCGCCGTTGAGACGCTGAAGGCCGCCGGCCGGCCGGTCCATATCGTCGATATCGCCGCCGGCCATGGCCGCTACGTGCTCGATGCCGTGCAGAAATGCGCCGAGCCGCCGGCAAGCGTTCGGCTGCAGGATTTCTCCGAGCTCAATGTCTCGCTCGGCCGCAAGCTGATCGCCGAGCGCAAGTTGCCGGCGACCGTTTCGTTCCATCAAGGTGACGCCTTCGACGCCACGATGCTGGCCGGGCTCGACCTGGGGCCGGATCTCGCCATCGTCTCGGGGCTCTACGAATTGTTTTCCGGCAATGCCATGATCGCCCGCTCGCTCGGTGGACTGGCCAGCGCGAT
>NZ_SUEG01000181.1:0-2610 GCF_005063415.1 Mesorhizobium sp.
GCCCAGGCCAGCGCCAGCGTCACCTGAACCGTCAGTGGCGCCACCAGATTGAGCAGCAGATGCCGTGTCACGATGTAGTTCGAGCTGCTGCCGAACGTGCGGGCCGCGTCGACGAACTCGCGCTCCTTGAGCGACAGAGCCGGGCCGCGCACGACGCGCGTGAAGATCGGCGTGTAGACGATAGCGATGGCAATGACGCTGGTCGAGGTTCCCGGTCCCGCAACCGCGACGATCAGCAGCGCCAGCAGGATCGCCGGGAACGCCAGCAGAACGTCCATGATGCGCATCACCAGGCCGTCCCAGCGGCGCCCGAACCAGGCTGCCGCCAGCCCGAGCACCGTGCCGGCCAGTGTCGCGAAGGCGACCGAAAAGAAGGCCACGATGAAGGACTGGCCGATCCCGGTCATCAGCCGACTTGCGACATCGCGGCCGAACAGGTCCGTGCCCATCCAGTAGGTGCCGTCAGGCGCATGCAGCCGCTCGACCCGGTGCTGCGTCAGCGGATTGTCCGGCGTCAGTCCCAGCATGCCAAGCATGGCAAGCAGCAGATAAAGCGCAACGATGGCACCGCCGATGCGGCCGCTGGTGTGCGCAAGTATAGCCCGCAATGTCGCCATCAGTGCTCGCTTAGCCGGATACGCGGGTCGAGCGCGACATAGGCGAGGTCGACGAGGAGATTGACGATCATGAAGTTGAAGGCGATGAACAGCACGCTTCCCTGCACCAGCGCGTAGTCGCGCTGCAGGATGGCATCCAGAACCATGCGGCCGAGACCGGGCAGTGCATAGATCTGCTCGACGATGACTGCTCCGCCCAGGAGATAGCCGAACTCTATGCCGCTCAGCGTCACGACCGGGATGAGCGCGTTGGGCAAAGCATGCCGCCAGATGACGTCTCGCGCCGAAACGCCCTTGCTGCGCGCTGTCCTGACATAATCGTCGCTGAGCACATCGAGCATCGCCGAACGCGATATACGGGTCACCGAAGCCGCGAAGGCAAAACCGAGCGTCACGGCGGGCAGCAACAGCTGGCCGAGATTGCGCAGCGGATCCTGCCACAGCGGCGAAAACTCACCCATCGCCGGCAAAACGCCAAACCCCGCCGACAGCGTGTAGATGATCAGCAGGGCAAGGACGAAGTTCGGCGTCGACTGCCCGATCATTGCGACAACGCGCACGCCGAGGTCGGACAGCTTTTCATTATGAGTGGCGGCAAAGATCCCGGCCGGCATGCCGACAACCAGGGCGATGACCATCGACAGCAGGGCGAGCTCCAACGTTAGCGGGAAACGCTCGAGGATGACGTCGAGCACCGGCCTGCCATAGGTGGACGAAATGCCGAGGTTACATTGGAAAAGACCAAGCAGCCAGCGCCAGTACTGGATGAACCAGGGCTGGTCGATGCCGAAATAAGCTGCAAGCGCATCGCGCTGCTGCGGCGTCAGCAGGCCGGCTTCGGTCCCCAGCATTGCCGTGATCGAATCGCCCGGAACCATCCGGATCGCCAGGAACACCACGATGGACACGCCAAGCAGGACGAGAGGGAAGGTCGCCAGTCGGCGCATCAGATAGTTCACGCGAAGAATGTCCTCTCGTCCGGCATCGAAGCAGCTACTGGATCGTCACCTTGGCGAGGCTGAACAGCGAACCTGTCGGCACCGGTTCGAATCCTGCGATATTCTTCTGCTGTGCCGTGTAGCTGTAGGACGTGTAGAGCCAGATCCAGGGCGACATCTCAGTGATGTGCTTCTCGAAGTCGGCGAAGATCGCTTTGCGTGCTGCCGGGTCGGTCTCGGTGCGGCCCTTCTGCATAAGGCTGTCCAGCGTATCGTCGATATAGTTCGCCACCTTCTGCAGATTGCCGGTCTTGGTCCAGTAGCGGTTGTACATAGTGTAGGGATCGGCCCTGCCGCCGTTCAGCGCGACGGCCATGTCGAAATCGCCCTTCAGCCAGGCATCGACGTAGACGTTGAGCTCCATCATTTTGATGTCGAGCTTGACGCCGATTTCTGCGAGTTGCGACTGGATGACCTGGGCTTCCGCCGCTGCCGTCGGCGGCTCGCCGGTGGCGCCGATCACGGTCGCCGAAAAGCCGTCGGCATAGCCGGCTTCGGCCATCAACTGCTTGGCCTTCTCAATGTCGCGCTTATAGCAGAACAACTGGTTCGGATCGGTCGCCAGCGCCGGGATGGTCAGCGGGCCGGTGATCTTGCCTTCGCCGAGCGAGGCGGTGTCCAGCACTTCCTGCCGGTCGATGGCGCAGGAAATCGCCTGACGCACCTTGAGTTCGGTCATCGGCTTGCGGGAAGGATTGAGCTGCAGCACGTGATAGGCAAGCACCGGCACGCGGTTCAACTGCAGGCTGGCTTCCTTGGGCACCAGAGTGGCGACAAGCGGATCGTTGAGCAGGGCAAAATCGATCTGCTTGGTGCGCATCGCCGCCAGGATCGCCGTCTCGTCCGGCAGCACGCTGATCTCGATGCCGTCGACACCACTCGCGCCGCCCGCCCAATCCTTGTTGGCGACAAGCACTTCCTTGGAATTCGGATCCCATTTTTCCAACTTGAACGGACCCGAGCCGACCGTTGTCGTGCCGATCGAGCCGGCCGCG
>NZ_SUEG01000181.1:2620-9204 GCF_005063415.1 Mesorhizobium sp.
GCGATTTCGCTTGCCGGGACGATCGCCGCATTGACGTCGCTCATCGCCGTCAGGATCGGCACGTCCGGCTGCGAGAGGTGGAACACGACGGTGGCTGGATCGGGCGTGTCGATGCTGGCGATCGAGAGAAAGTTGGCGCGGGCGGCAGCACCCGTCTTCTCGTCGAGTATGCGCTCGAACGATGCCTTGACGTCGGCCGAGGTCACGGCGGCGCCGTTCTGGAATTTTGCTTTCGGATTGAGCCTGAAGCTCAGCTCCTTGCCGTCCGGCGAGAACTGCCAAGAATCGGCAATCGCGGGCGTGATTTGCAGGTTTGCGTCGAGCCGCACCAGTGGCTCATAGATCAGCTCCAGCAGCCGCAGTGAGGAGAATGCCGTCTGCTTGTGCGGATCAAGACCCGTGGCGTCCTGCGACCACGCCATATGCAGCGTCGCCGCGCTCGCCCGCACCGGTAGCGCGGCGATTCCAATCATTGCCGCGAGCGTCATGCCGGAAAGCAGTTTCTTGCCAATGTGCCGTACCATTGTCGTCTCCCATTATCGTTAACCTGATGCCTTGCAGTTCGCCGGACCGCTTCAAAGGGACACACGCCCCGGAACATCGGCCCAGTATCCATGCGGTCCTACACCGTCTTTTCGCCTATCGCCTTGCGCAGGAAACCTCCCGCGTTGGCAAGCGCCTTACGTGCTTCTTCGACGCCCATGCCGGTGATCGTCACCAGGATTGCCAGTTTTACATCATTGCCGGTCTGATCGAGTGCCTGTCGTGCCTGCTGTGCCGCGCAGCCGGTCGTCTGCATCACGATCCTGACCGCCCTGGCGACGAGCTTCTTGTTGCTTGGATTGAGGTCGACCATCAGATTCTGATAGCTCTTGCCGATGCGGATCATGCTGGCGGTAGACAGCATATTGAGCACCAGCTTTTGCGCGGTTCCCGATTTCAGCCGGGTCGAGCCGGTGAGGACCTCCGGGCCAACCACCGGAGAGATGGCAATATCGGCAATGCCGGCAATGGTCGATCGAGGATTGCAGGACAACGCCACGGTGGTGGCTCCCACCTCCTTGGCATAGGTCAGGCCACCGATGACATAAGGTGTGCGTCCGCTGACAGCGATGCCGACCACCACGTCGTCGGCGGTCAGCTTGATGTCCTGCAGCGCCTTTATTCCCTGTTTCGGATCGTCCTCGGCGCCTTCCGCAGAGTGCATCAGCGCGTCGACGCCGCCGGCGATCAGGCCCACCACCATGTCCTCGGGTACGCCGAAGGTCGGCGGACATTCCGAGGCGTCGAGGACGCCGAGCCGGCCGCTGGTGCCGGCGCCCATATAGACAAGGCGTGCACCGTTCTGGAACGCGCTCACGATCCGGTCCACGGCCGCAGCAATGTCGGGGATGACCTTCTCGACGGCTGCCGCAACGCCTTTGTCCTCGTCATTGATCTTGCGCAGCACCTCGAGAGTAGGCAACAGATCGATGTCCATCGTCTTCGGGTTCCGGTCCTCGGAAACCAGCCGCTCCAGCTCCGACATCAACCCTTGTTCGACCACTTCGCCTACTTTCAAGTGCGACTGCGAGCAGGACTGTGATGCCCGCGGCAAGCGGCGTCCAGTGCCTGCACCTGGCCGTCGGCTCGGTACCGGCCGTGCCGGTTCTGCTTCGTTAACTTTTTAGAATTCGATATTCCCTCTGTCAACGGAAAGTAGGAATATTATATTCCTCGCCGAGCATGGCGTCGCTGGCGGCAGAGGGATTTTCTGGCCAGGATTATGGCTCCCGAAACCGCATCGCCGTCGGCCGGCTTCAGCCGTCGGCGGACGTCGGGAGCGAGCCATGGCTCAAGCGGGCTGGACAGACCTCCGAGCAGCGTAACCCGCGGCGCGCCTTTTTCGAACAGCACCCGCACGAACGTGTCGATCTGGTCGGCAGCGCCCTGCACGATCCGCCGACCGGCCGGATCGCCCTGGTCGGCATGGCGGATCACCATGGGCGCCATGGCGGCATAGTCCGTCGCGCTGGCGCGGTCCATCCAGGCCACCGCCTCGAACGGATCGTCCTTGAAGCGCTGCATCACCTCGGCCAGCAGCGCCGTCCGCTCATGCCGGCCGTCATGGGCTCGCAAGGCAAGCTGCATTGCCTTCAGTCCGAGATCGGCGCCGCTGCCCTCGTCGGAAATCGGAAAACCGTAGCCGCCGACGCGCAGGTCGCGCCCTTCGACAAAGCCGAGCCCGATCGAACCGGTCCCGGCTATGACGATGGCGCCGTCTTGACCCGAATGCGCGCCAAGGCAAGCCGCGACGCCGTCGCTGACGAAGTCGATGCTCGCAAAGGGATGTCCAATGCCGCGAAACGCCTCAAGCGCACCCTTACGGCCGATGCCGGCAAGACCGACGCCGGCGCGGATCCCGGCGATTTCCGCCGCCGCGAACCCTGCTTCTTCGATAGCCGCGCCAAAGGCCTTGGCAACGGAGGCCCAGGCCGCCTCTATACCGAGCCGCGTTGTCGCCGGGCCCGACAGCCCTTGCCCGAGCACGATTCCTGCTTCGTCTTCGATACGCGCCCGGCAGCCGGTTCCGCCGCCATCGACGCCCAGGAAATAATGCGGAGACGCCGCGCCGGAACTCATCCACTTATCCGCTCGATCTGGGCGCCACACAGCCGGAGCTTGCGGTCCAGTTGCTCATAGCCACGGTCGAGGTGGTACACACGGTTGATCGTCGTCTCGCCCTCGGACACCAGCGCTGCCAGCACGAGCGAGACGGAGGCGCGCAGGTCGGTCGCCATCACTTGCGCGCCCTTCAGCTTCTCGCCTCCGCGCACGAGCGCCATGGTGCCTTGCAGCTTGATGTTGGCGCCGAGCCGCATCAGTTCGGGCACATGCATAAAGCGGTTCTCGAAGATAGTCTCGCGCAACAGCGAAGCGCCCTCGGCACAGCACATCAACGCCATGAACTGCGCCTGGAGATCGGTCGGAAAGCCCGGATAGGGCTCCGTCGTCACATCGACGGCTTTGAGTGGCCCGTCTCTCGATACGATCAGCCCGCGGTCGCCTGGCCATATTTTCACACCGGCTGCTTCGAGCAGCTGGACGACGGATGCCATGTGCTCGAGCCGCGCGTGGGTCAGCTCGAGCTGGCCGCCGGTGATAGCCGCTGCGACGGCATAGGTGCCGGCCTCTATCCGGTCCGGGATGATGTCGTGCGTGGCGGCGCGCCAGTCTGTGCTGCCCGCGATTAGGATGCGGTGCGTGCCGGCGCCCTCGATCAGCGCGCCCATGGCGTTCAGGCAGGCGGCAAGATCGGCCACCTCCGGCTCGCGCGCCGCGTTGAGGATCTCGGTTTCTCCTTTTGCCGTCGTCGCCGCCATCATCGCCGTTTCGGTCGCGCCGACCGACGGCGAGCTCAAAACGATGCGCGCGCCTTTCAGTCCGCCCGGCGCCGACGCGACGATCAGTCCGTTTTCGATCGCGATATCGGCGCCAAGTGCGGCAAGTGCGGCGACATGCATGTCGACCGGCCGTGCGCCGATCGCGCAGCCGCCAGGCAGCGAGACCCGGGCATGGCCGAAGCGGGCAAGCAGTGGACCGAGAACCAGCACCGTCGCGCGCATGCGCCTGACTGTATCGTAGCTTGTCTCCCTGGAGACGGCAGCACTGGTATCGATTGTGGCGGCATGCGCCGATCGGGTGACCTCGGCCCCATGAAGCCCGACGACGCCAAGCATGTTGTGGACATCCGTCACCTCAGGCAGGTTGGTCAGCTGCAGCGGATAGGGGCTAAGCAACGCCGCCGCTATTTGCGGCAAGGCCGCGTTCTTGGCGCCGGAGATCGTCACCGCGCCCTCAAGCCTGTGCCCGCCGACGATCCGCAATTTGTCCATGGCTCTGACCTAATCCCGAGCTGTCGGCGAGTCTACGATCTTTCATCTCCGAATCGTCGACATGCCCGAAGGCTGGGCCGAAACCGCACCGGTAAAGATTTGATGGATCATTCTTGGCTGTCAATCAGAGACGGAATAATTTATTCCTTGGCTTGGCATTGTCGATGACAGGCAATGGGGGAACGCGTGTCCGTCCTGAAGAAGATCGAGGCCAAGCTCGAAGTCATGGCGCCCGGCGACCGCGAGATCGGGCGGTATATCGTCGATAATCCCGACCAGATGCTCCGCCTATCGACGGCGGGGCTTGCCGCCGAGATCGGCCGCAGCCAGTCGAGCGTCGTCAAGTTCAGCCAGAAGCTCGGCTATGCCAGCTATCAGGAGCTCAAGCTCGCCGTCAGCGAGGCCAAGTCGCAGGAATGGCACGTGCCGGCTGGCATGATCCACGGTTCGATCGAGGTCGGCGACAGCTATCTGGTCATCCTGCGCAAGCTGATCGGCAGCAAGCTTTTGTCGATGCAGCAGACTGTCGCGGCCAACACCGAGCAGGAAATCGGCAAAGCCCTCGAAGCCTTGAACGGTGCGCGCCGCATTCATTTGGCCGGCGTCGGCGCATCCTCGCTGGTGGCGCGCGATTTTTCCTACAAGCTGATGAAGCTCGGCCGCAACGTGCTGCACGACAGCGACAGCCATGTGCAAATGGCCAATGTCTCGACGCTTGGACGAGGTGACGTGCTGTTCGCGCTCTCCTATTCCGGGGCGAGCATCGAAACCCTGCGGATAGCCGAACTCGCTCGCAAACGTGGCACCACCGTTATCGCCGTCACGGGACTTCGCGACAATCCGCTGAGCCGGGTTGCCGACATTCGCCTCTACACGATCGCCGATGAAGAGCGCGCGCGCTCTTCATCGATAACCGCGCGTGATGCACAACTGACGGTAACCGACCTTCTGTTCATCCTGCTCGTGCAGAAGCAGCCTGACGCCAACGAATACGTCCACAACAGCGAACTGGCCGTCTCGGTGCTGAAGGCTTAGCGGCCTTCGCAGTTTCGCGTAAAGGCACTCAGTCCTCCCCTGGTCCTGCACGCTGCCAAGAGCAAGTTTCGCCCTCTTTGGTGAAGTACCTTTCTTCAATGCGTCGCAACCGCTCTCCTCGTCAGGCCGCCCAGGGAGTCCGCTGGCGGGCGCCGGTGGCCAACGCGGCGAAACAAACAAATGTTGACAACAGCATCTGTTGTCTGAATATTGAAAGTCTCGAATTTGACGAGCCGGATAAACAATGGATGTCCTTGGAGCACAGGAACAAGCGGTTCTCGACCTCATTGCGGCGAACCCATTCGCCGCCCAGCAGGACATAGCAACGGTGCTCGGCATCGCCCGCTCGACGGTCGCGGCCCATATCGTGCAACTCGTCAACAAGGGCTACATTCTCGGCCGTGGTTACGTCTTGCCGACGTCCAAGCGCATGGTCTGCGTCGGCGGCGCGGTGCTCGACCGCAAATACCACGCCAAGAAGAATCTGATTTTCGAGACGTCGAACCCGGTCGACGGCTATCGCAGCTTCGGCGGGGTTGCCCGCAACGTCGCCGAAAACCTTGCACGCCTCGGCGTCGACATAAGCTTCGTCTCGATCGTCGGCGACGATGAAACCGGCCGCTCGCTGGTGCGGCACCTGCGCGATCTTGGCGCCGATGTCAGTCAGGTCATCACCACCACGGAACGGCCGACGGCCGAATATGCGGCCATCCTCAACCGCAACAATGATCTCGTGCTCGGCATTGCCGACATGGAGATCTTCGATCTGTTTTCGTCGTCCTATCTCGACCGCTTCTGGCCGCATCTGGCTTCAGCGACATGGGTGTTCATCGACTGCAATCTGCCGGCTGCGACCCTCGCAGCTCTGATCTCGCGCAAGCAGGGCGCACGCTTCAAGCTCGCCGTCGACACGGTCTCGTCGCCGAAATCAGCGCGGCTGCCGAAGGACCTGACCGGCATCGACCTTCTGTTCACCAACCATGACGAGGCCAATACGATGCTCGGCATGACGGATGCCGACAAGCGGCTGACGCCGGAGGAGGGAGCGGCAGCGCTGCGCGCGGCCGGCGCTGGCGAGGTGATCGTGACCGTAGGCGCGCATGGATTTGCCGTTGCGACCGAGAGCGGGGTGACGACCATGCACTCCGTCCCGGCCCAGCCCGTCGACATCACCGGCGCCGGTGACGCGATGATCGCCGGCACTCTGTACAAGGTGCTTTCGGGTGAGCCGCTCGCTCATGCCGTGCGCACCGGCGCGCTGCTTGCCACGCTGACTACCGAGAGCGAATCCAGCGTCCATCCTGATCTGTCGCCGCGCTTCCTTGCCGCCGGCATGTATCGCATTCCTGCCTGAAAGCGAGATGATATGAAACCTTCCCTTGTCCACTTGACCGACGAAGTCGCTACCGCGCTTGATGAAGGCCGCGCGGTGGTGGCACTGGAATCGACTATCATCACCCATGGCATGCCCCATCCGGCCAATCTGGAAACGGCCCGTGGAGTCGAGACGGTGGTGCGTGAAAACGGCGCCGTGCCCGCCACGATCGCGGTGGTCGCCGGCAAGATTAAGGTCGGGCTCGATGACCGTGAACTGGAAGAGTTGGCAGCGGCAAAGGGCGTGGTCAAGGCTTCCGGGCGCGATCTCGCCGCCATCATGGTGCGTGGCGGCGAGAT
>NZ_SUEG01000182.1 GCF_005063415.1 Mesorhizobium sp.
GGCTTGCCAAGTGCGCGCGATCGGGTCGACTTTAGGCCCGTGAGCTGTAACGCGTCCACCAACCGGCGGTGGAGAAGGCACAGAGCCAAGGGGGCTGGCTACCCACAGAAGCAGTGCAGCGCCGATCCCCGAGGGAGCCAGCACGACCGCCAGCGCGAGCCAAAAGCCAGGATCCGCCAAAAACACCCATTTCACTGCGAAGCTGTTCCATCGCGTGTCTCCAAGGAGGGCGTCTTTTCAGCCTTCAGCCGCTCCTCGCAGGCTAGCCGCTTCAGCAAGGGCGCGATCCCTCGATTTACGCGACGCGCCTCTTTTGCCACTCCATCTGGACTCTGAGGCGCAGGAGTCGCATTCTTCGAACGGGGGGAAGGGGCTTGGACAAATCCCGCTACGAAAATCGCTCTGACCAGTGGCGAAAGCGCACTGGAGCAAAGCTGCGGCGTGCACGCCGACTGGCTGGCGTTCCGAAGCGGCTGGTCTTCATGAGCGTAGCCGGGGCTGCTGCTTTGGTGACGCAGTTCATTGTGCAGCACAGCGAACGCCTCCCCGAGACAAACCTATCGAGTCGGATCGAGCTAACGCCGGCCCCAATCGCGGGTGTTGCTTCCGTAATCGATGGCGACACGATAGAAATTCACGGGCAGCGCATTCGTTTCAACGGAATCGACGCTCCCGAGAGCCGGCAGTATTGCAGCGACGCAAAGGGCTTTGAGTATCCCTGCGGGCGTCGTGCGGCGGAAACGCTAAACGCCTTCCTCGCGATGTCCCAGCCGGTGCGGTGCGCCTTCGTGACGTGGGATCAATATCGACGCTATGTCGGCGACTGCACAAGGGCCGACGGTGCAGGCGTTGCCTCGTGGATGGTCGAGCACGGTCAGGCGTTAGACTGGCCCCGTTACAGCCGTGGGGCCTACGCGGGTCAGCAGGCGAAGGCGCAGGCAGCAAACTTGGGTCTATGGGGCGGAACGTTTCAGGCGCCTTGGGAATGGCGCACCGAGCATTCGGAAAATCCGCGACCGGCGACCAGTCAGCCTCTCGGCATCATCAGTGACCGGCAGCTCGCGCAGGGTTATTCATGCCAACCCCGGCGAACCTGCTCCCAAATCAGCTCATGTGATGAAGCGAACTGGTATTTGGGCAACTGCTCGTGGGGTGGGAAGCTAGACCGCGACAAGGACGGCATAGCCTGTGAAACCCTATGCTGAAATGCGCGGCACCTAACGTGCCAACGCGGCGTCCCGCAGAATGGTACTGCTGCGCCGTATGTAGCGGTATATTTTGCTGCAAACGCCAGCGTCGCACGTCAAGATGGGTTGGTGAGGGTGGGGGTTGCATATGAACACGGCAATGAGCCAGAAACTGGCGAGCTATGGCCAGTGGACGTATCGCGGTGCGTGGGCACTTGAAATTGTCGCGGCGATCATTGGTCTGGCAACCGGCGTGGCTCTGAGTTACCGCGGCTTTGTTGCCAATGAGGCGGCGGACTCAATGGACCTTGTCCTTGCAAGTGCCCCGTTCTTTATGATCGCGATTGCTGAGCTGACGAAAATCCCAATCGCCACGCTTCTGTTCGGCGCCTCGTGGTTTTGGAAACCTGTTATCCTAGCGTTTCTGCTCGTATTGGCCGGCATCACTTTTGAGACAGTCCTTCTGGGATTGGAGCGTGCCAGCACAATGCGCGAGGTGCAGTATGCCAACTTCGCCAACCAAACCAAAGGATTCCAGCAAGAGCTCGGTAATCTCAAGGCGGCAGCCGAAAGCTTGCGAAACACTGACGACGAGGCAAAGGCCCGAAGCGATCTGGAGCAGCTCGGTGGATTGGCTGACACCGAGCGCGACAAATTGCGTGCACGGATAACAGACGTTGACCAGGAGCTGCAGGCCGCAACCACCCTTTCACCAGCGGCGGCGCGAGCCAAGGAGCATCTCGAGGAGAAACAAGCAGCGCTGAGCGCGCTCGTGGAACGGCGCGACCGAGAGATCAAGGACGCCGTGGAGCAATTCGAGCGACAGCGGGATAGCTACGTTGATCGCATAAAGAGCGCACGCGAAACAGGCGACCTTGCATCGGTGCAGCGCAACGAAGACGGGCTGAACAAGCTGACTAACCCGCGGCCCAAAAAAGAGGCCGAATTCGCGCCGAAATTGGCCGAAGTGGAGCCGGCAGTCGCCGCGGCCCGCGCAGAATATGAGAGGCTGCGAAAAGATAGTCCTCCGATGACCCCCCAAGACAAACAGCGCCTTGAGGCTAGGCGCAACGATCTGGAGAAACTCTACGACGGCACCGCTGCCGATTGGGATCGTAAGCTTGACGAAGCGCGTACTGCGCTAGCGGCCGCTCAGGAAGCCGCGGCTCGCAAGTCAGAGACGCTCGCTAAGAACCAGCAGCGGCAAGAAGCCATCGCGACGGAACTGAACCGCCTGGAAACAGAGCGTCTCCCGGTCGCTCGCAACGATCAGATCCGTAGGCTGGCAGCTCGCTGGTATGGCGTGAAGCCGGAAGACGTTACAGACCCCCAGGCCGGCACGGTATCGACGATCTGGTTCGCCTCGCTTGCATTCATCGCCGCATTAGCGGGACCGATCACGGCGATGGTTGCGCTGGCCCTACAACGCATCGGCGCACAGCCCGAAGTTCAACGTGATAGTAAACTCTCGCGTTTGCTACGCCGATTGTTGCTACGCTGGCGGTGGCGCCGTGTCCGGAAGGTATCCGTGCAGGTGCCGGTCGACAGAGAAGTCGAAAGGCGGGTCGAGGTTCCCGTGGAAGTCGAGAAGGTCGTCAAAGAGATCCTCTATGTTCCCATCCTTACTGACGACCCCGAAGCGTTACGCCGGGCATTGGATCGGGAACTGCCCCCGGAAGTAGTCGATCTGGTGAAGGTCTCTGCAAAAGGGCAATACGACCCAATGGAGAAAACCCTAGAAGGTGAACTGCAATTAGATTTTGACGAGCCGACACCGGAGGCGAAACGGGGTAGTAGACGTGCTCGTACGACATAACACCAAGCTTCTCGAACAAGCGATCGATCTGCAGATCAAACGGTCGGCTATTCCAACTCTGCAGGCAGAAGCAGCTGCGCACGACCAGATCGCTCGTGCCAATGCATTTCGGCGAATGGCTAGCGGCGCTGCCATCGCAATGGCCGCAATTGGGATCGGTATGGGGATATGGCTGGTCTTTGATCGCGACCTAACGGCGATCCAACCGGAGCCGCCGGTCGCCCAAAACGAACCGTTGAATCCGAACGAGAACCGGCCAATAGAGACGAAGAAACCAGAAGACAGAATTCCGGGTGGCGAGACAATCGCCGACGAGGGAAAGACAGACACTCCGAAGTCACCGCCAATCGAGCAGCCGCCACTGCCGCCCGCAGAGCCAGTCAATCCAGATACGTTCGATTTCGTAAAGTTCGCCAATCGCCAAGTGACTTACGCTGGCAGCACTTGGCAACTGGAGTCCGGTCACCATTTTGACAGCGAGAAGGATCCAACTTGGGACACCGCTTGGTGTTATACGCGAAGGCTGGCGAACACCGGAGTCGAGGTTCAGGTAAGCCTTGTCAACAGACCCTCACCTACATCGATGCCGCAGGCACCAGTGTCATCGATCGAGACACTCGCATCGGTGGGCCTTGACGACAATTCGGCGCGAGAACTCGCTAGCCGTTGCCTCTGGCTCGACGAGGCCAGTTTCGCGCCAAACGATTTCGACATGGACCATAAGCGGAAAGAAGCAGCGGCCGCGGCCGAAGAACTGTTTGTGCAGGACGGATGGGACGCGATCGGAAACGATCTGCCGGGTATGCCCGCTTGGAATGTCTCGCTTGAACAGTGTCAGGCCCAATGCGAAACAGATGGCCGTTGCTTAGCACTCACTTACGACAAGAAGCACGCCGCTTGTTTCATGAAAGATAATGGGTCGATTCTGGTTAGAAATCCTGACGCAGTGATGGCTGCGAAGGGAGCCATCAAGGCGAAGCTCCAGTACTCTAGCCTCGTTTTCGCCAAGGACACAGTAGTCATTGGAGGCGCTTACGCGAATGTGCGGAGCAGCTACGCCGACTGCGTAGTCGCCTGCGCCGCTGATCAGAGATGTCTAGGCTTCAATTTTGACGGTCCGAACAAGATGTGCGCCATGCTCGACAGCGTGACATCATCGTCTCCTTTCAAGGGGGTGACGTCGAGCGTTAAAGCCACCCGCAGTTGAGTATGGCACCGGGACGCGCGGGGGAAGCAGGATCTGACGAGGTGCATGGCGACTGCTCGCGGAAAAGCGGTCATTCCAAAGAACCGACGCGTTCCCTTGCCTGGTCGGAGCCGCTTGACCTTCGCGGGCCGGTGAGACAGCGGGCGAGCGATTTGCGCCGCCCGCCTAGCGCATCAGGCCCGCTGCCCGCAAGGCATTCTCGATGATCTTCTTCACGCCGGGTTGGCCCGATTCCGGGTGACGCTGGAACTGATAGATGGCAGTCGAATGCGGGGGCTTCGTCTTCGCATTTATAGCTGGCGCCGGTGACTGGGGTAGTGGCCGTTGGCTGGCGGGCACTTGCAGCCTCGATTTCCGGGATGCGCTTTCCTCCGTGGCCGCGATCCCCCAGAACTGCGCGATCTCGCGTGTGGAGGAGATGCCGACATCAATCATATAAGGTCCCGGAGCGCCCAGGCCGTTGCCGAGCGGCGTGCCATGGCCCATCCCGGCGATCATGTTGATTTCGATCAAGGCCTCTCCCGCGTCGTTACGCCAGACTTGCTTTGCGTGCGATCCGGCAACTTCGCGACGCGTCGGCGCTTTCTCAAGCCGGTGGACTCCCCGCCATTGGCCTGCGATCGTTTCCGTGTTGGAAGGCGAAACCGTGTGGTCAGCAGCACCGTGCCAAATCGAAATCCTCGGCCACGGTCCCGGATGATCCGATGCGCCGCGGAGGGCCCGTTGCAAATCCTGTTCCGAAGGACCGCCGTGGCCCCGCATGCGATCGAAGGCCTCCGGGATTGTCGTTGCGCTGCCGTAGGGCAGGCCGGCGATTAACGCACCGCCGGCAAACACTTCCGGATAGGTCGCCAGCATGGCCGCCGCCATTGCGCCTCCGGCCGAGAGGCCGGTAATGAAGATTCGCCTTCGGTCGAGGCCGTGGGTGACGACCATCGTCTCGATCATCTGGCGGATCGAAAGCGCCTCGCCCGAACCACGCTTGGTGTCGCCAGGCTGGAACCAGTTGAAACAGAGGTTCGGGTTGTTGCCGCGTTGCTGTTCGGGAAAGAGGAGCGCGAAGCCAGCCTCGTCGGCGAGTTGGGACCAGCCGGAATGATGGTTATAGCCAGCCGCGTTCTGTGTGCAGCCATGCAGCACGACGACGACTGCGGCGCCCTTGGATAGGTCATTGGGAATGTAGACCTTCGCTCCCAACCCGCCGGGATTGGTACCGAAGTCGGCCAGCGTCCGGAAGTGGTCTGACGCACCGAGGTCGGGGGGATGTGCGGCATGTCGCGCCTGCAGCGCGGAGAGGCGCGCGATGGTGTCGGAGATTTTTCGCAATGTGGCCGTCCCTGTTCTGACGCCCGGAATGGACGGCAATCTGTGCAACGCGTGGGCAGCAATATCGTTGCTGCACTGCACAATAATAGGCAAAGCGCCTAACGATTTGCTTCGCCGCTCACAGGAACTGTACTGGCACGCCTTGGGTGAGAAGCTTGCCAAGTTCCTGTGCCCCAATTGGTCAGGCGAACACAGCCTTGCGAGCCGGTCTTGTCGATACGGGCGGGTTCGGGAGTGCCGTGGATACCAAAGCTCGGTTCGGACAGGTCGATCCAGATCGTCCCGACGGGACCATTGGGTCCGGGCGGAAGGGTCGGGATCTTGTCGTTGTTCGTCATGTTCGTTCATCGGCACAAAGCGGACGCACGGCGTACACGATAAACGATATGGATGCCTGACACAGCCGGATTCTACTTCGAGCAGTTGGGAGCGACACTCGCCACGCGCCCCATTGTCCCTGCTCCACGGCAGCGGCTCCTACAAAGGTTCCATGATCGACTCTGGCCGATCTCGGCTCAGGCAAAGCGCGGAAAAGCCGTCAGGCTGGAAGTGGACAAGGCAGAGGGCCAGCTTCGCGCTTATGCAGAAGACGCTCCCTTCTGGCAGCCTATCCCGCCACCATTGGCAGCGAAGACAACCCTCCCCCCTCCGGTACCCATACGGTCAGGCGGTGGTCGAGAACCCGACCTACACCTACAATCCCACGCTCAATTTCAAACAGGGCGGGCGGTACTGAGAGTCATCTCAAACCGTGCCGCGTGGGTATGAGGCGGTCTGCAAAGACTGGGTGAACCACCCCGGAACGGCCACCAAACCAGCCCGCAATCGCGCCAAGCACAAGGGAAGCGAATGCCAGGAGTGCGCCGGACGATACGACCGAAGCAGCGATATCTGCGGCTTCCGCCGCTTGTTGCTTCGCCTGCTCGACGGCTTGGTGATA
The DNA here is from genome assembly GCF_005063415.1 of Mesorhizobium sp. Classification (GTDB taxonomy): domain Bacteria; phylum Pseudomonadota; class Alphaproteobacteria; order Rhizobiales; family Rhizobiaceae; genus Mesorhizobium. The sequence goes on from NZ_SUEG01000182.1 coordinate 6,477, forward strand.
TTGTTGTTCCATCTGCGTCACCTGCTGCGTGGCTTGTTCGAGAGGGATGCCGCGCGCCGTCGCCAGTGCTTGCGCCGCGTTTTGACGCGCTGCGTTCGCATCCGCCTCGTTGCCCATGATGAGAGCGCGCATTGCGTTAATGGCCGCATTGTTAAGGGCTTCCGGATCTGTTCCGGTCGAGCGCACCTTAGCTTCAATAGCTTCGAGAGGATTGGCCTCGGCGACAATCGGGGCCGCAGTCTGCGCCACAGTGTCGCTCAAGCCGCCGACTGCACTTGTAATGCCACTGAAAGCTCCGCCAACAATCATGCCGACGGTGCTGGTAAGGAAATATAAGACCAGCAAGGTTGTGAGTGCCCACGTTGTCAGACCATGGAAGGCGCCCGTGGTCGGGAGCGTCTTGCCGGACATCCGAGCAGCGATGTAGCCGCCAATAAACGCAGCAACAATGCCGGACAGGACATACCAGATACCGGCTACAATCGAAAAGGTCGATGCCTCGGGATTGTCACCGGTCCCGGAATTGAGCGTGGCGATGCCGATACCCGCACCCAGCAAAGTCAGCAGGACTTGGACCACGAGAGCGACGACCACCCCGGCGAAAACGGCGCCCCAGCTAACTTTGTTCAGCAAGATCGTGCGAGCGTCGTCACTGGCGGTCGAGTAAGCCAAATTTTCCCCTTTGTCGGAGTTGGAAATTGCGGCGCTCATCATTGTTCTCCTTGAATGTCGCGGCGAGTTCCTAGAGAACGAGCGCTGCGATGTTGCATGGCGCGTATTGACGACCCTAGGCCCCTTTAACCCAGCGGATAGGTAATTGTTCCTTGCCGACCGTTCTGCCCCAGTCCAGCCAGACACGAGCACCTCGGTCGCGGACGAACTTGAACGCCTCGACAGGGTTTTCGAAGGCGGCAAGTATGGTGCTGCCATCGACGATCTGGAAGCCGCGCTGGCAGGCGAGGCGCACCTTGAGGCGACCGCTCAAACCCGGAACCGCTCGGTGATCCAATGAATCTTGCCGCCGATCTTCGGCATTGCCGACAGTAGGAAGCGTTGATTTGGCCTGTCGTTTTGACTGTCGAAGTTCGCCCGAAGCTCAAAAATTAACCGAACTTCGAAATCATGACACTAGGGCGTTGTGTCGATTCAGCGCTGGTCCAGCTTCTTCGCAGTCTCCCGCTGCTTCAATTCGATCTCGTCCAGCACTTCTTCTGGCGCAATGTCCCTCTTAATCTCGCCGACTTCTATATCGCTTAAGGCTGGTTTTACATTTAACCGATCCGCTATTGAATCGACAAGTTCAGTAAGCTTTGTGAGTTCGTGCTCCGTTAGCAGGCTCACCTGAAGGTCCAGATCCGCCCGTTTATCTGCGGCAGCTGACATCCGGTTTTGGCTGATCAGTACAAAGGTCGAGAGGAATATGGCCTCGACGGAAGCTACCATAGCCAATATCACGAATGTCGGATCAAATGGCGGAGTGATCGGTATCCAGCCCAAGTTCGAGACGATCCAGCCGCCATACACGGCCAAGTGAAGGTACACGAAACGCATACTGCCCGTAAAAGAAGTAATCGCCTCAGCGATTTTCTCTTCCAAAGTTGCATCGCTTGCTTCCTTCGCCCGGCGCTCCTCAATCGCTTGGATATTGCGTTTCAGTGCTTGGCTGAGTTCAGTCGGAGGTGGCGGAGGCAACGTTGGAGAATCCATGGAACACCCGTTGGATAGCTATCGGTCCTGCCACTCTGGGCAAACGTACAAAATCACGGGTATTCGACTTTGTTCCCGACTAGAGCCGTCTAATTATCGGCTCCGCTTTTACCGGGGCCATTTCGGGGTCTTAGACGCTTGGCGCCGCCAGAGCTTCCCGCTGAGAAAGGGCGAGGCAATCCGGGCTCCTGAGCGTCTTCGTTATGGTCGAGGGCCCTGGTTGATGCCGCACCGCAAAACCAAAATATCACTTCAAGGTGTTGAGATAACTTGCCTATTTACGGTCCGTGAGCAAAGTGCAAACGGTGGTTTACAGTTTGCACACCCTTGGGGAAGGTCAACTTGCCGAGCGCAGTCGCCTATTATCGTGTCTCCACGCAGCGGCAAGGCCGCTCGGGACTGGGCATCGAGGCTCAGCGCACCGCGGTCGTCCAGTTTGCCCAAGCCGGGGGGATCACCATCCTGCAGGAGTTCACCGAGGTCGAAACTGGAAAGGGCGCCGATGCATTGGACCGCCGACCGCAACTGACTGCCGCCCTCGCCCTGGCCCGACAGGCCAAGTGCCCGGTAATCGTCGCCAAGCTTGATCGACTCTCGCGTGACGTCGCGTTCATCGCCGGCCTGATGGTCCAGCGGGTTCCTTTCATTGTGGCCGAACTCGGTGCCGATGCCGATCCGTTCATGTTGCACCTTTACGCCGCTTTGGCAGAGAAGGAGCGCCGGCTGATTTCGGAGCGCACCAAAGCCGCCCTCGCCTCTCGCAAGACCACTGGCATAAAACTCGGTAATCCGACCAACACAGCGGAAGCTGCAGCGAGAGGTCGGAAGATCTCGATTCGGGAAGCTGACAGATTTGCTCAGACCGTGCTGCCGATCATCGCCTCCATTCAGCAGTCCGGCATCACCAGCCTGCGTGGCCTGGCCGTTGCCTTGAACAGCCGCGGCGTTCGAACAGCGCGCA
>NZ_SUEG01000183.1 GCF_005063415.1 Mesorhizobium sp.
TCCGGGGTGGCTCGGCCCGCTCCGGCTTGGCCATCGCGTCGCCGACCGCGGCGATCTCGCGCCGCCAATCGGCAATGATGGTGTCGGTCGTCTCGGCGGCCTTGGCTGTCGCGGGCCGATCCGGCTTTGCGGGCGGCGCGGGAGCGGCGTTCACCTCAGCCAGCGTCGCCGCTGCTTTTGACGGGCCAGGGTGCAGCGGCGTTTCCAGGCGCTCAATGACCGGCGCGGCCGCTGGCTGCACCTCGGCGCGCGTGACCGGCTTGGCGATCTCCAGTCCGCCGCGCAGTTCGGAGCGGAACGCATCCCCCTCCGCTGCCCGTCCGGCTGCCGGCGCCGGCTGCAGATCCTGGCGCAGCTCGTCCGCGTCGCCCGGCTGCTTGCGGCCGGTATCGCTGTCCTCGATGATCCTTCTGATGGAAGCCAGTATCTCTTCCATGGAAGGTTCGCGCTGTACGCTGCTCGCCGTCGCCATCGTCACATCCGCCGCCCTTGTGACTCGTTCTCAGATTTCCTGTCCGGCAATGCCGGATTCGAATCATGGCAACAGCGTAACCGACGGAACGGCTTGCGAGAATCCCCAATCTGGCGACATCGCGGATTTCAACAGATTAGGGTCGGGAGTTGAAGCCCGCGCGTCGTTCGAGCGCGGGCTGAAAACACGGCTTGGTGATCAGCGGCCGTCGGGCGTGCGCAGGCCGATCCACTTGTCCTTGACGGCGTCGTAATGCTCTTCGGGCCTGTACTTCGTCACGTTGAGCGCAAGGCGCTCTGCCGACAAATGGCCAACCGCCGAGAGGATGGCATAGCTTGCCACCACCACGTCGCGTTCGGCGCTGACAAGATTGATCTTGGCGGTGATGAGGGTCGCCTGCGCGTTGAGCACGTCGAGCGTGGTGCGCTGGCCGACATTGCGCTCTTCGATGACGCCGTTCAGGGCAAGCTGTGCGGCGGCGACCACCTGCCGGTTGGCCGTGACGCTTTGCTGCGCGGCGGTGTATTGCGACCATGCCGAGGTCACCGCTTGGCGCACGGTGTCGCGGCTGACATCGACCTCGATACGGGCCTGGCTGAGTGATTCCTTTGATTGGCGAACCAATGCCGAGGTCCGGCCGCCGGAATAGATCGGTATCGTCAACGTCGCGCCGATGTTCGCCGAATTGGTTACGCCATCCTGTGTCGAGGAGAGCGAGCCGGGCGCGGTGCCGCGAATGGCGCTCGAAACACCTGCCGACGCCGAGAGTTGCGGCAGCAACGCGCCTTCGGCAGACTTCACCGAAAACGCCGCCGCGTCGACCAGATGCGCGGTGGCGAGGATGGCCGGATGCTCGGCCGATGCGATCGCGATCGCCGCGTCGAGGCTCGACGGCAACAGCTTCGACACCGGCGAAGCCGGCCTGAGCCTGCCCGGCTCGTCGCCGACGATCTGGCGATAGGTCGCAGCGCTTGCCAGCGCCGTCGCGCGGGCGGCGCTCAACTGCGCCACCGCGGAGGCACGCTGGGCGTCGGCTTGCGCGACGTCGGTGCGGGTACCTTCGCCGACCTCGAAGCGCGAACGCGCCGCACGCGCCTGCTCGGTCAGGAATTGCAGGTTCTGTTCGGTCAGCACGGCGACCTGGCGGTCGCGGATAACGTCCATATAGGCGCTTGCCGCGTTGAAAAGAGTGTTTTCTTCGGCGTTGCGCAGGCTTTCGAACGAAGCGCGGACCCGCGATTCGGCGGCCGCCACATTGTTCCTGGTCTGAAAACCGTCAAACAGCGTCTGGTCGATCTCGACGCCGAAGTTGCCGGTGGTTATCGAGATGTTTCGGTGCAACCGATTGCTGTGGCTGGCGGTATAATCAATGCTTCCGGAACCAGTGATGGTCGGGCGCCAGCCGGACTTGGCGATGGCGACGCCCTCGTCAGTGACGCGAACGCCGGCGCGTGAAGAATTAAGCGAGGAATTGTTCTGATAGGCCTTTGAAAGTGCCCCGAGAATGGTTTCGGCCGAGGCGGCCAGTGGAGACAGCGCGGTCGCCGAAACGAGGACGGCGGTAAAAAGCAACTTGCGTACAGACGGCACGTTATATTCCCTCATTCGTTTTGCACGGGAACTGCGCCACGCTGGCTTCTCCTCTGATCAGCCGGCGCCGCGTTTTTTATCGTTCCCCCGCTGAAAGCCCCCAAGAAACACCCGGTTATGCAGATCAGCAACGATTGTTCAAACGCAAGCGATCATGACAACGCCTTCGCTGCAAGGCAAAATCACTCAGAATTCGAAGGCGGGAATACGTTCGAATCCCGGTAGTGGCTTAATTGCCGCATTAAATGCGCGTCTTCCCGTTACAACCCCTCCAGTCTTAAAAAAAAGCCGGGCTACGCCCGAATTGCCCTGCCCTTCAACGGCGACGAGTCGGCCGCCTTCGGCAAGCTGTTCGAACAGCGCCGCCGGCACCTCGCCTACGCTGCCGCCGATCAAGATGACGTCGTAAGGCGCCTTGGCGGCATGGCCTTGCGGCAGCGGTCCCTGGACCACGGTGACATTGCCACAACCCAGCGCCGCGAGCGTCGACGTGGCGCTCTCGGCCAGCGCCGCATCGCTTTCCAGCGCGACCACGGACCTTGCCAGCCGCGACAGGATCGCCGTCGCATAGCCGGTGCCGCAGCCGACATCGAGTGCCGAATCGCTTGGGCCGACATCGGCCAGCTGCATCAGCTTGGCCAATGGCGACGGCTCCATCAGATAGCGCGGACCATCGGCCGTATCGGCAATGCGGATGTCCTCATCGATATAGGCAAGATCGCGCTGGCCGGCGCCGACAAAGGCCTCGCGCGGCACAACAAGCATCGCCTCGAGCAGCGGCGCGCTGGTCACGTCGGTGGTGCGGATCTGGCCGTCGACCATCTTCACCCGGCGTTCGGCAAAATCAGCGCTCATGTTCCAACCATCCGCTTGCCGCGCAAAGGCCGCGGCTGTTTCGACCGGAACTGAAGCCCCCTGGCGCTGACGCGCGGGAGCTCGGGCATTGGAGGCCTCGCCCGGAATCGAACCGGGGTGCAAGGATTTGCAGTCCTCTGCGTAACCACTCCGCCACGAGGCCTCATTGCTCCCGGCGTTCCACCCGGCTCCAATAGGTTGCGGCGAAAATGCCGTCAAGCGGCCACCATGCATTCCCAACGGTTCTTCCAACATCGAGGCACTGCTTATCAACGCAATGCCATGCTAGCAATAATATATTAGCTTATCGTTAAGCATGATTCTCGGCGACAGGAACCCGAACCCGGCGGCCACGATGGGCAGAAAGGAGGCTCCGCCATGGCTCAAGCAGCTACGAAAGACGGCACACCGCGCGGATTGTCGCAGTCTGCAGAGCTTGTGCGCTATGCCATCGACCGCCTCAGCATAGAAGGCGCAAATAGCCTGCCGCCGCGCGACCCGGCGCGGCTGGCATCGGCTACCGCCGTTCTCAAGGAGCTCTGCGAACGCCTGGAAAGCTGCTTCGACCAACCTCGGTAGTGCATAGGCGGAGCACGCCGCTCTCAAACAATTGCCTGTTTCCGGCCTGTCAGCAGGGCAACCTCAATCCGGGCGCCGCCGTCGCTCCCACCAGACGACGAAGCGGCGCCGGTGACGGCGCACCAATGCAAATTCATAGGAGAGCACCAGCAATCCGATCGGTACCATCCAGAAACCCAGGATCGGCAGGAAGCCGAGAATGCCGCCGATGATCAGCACAACGCCGATCGCAATCCTGAGACCGCGCGAGCGCGGCATGGTGAACTGGCGGCCGAAGACCGAGATTTTCCGGGCCGGTGGCTGTTCGTCGCTCATTGCCGTCATTTGAAATGTCGATCCGTTTGCATCAGTAACACCATCAGCCGGAGAAAGCCGCAACGGCCTTTTCCGTTCCGTGACAGGCGAGAGACAGCTCATATGAGGGCGCTCGCCGGCCATTGCCAGAAAGCCTCGCGCCAAAAAGCATCGAAAAAATGCGAAATGCTTCTTTGCAAAGCCGAAACGGGTTTGCTATAGGCTGCCCCACTCACATAAGAGCCTCTGTTCCCCGGTAGCTCAGTGGTAGAGCAACCGGCTGTTAACCGGTTGGTCGCTGGTTCGAATCCGGCCCGGGGAGCCATTTGTTTTGTCTACCGCGTTGTTTTCATTACATCTTATGAAACACGCCGCTTACCTTCCCCTCTTTTTCTCCCCGCTTTTGAAGCGACCAACAAAACCCCGCTCGAAGTGGCCAACCGACCTTTGAGAGGGTCGTCCCCGATGGGAGTATGTTGTGGTGCTGCGTTACGTTTACCTGGATGAGAGTGGCACGCATGACCGTAGTCCCGCGCTCGCCATGGCTGGATACGTATTCGAGAAAGAGCAGGCACAGCGCTTCAGCCGCGATTGGAACAAGGACTTAAAGCGGTTTGGACTTCCCTTCGCTCATATGACCGATTGCGCCACCGGAAACGGTCACTATGAAGGGTTGTCCCTAGAAGATCGGATAAAGTCGGAAAAGGCCCTTATTGCTCACACGCGCCATCGTTCATCGTTCGGGGTAGCCGTCGCCGTTGACTATATTCGTTACAAAGAATTGTTCGGCCGAGGCCGCTACGACCATGACGCATACACTTTTTGTCTAATGGGGTGCGTGATTGCAGTCCATTATTGGGCGCAGGCTGCGGGGTATCGGGGGCGGTTTGCCTATGTGTTTGAGGCAGGACACGCCGCACAATCCGAAGCAAATGTGGTTATGAAGGGGATTCGTGGCAGCAGATTCGGCGACAGCTACTTCTCCCACACTTTCGTTGATAAGGAGGACGCACCTCCGCTTCAAGCAGCCGATATGCTGGCTTGGCAATATGCCCACCATCTGAAGCGCCGCGGCGAGGGATTTGAGGAGAAGCGGAAGGACTTCGTCGCCTTGATGAGGCCCGGTGATCAACTGCAAGAGGTGGCAGAGGGTGCCGTGGACCAATGGCGAGTGCTCATGAATGAGTTAGATCAGGATATATTAAAAAAACTGCGGGAAGATAATCCGGACATTTCGGAGAACGATATTGCATGGGCAGCGGCCCAAATGAAGCAGCGCTCCTAGTTTCACCCCATCGCTGGCCGCGTCCACGGACGTCGGCGCCGGGCACCCCGCCCGGCGGCGCATGATGGGCATTGAGGGTTGTGGCAATAAGCGTGGAGAGTCATCCGCGCGTCTATCAGACGCTGAACTGTCCAGCCTTTTGCCCCACTCATCATCCGCGGAATCGCTCCGTGATCCAATGGATCTTCCGGTCGACCTTCATCGGCTTGTGGATCACCAGGCGCTTCGGAAGGTGCTCCGGATGGACCTCGAGAAGTGTGATCTTCACCGTCGGCTTGCAGCGGCTGCAGTCGAATTTCAGCTTCAGTGGATCGACGCCGCCGCCATACACCATCATCAGGTCGGCGGAACGGCAGTAGCGGACGTTGCCGCAGCTGCATTCAGCTTTCACAAGCATGTTGTGCCGGGTCGCCTTGCCCAGCGTGTCGATCGGATCGTGCGCCACGAGAACAGAAAAGGAACATTTTCCTTCATCGTCAAGACCGGCTATGAAGGGTTTGCACAATTAAGAACGGTGACGACGTCCATGTGGCTGGCTCAGAGGGGGTAAGATGAAGTTTTCAACCTTAATAGCCGTGAGTGCCGTGTTTTTTGCTGGATTTGCTGCTTCTCAGAATAACCTGGCCGCGGTGTATATCGCCGTTGGCGTCCACGCGCTGCTATATACTTCTCACGCGATTGAGGTGAAGCTGAACAAGTTGCTCGACGATCGCGGGCTGACGATCACGCGGGGCCAAATAGACCGGTCTTGAGAGGGCAAGATGAGATTGCTGCTGTTTGTTCTGGGATCATTCGCGACAACCTCGGCATGGGCGCAGGACGTTGCATTGGCTTGCAATTACGAATGGGCGACCAACGACAAAGCTGAGCGCGTGCGCACTAGCGGCGATGTCTCATTCCTGGTGCATTTCACTAGTGACGCCGAGGTTCAAGCGCGGGGCACCAAATGTGGCGATCTAACAGGGACCGCAACTGAGGTTGAGATCAAGATCGGCTGCAAGTACCAACAGGGCGGATTCGCCGTAACCGAAGATTTCTACATCGACCGGGTAAGCGGCAAGATGCAGGCGTTTTGGAAATATGGAGACGCTGGCCTGGTTTACGAGGGGCACTGCGTGGTGACGAAGCCGCTTTTTTGAAAGGCGCGAGAGGACATCGCTAAAAAACGCACCCCTTGCGCGGACAGGTCGAATTGGGCAACTCACACGGGGGGTGAAGGAGGCTATGATTTTTGGTGGGAACCATGCACCAAGGGAGCGAGAATATCTTTTCATAGATGGTGGTTGCCTCAGAGCCAGTGCGAGGAAGATCTGCCAAGACCTATTTGGCGATGCCAGCGCTTACCAACCGCATGTCCCAGCGGTGGCCGGAGGTGGCTACGACAAAATTTTTTATTACGATGCCGTTTCAGGCAAGGCGCATGATGAAACACAGGCCGCATATGAAACTCGCGTCCAGCCAGACTACGATCGGTTTGCAAAGATCCAGGCGCTCGATCGCGTCCACGTTGCCCTCGGGCAAATTGTGGGGGCTGATAAGAGACAAAAGGGCGTCGATGTTCAACTAGCTGTTGATATGATGACCCATGCCTTCCGGGGGAACATCACCAAAGCAACACTGTTTGCGGCCGATTCCGATTTCATTCCTCTTATCAAGTCTTTGGTCAGTGAGGGATTGCATGTAACTCTTTGGCACCCGCCGCAAGCGAACACTGAATTGAAGGGTGCTGCGGATAGCACGCTCCTGTTCAGCTTTAAGGCTAATCACAGTTGCTTTACTGTTGATGGTCAGCAGTCAGCATTCTATATCGGGAGCTCGGGGAGCGGTGGAATAGACCCCGCGAACGATGGCCTAGCCAATATTGCGACCGTGGGTGAGTATCAATACGCGGCCCGCTGGCAGGGCGGCACTCTGAAAGTCTGGCGCGGCAGTCCAGGAACCGGGTGGTCTTACGTTAATTTTCTGGCACCTGGCTCGAGCTTGGCGAGAGCGATAACCGCGTTCGACTTAATCTATCCTTGGGGTATTGCGGCCGCCGGTGAGGGGTGGATCGAAACGTAGCGCGTTGGCCAAAATGCCTTTTGGTTTCCACCTATCTCGGCCGTTGCGACAGCCATATGACCGGCTTTGACCAAATCCTTGACGATCGGATGAGAATTACATCTATGGCGAGCGCACCGGCCTGCAGCTCGTGCGCATGGCGATCGAACTCACCTGCCCGGCCGGCGTGCTGCCGAGCGAGGAGGCGGTGAACCAGCTCTATGGACCGTTGCCGGTACATGAGGGCGAGGCGCTGGCGAAGGCGATCATCGAAACCGTCGAGCGACTGACCCGCTGCCCGCATCGCGATGAGGCTCCCTCCGGGACTTAAGTCCGACCTGCCCGCGCAATGGTCCCGTGCACGGGCGGCGAGGGGAACCGCAGCAGCCCATTCACAGTTGGAAGCGTCATCTCCGGGAGGAGAAATCGGCGCAAGAAAAGTCCCTTCGTTGCGCTGTAAGGGTCCGCAGGCCATTGCTGGATTTGGCAGGCGGACCCTTAGTTCTTCGGCGGGCCTTTTCCTGAATCGTTCCAGAAATCTTGCAGCGAAGCGTGGCGAAGATCTTCCTCGCCCCTGAGATGCTTGATGCGGACCTTGATGCCCGGCTTTACCCACTGCGTCGCCGGCCGTTTCGGCATGCCCTTCGGGGGTGGGCGGGCATGCTCTTGGACTCGCTTCCAAAGCCGCTCGCGCATCTCTCTATTGATGCTGATGAAGGCGCTACCGACATATTTTCCCGTGCCGGGCTCGGCCATCAAGGCGAAGGCCGGCTTGCCTTGCTCGCGCTCGACGCCGAGCAGTTCGAATTCGCCGACGGTATAGCATTTGGTCTTTAGCCAGTTGGTGGTCGGGCCGCTGACGTACCTGCTGCCGAGCCGCTTAGATACCATGCCCTCAAGTCCGGCCTGATCGACCAGATGATAGATGGCGTTTGCCTCGCCCGGCAGTGCCTGGCTGAACTGGATGCGGATGTCTAACGGGATGATGCCAAGATTCCGCGACGCTCCTCCATCGCACTGCGCAGATTGCGACCGTTCAGGTGCAGCAGGTCGAAGGCAACGAAATAGAGATCATGCTGGCGCACCGCTCGGATCACTGGACTCCTTCGGGAGATCGCTTGGAAGCCACTCAGGGAGATTGTTGCCGTGGTTCTTGTCCATGACGCCAACAATGCTTTCTGCCTACTTACGTTCCAGATTTCTAATGTACGATTTTGAGGAAGGGTTTCGCTCGCCATGTCAACGCGCCGGTCGGGTACCCTTTTTTGACGAGGTCCTACGGCAGACCCTGAAGCGAGTGCACTCCGTGCGGCATCTTGCCATGCCGGCAGTATCTGCCAGTATGGGCGATCTGGATCCGATGCCGCACGACATGCCCAGCAAAATCAGAAAGCTGACCTTGACCGCGGACCATATCGCGCGGATCCACAAGGTCGTTCAGGACCAGGGCTTGACGCCAGGTGCCGAGCTCCACACCGATGCCGACTACGACAGCTGGGTGGAGCAAATGATCCGAACGCATCCGGCCTCGACCACCCCGACCCGCCTGTTCGCTTACGGTTCGTTGATCTGGAAGCCGGAGATCGAACATGTCGGGGAGCAGCTGGGCATTGCGCGAGGTTGGCATCGTTCCTTCTGCTTCCGCATGACCCGCTTTCGGGGCACGCCTGAGCAGCCTGGCCTTATGATGGCTCTAGATCGTGGAGGGCAATGCCAAGGCCTCCTATACGACCTTCCCAACGACAATCTCGAAAGCCAATTCGGCAAACTCTTTCGACGCGAATTCACCTACAAGCCGGCCAACAGCATGCCCCGGTGGATCACGGTCGAGACCGCCTCCGGAGCCATTCCAGCATTGACCTTTGTCATGAACCGCGCCTCGGCGCTCTATGCCGGCCGCCAGTCGCTCGAAGCGGTTGCCGATGTCCTGGCCCGGGCCTGCGGTCATTGGGGCACCGGAGCCGAGTACTTG
>NZ_SUEG01000184.1 GCF_005063415.1 Mesorhizobium sp.
AGACAGCGCCTGCCCCGAGTGAGCCAGCCCCAAGTGAACCGGCCCCAACCGAGCCGGCAAAACCTGCCGAGCCCACCAAGCCGGCTGAGCCGGCACCGGCCGAAAGCAGCCATTTAATCGTCGCCGGCGATACCTATTGGGATCTCGCGGTGAAGGCCTATGGCGACGGCACCAAATGGAAAATGATCTATGATGCCAACAAAGCCTACGAGCCACGCCGGCTGCCGGTCGGCGCAACCTTGACGATCCCGGCGGCCTCGAAGTAATCCGGCCGCAGGAACGCAATGCACCCGCCCGGCAAACCGGGCGGGTGTTGCATTTCTGGGACAAGGTGCGGCCAGACGCAGCATTTGAAAACCGGCGCGGCATCGCTACTTTCGCCGCGGCACCGTTGGTTCGCGGTGTTGGAGAACCTCATGACGCGTGCCAGCCCTGCTGAAATCAAAGCCGAGAGGACCACCGCCTCGCCGTCGGCAGGGCGCCCTCTGGTCAGGCCCGGCAAGGTCGGTGTCATGCTGATCAATCTCGGCACCCCGGACGGCACCGGCTTCAAGCCGATGTGGCGCTACCTCCGGGAGTTCCTGTCCGATCCGCGCGTCATCGAGCTCAACAAGGCGATCTGGTATCCGATCCTCTATGGCGTGGTCCTCACCACCCGGCCGAAGAAATCGGGCGCCAACTATGCCAGGATATGGAACAGGGAGCGTAACGAGTCGCCGCTGCGCACCTATACCCGTGCCCAGGCCGAGAAGCTCGGGCTTGCGCTCGGCGATTTACCCCATGTGGTCGTCGACTGGGCGATGCGCTACGGCAACCCTTCGACCGCAAGCGTGGCCGAGAGACTGGTCGAGCAAGGCTGCGACCGCATCCTTTCTTTCCCGCTCTATCCGCAATATTCGGCGACGACGACTGCGACCGCCAACGACCAGCTGTTTCGCGCGCTGATGAAGATGCGCCATGCCCCGGCCATTCGCAGCGTGCCGCCCTATTACGACGAGCCGGCCTATATCGAGGCGCTCGCCCGTTCGATCGAAAAGCATCTGGCGAGCCTCGACTTCGAACCGGAAATTGTCATCGCTTCCTATCACGGCATTCCGAAACCCTATTCCGACAAGGGCGACCCCTACCAGGCCCATTGCCTCGAGACGACGCGGCTGCTGCGCGAAAAACTCGGCTGGGATGAAAATAAGCTGATCACCACCTTCCAGTCGCGCTTCGGCGCGCAGGAATGGCTGCAGCCCTACACCGACAAGACGGTCGAAAGACTAGGGCGCGAAGGCGTGAAATCGATCGCCATCGTCAATCCGGGCTTTTCCGTCGACTGCATCGAGACGCTGGACGAAATCGGCAGGGAAGCGGCCGAGACCTTCCACCATGCCGGCGGTGAAAAGTTCGCACACATCCCTTGCCTCAACGACAGTGCCGAGGGCATGGCGGTGATCGAGGCGATGGTGCGGCGCGAGTTGTCCGGCTGGGCCTGAACAGATCACCCGTCTATGCACCGGCAATCCGTGATCACCTGATTGTAACGTTGCTGAAACACACTTAAGTGTTTGGTCAAGTCGGCCGCGTGGAATGTCCAACATGGCCGGCCTTGAGGGGAGAGCCAAATGGGTTTCAGTGGTTTTGACATCGCGCTTCTTGTTCTTGTCGCCCTTGTCGTGCTGGTGCTTTTCAAGGGCATCCGGACAATTCCGCAAGGCTATAATTATACCGTCGAACGCTTTGGCCGTTACACCAAGACATTGAACCCAGGCCTCAACCTGATCGTGCCCTTCATCGACCGTGTCGGCGCCAAGATGAACATGATGGAGCAGGTGCTCGACGTCCCGACGCAGGAGATCATCACCCGCGACAATGCCACCGTTGCCGTCGATGGCATCGCCTTCTATCAGGTGCTCAACGCGGCGCAGGCCGCCTACCAGGTCTCCGGCCTGCAGAATGCGATTCTCAATCTCACGATGACCAACATCCGCACCGTCATGGGCTCGATGGACCTCGACGAACTTTTGTCCAACCGCGACGCCATCAACGAGCGCCTGCTGCGCGTCGTTGACGAGGCGGCGCATCCCTGGGGCATCAAGATCACTCGTGTCGAGATCAAGGACATCAACCCACCGGCCAATCTCGTCGAATCGATGGGTCGCCAAATGATGGCCGAGCGCAATAAGCGCGCCCAGATCCTCGCCGCCGAAGGCCTCAAGCAATCGCAGATTCTGGAGGCCGAGGGCCGCAAGGAAGCCGCCTTCCGCGATGCCGAGGCGCGCGAGCGCTCGGCCGAGGCTGAAGCACGCGCCACGCAGGTGGTGTCGGAGGCGATCTCTAAGGGCGACGTGCAGGCGCTCAACTACTTCGTCGCGCTGAAATACACCGAAGCGCTAACCAAGATCGGCTCGGCGACAAACAGCAAACTCGTTCTGATGCCGGTGGAGGCCTCATCGCTGATCGGCACGCTCGGCGGCATTGGCGAAATCGCCAAGGAGGTTTTCCGGAGCGAAGGCACCGCCGGCGCCGCACGACAGGCCGCCCGCCCACCGGTGGTTCGCCCGAGCGAGACCTGAGGCCGCAGCCATGCTCGACCGCATTGTTTCCGAACTCGGCCCGTGGAGCTGGATGGTCCTCGGCTTCGTCCTGCTGGTTATGGAGGTCATCGCGCCCGGCATTTTCATGCTGTGGATCGGCATTGCCGCGCTGTTGATCGGCGTCGTCTCGCTGCTCATCTGGGACGCCGGTTTCTGGACCTGGCAGGTCCAGGTCCTCGCCTTCCTCGCGCTGTCGCTGGTCTCGGCCTATGTCGGCAAGCGGCTGGTAGGCGGGCGCCATGAGGAGACCGACCAGCCGCTGCTCAACCGTCGCGGCGCACAGATGGTCGGCCGGACGGCGACCCTTGCCGAGCCGATCAAGGACGGGCGCGGCCGCATCAAGCTGGGCGACACGTTGTGGCGCGTCTCCGGCCCTGACCTGCCGGCTGGCACGCAGGTGCGGGTGACGGGCGCCGCCGACACCGATCTGGAACTGACGGTCGAGGCGGTCTAGAAGCCCGCTAGGCAGCACCGATGCGCAGCAGGTCGTGCAGATGGACGAGCCCGATCGGCCGCCTGCCTTCGACCACCATCAGGCTGGTGATGGCCGAGTCGTTGATCGTCTGCAGCGCCGTCGCAACAAGCGTGTCGGGCGCGGCCATTTTTGGCTCTCTGGTCATCACCTGATCGACGCTCATCGCCAGGAGATCGCTGCCGATATGGCGTCTGATGTCACCGTCGGTGATGATGCCGATCAGCTTGCCGTCCGCGCCAGTCACCGCCACGCAGCCAAACCCCTTGCGCGACAATTCCAGGATCGCTTCGCGCATGCCGGTACCTGACGACACCAGCGGCAGCCTGTCGCCGACATGCATGATCTCGCGGATCTGCGTCAGGTTGGCTCCGAGCTGGCCGCCGGGATGGAACGTGCGGAAATGGTCCGGGGTGAAGCCGCGTGCCTCGAGCAGCGCGATGGCCAGCGCATCGCCCATCACCATTTGCAGCAGCGTCGAGGTCGTCGGCGCAAGGCCGTGCGGACAGGCTTCCGGGGCTCGCGGCAGCAGAAGCACCACGTCCGCCGCGCGCGCCAGAGCCGATTTTTCGCCCGCAGTGACCGCGACCAGCGGGATCGAGAAGCGCCTCGAATAGGCGATGATGCCTTTGAGCTCGAGGCTTTCCCCCGACCACGACAGGGCGACGATAGCGTCGTTCCTGGCGATCATGCCGAGGTCGCCGTGATTGGCTTCGGCAGGGTGGACGAAGAAGGCCGGCGTGCCTGTCGAGGCGAGTGTCGCGGCGATCTTCGAGCCGATATGGCCGCTTTTGCCGACCCCGGTGACGATGACGCGGCCATCGATCTGCGACACCATGTCGACGGCCCGTGCGAACGGCTCGGCCAGCCCGTTTTCGAGAGCATCTGCCAGTGCCGCGACGCCGGCCTGCTCCGTCGCCACCGTTCTCAGCGCCGAGGCAATCGCGGCCTGCCCGTCGTGCCGCTTCCTGTCTGGGGATTTCACGTCCATGGACGATGCGATTAGCGCTTCGGCGCCCGCCTGTCCAACGGAATTGCCGCCCCGAACACCTTGACGGCCCATCCCTCAACGCTCCGTTAACCATCCCCATTTACGGTTTCGTAAGTATGGCGCGCGTGCGCCGCGCAAGCAGTGGTGCCGATGTCCGGGTTTCAGCCTCAAAGCAAAATGGGACGAAAGGGCAAGGCGGTCTGCGCTTTGCTGCTGGCAACCAGTGTCCTTGCGTTGTCGCGGCCGGCAGTACTTTGCGCCCAGGAAACCGAGCTGCGCGGCGAGGTTTCGGAATCGACAATCCTGGACGACCAGCAGTACAAGATCAGGCAATCGAGCATGGCTGGAACCCAAGGCGCCCAGGCTGCTGCAACCGCCAACGACAATACGCCGCTGCCTACCTATCGTCCGGCCAGTCCGGGGGCCTTGCCTGACGACGGCACGGGAGAGGCGGCCACAACCGGCGGCACTTTCGATCCGCCGGCGGCCAGCTGCGACCCATTTCCCGACAACGCTGCTCCGCCCCCACGACGGCGGCCAAGCGCAACACAACGCGCCGCCAATGCGGCCAACGCCGAAGACGAGACCGCGGACAGCCAGAAGCGCAAGGGAACCGCGACTGCACCCGCGGCGACGACCGATGACACCGATACCGCTGCCATAGACGAGCAGGATACGGTCAACCGCCGTGCCGTCACCGTCGATTCCGCCGAGAGGCTCAAGCTCGACCCCGGCGCCGAGCGCACCGAAGCCATCGAAGGCCAGAACAAAAAGAACGAGGACGACCCGTTCGCCGCCACAGGCATCAAGCTCGGCTCCTTCGTGATCCGGCCGACGCTCGAGCAAGGCCTGACGTCTTCGACAAACGCCGATTCGAGCAGCCTCGGCAAGCCGGCATTGCTGTCGGAAACGACGCTGCGCTTCAACGCCGTCTCCGACTGGCGGGAGAATTCGGCGACGGTTGAGGGCTATGGCATCTTCCGCGAAACCTTGTCCGGCTATGACATTCACGAGGCGCAAGGCCGGGTCGACGGCACGCTCAACATCGATCTCGACAATGATCTGCGCGCCATCGCCAAGCTGGGCTACGAGGCCGTGCCCGAATCGGCCTCGTCGCCGGACGCCATCGTCGGTGCCGTTGGGCAGCCAGTGCGCCAGACCGTGAACGGCAGCCTCGCCGTCGAGAAGGATGCCGGCAAGATGCGCTTCGCGCTGACCGGCGCGGTCGAGCACGACATCTTTGGCGACGCCAAGCTTTCGTCGGGCGGATCGCTGTCGCAGAAGGGCCGCGACTCGAGGCTCTACACGGCCATTTTGCGCACCGGTTACGAGATCTCGCCTGCCATCACCCCGTTCACCGAAATCGAGATCGGCCGGCGCGCTTATGATTTGCGCGTCGATCCAAACGGCTTCCGGCGCTCCTCCAGCAGGCTTGGCGCACGGGCCGGCGTCGAGCTCGATCTCCGCGAAAAGCTTAGCGGCGAGTTCTCGGTCGGCTGGCTGCGCGAGGCCATCGACGACGACCGCCTGCCGGCGATTTCGGGCGCGACGGTCAATGCCGATCTCAAATGGTCGCCGGAACGCGGAACCACGATCGGGCTCACCGCACAGACGACCGCCGAGAACACGACGAATGCGGGCGAAAGCGGCTCCATGCTCTATTCCGGCAGCCTCACCGGCGAGCGGCAAATCCGCGCCAACCTGACCGGAAATGCCGCGCTCGGCCTTGAATGGCGCGACTATACCGGCTCCGACGATCATGATTTGACGCTGAGCGCCGAGGCAGGGCTGACGTGGTGGCTGAACCGCTATACCGGGCTCACCACCCGCGCCAGGACTGAAAAACTGACCAGCAACCTGGTTGGGCGCGGCTACACGGCCAACAGTATCTTCGTCGGCTTGAAGTTGCAGCGCTAAATGCATGTCGCGCAAAAGTGTGCAGCGGTTTTGCGATAACGACATGCATAAAACAAGAACCTAAAGCGCGTCGCATGAGGTCGGTCGCGGCGCGCTTTAGCCGGTCAGCGGCAGCCGGTGTTGAAACTAGAAGGCTACGCCGCGGCGTTCTGACGGCGCGAGTTCGTCGAGAAGCGTGCGAATGATACCGGCCATGCCGCCATTCATGTCGCTGCGCCACAGTGCGAAGGCAACGTTGGCCTCGACGAAGCCTTCGGGCGAGCCGCAGTCGAACGTCCGCCCGCGGTAGTGGTAGCCGTAGAAGGGCTGTTGCTTCTGCAGCTTCAGCATTGCATCGGTGAGCTGGATCTCGTTGCCGGCGCCTTTTTCCTGACCTTCGAGTATCTTGAATATCTCCGGCTGCAGGATGTAGCGCCCGTTGATGTAGAGGTTCGACGGCGCCGTGCCGGTCTTCGGCTTTTCCACCATGCCGGTGATGCGGAAACCGTGATGCGCGTCCTCGCCGCGGCCGACAATGCCGTATTTGTGCGCCTCGGCCGGATCGCATTCCTGCACGGCGACGATGTTGTTGCCGGTCTCGGCGTAAAGCTCGACCATGTCTTTCATGCAGCTTTTTTCCGACTGCATGATCATGTCGGGTAACAGCAGCGCAAAGGGCTCGTCGCCGACGAGCTCGCGCGCGCACCAGACGGCGTGACCAAGGCCGAGCGGTACCTGCTGGCGGGTAAAGCTGGTCTGCCCCGGCGCCGGCTGCAGCCGCTGCAGGCGAGCGAGCTGGTCGTCCTTGCCGCGCTGCGCGAGCGTGTCGTAGAGCTCGAACTGGACATCGAAGTGATCCTCGATGACCGCCTTGTTGCGGCCGGTCACGAAGATGAAATGCTCGATCCCCGCATCGCGCGCCTCATCGACCACATACTGGATGACCGGCCTGTCGACGACCGTCAGCATTTCCTTGGGAATGGCCTTGGTAGCGGGGAGAAAGCGCGTGCCGAGACCGGCAACCGGGAATACTGCCTTGCGAACTCTCTTCATGTGCCAATTATCCATTTGCATGCCTGTTCGGCAATCCCGATTCGAGACATTTTCATGCCGAAATCGAGGATTACTGAACGGCGGGTCAGAAATCTCAGCTGGTAAAGCATTGACGCATCTTTTCTCCCCGGACGGCACCTATGGTAAACCAAATGCTAACCGGGTTCGGCGATGAATAGTCTTCCTGAGATGAAGAAGGAGGAAAAGATGTCCGTTCGCAACGCCGCAAGGCGCTTCACCAGCGTCCTGACGGCCGCCAGCCTCTCGCTTGCCTTGCTCATGTCCAGCGGGTCGGCTTTTGCCGATGCCGGCTTCCGCCAATGGGTCGCCAGCTTCCGTGCTACCGCCGTGGCGAGCGGCGTTTCCGGCTCCGTCTACGACCAGGCATTCAAGGGCATCAACGATGCTGACCCGGTGGTGCTGGAAAAGGCCCGTACTCAACCCGAATTCACCGCACCCGCCTGGGATTATTTCGATAACCGCGTCCATGACCAGTCGGTCGCCGTCGGCCAGCAGATGGCAAGGAAATGGAAGCCTTGGCTGGACAGGATCGAGGCAAGATACGGCGTCGACCGCTACATCCTGCTGGCCATCTGGTCTATGGAATCGAACTATGGCGAGACCCTCAAGCGCGATGACATCATGCGCAATGTCGTGCGCTCGCTGGCGACGCTTGGTTATGCCGACCCAAAGCGAGCGAAATTTGCCCGCACCCAGCTGATCGCGGCGCTGAAGATCCTGCAGACCGGCGACATCGACGAAAGCCATCTCAGCGGCTCATGGGCCGGCGCGATGGGCCATACCCAGTTCATCCCGACCAGCTACCAGTCCTATGCGGTCGATATGGACGGCAACGGCAAGCGCGACATCTGGAATTCGATTCCCGACGCACTGGCGACAGCCGCCAATTTGCTGAGGAAGAACGGCTGGCAGGCAGGCAAGACCTGGGGTTATGAGGTCAGCCTTCCGGACGGCAAGAAGCTGCCTGGGGGCTCGAAGTCGCTGTCGCAATGGCAGGCGCTGGGCGTCACCCGTGCCAACGGCAAGCCGTTCAAGAACGGTGCGGACAAGGCGACTTTGAAGCTGCCCGGCGGCCGCGGCGGGCCAGCCTTCCTGATGATCAAGAATTTCTCGGTCATCAAGCGTTACAACAATGCCGACAAATATGCGCTTGCCGTGGGCCTTCTTGCCGACGAAATCGCCGGGTATGGCGGGCTTGTGCAGGACTGGAAGCGACCGTTTACCAAGCTCTCCTTCGAGGAAAGGCAGGAGCTTCAGAAGCGACTTTCCGAGCACGGCTATTACGACGGCAAGTTCGACGGCAAGATCGGTGACGGATCGAAAACCGCCATCATGGCCTTCCAGGCAAAGGCCGGCTTGACCCAGGACGGGTATCCGAGCAAGGAAGTGCTCAAATGGCTCAGGCAGAACTAGAGCCGGTTACGGGATGGAGAGGGTGATTGGTTTCGGCTGCGCGCATCCGGTTAATCGTTCGTCGCGTGCCGATCCTCGTTCTGGCGATCGCCGTTCTGGCAGTCGGCGGCGCCAGTGCCTTTCATACCTCGGCCATGGCGCAGGAGCCGGAAAGTCGTGGCTGGTCGCTACGCGACCTGTTTTTTCCACGCAGAAGCGAGCGGTTTGAGCAGCCGCCGCTCGAATTCCAGAGAGAATTCCAGAGAACAAAGCCCAGACCCAAGCTGAGGAAGCCCCGGTCCGTTCGCCGGCCGCCGGCGGCCGAACCGACAACCCCGGTGGCCGAGAAGGCGCCGGATGCACGCGTCGTTCTGGTGGTCGGCGATTTCATGGCGTCTGGGCTGGCTGAGGGGCTCGACGCCGCCTTTGCCGAGAACACCGGCGTTAGGATCGTCGTCCGTGCCAACGGATCGTCCGGCTTCGTGCGTGACGATGTCTACAACTGGCCAGAACAGGTCAAGTCGCTGATCGCTGCCGAAAAACCGGCAGCCGTCGTCGTCATGCTCGGATCCAACGACCGACAGCAGATGCGCGTCGGCGATGTGCGCGAGCAGCCGCGATCAGAAAACTGGACCAAGGAATACGAGCGCCGGACCGATG
>NZ_SUEG01000185.1:0-238 GCF_005063415.1 Mesorhizobium sp.
CCGTGCGCGACATTCGCGCCCGTCCGCTGGCCAAGCCGCCCGGCATCGCCGAGGCTGTCGAATGGGCCAACGCCGCCACCATCCTCGAAAAGGGCGGCAGCCCGTGGCCGGAAGCGTTTCGCCGCGCCATCGGCGTGCTGATCAAGGACGAGGAGGATCTTTCCTGCATCGCGCCCGAGCTCGGCAAGATTGTCGAGGAGGCGCTGGCGTGAGCCCCGCGGCTCTGCCTCGAGGGGCG
>NZ_SUEG01000185.1:248-8967 GCF_005063415.1 Mesorhizobium sp.
GAGCCATTTCTATGGGGACGGAGAGGCGCTGGTCGAAGGCGACAGCGACGAGGAAACCCGCATCAAGGATGACGGCGAAACCAGCGAACAAGAAATCGAGGTGGTTCGCCAGGAGCAAGGCGGCGAACTGTCTTCGGCCAGCGAACAGTTGAGCGTCCGCGAGTTCCAGCGCGATGGCGACAGGCTTGCCGCCTTCCGCCGCAAGCTCGCCACCGCTTTGCCCGCCCGCCGTTCCTTCCGCACCGTGCGCACGAATGCACGCGGCAAGCTCGACCTGCGCCGCTCGCTGCGCGAAATCGTCAGTGCCGACGGCGATATCCCCTCGCCGCTGCTGCGCCGGCGGCAGACAGTGCCGCGCAAGCTTCTCATGCTGATTGACGTGTCCGGCTCGATGAAGCTCTACACATCGGACTATCTCAAGCTGGCACACGCGGCGGTGCAAGGCGCCGACCGGGCGGAGGTCTTCACTTTCGGCACACGGCTGACCCGTATCACCTCGGCGCTGCGCATTCGCGACCGCAATCAGGCGCTGGCCCGCGCCGCTGCCCAGGTCGACGACTGGGACGGCGGCACCCGCATGGGACCGACGCTGCTCGCCCTCCTCTCGGTGCCGCGCTTCTCCGCTTTTGCACGCGGGGCGGCGCTCGTCATCCTGTCGGACGCGCTGGAGCGCGGCGACCATGCCGAGCTGGAAATGGCGATGCGCCGGCTGAGCGCCCGCGCCTTTCGGCTTTCGCTGGCGACGCCGCTGGCCGGCGATCCACGCTTTCGGCCGGCAACGGCGGCACTTCGCGCGATCCTGCCGGTGCTCGACGATCTGGTCGACGGCTCCTCAATCGCCGGTCTCACCGAGTTCATCCTGTCGCTCGCCCGCCCAGCTCCGGCGGCCGCGGCAATCTGGAAAAGGGTTTTGTGATGCAGAAGGCGATCGACGCGCATTTCCACATCTGGCGCCAAAAGGACCAGCCCTGGCTCGTCGGACCGATGGTGCCACGCATCTTTGGCCCTTACGAGCCGATCCGCCGCGATTATCCGATCGAGGAATTCCTCGCGGACCAGCAAGGCTCGGGCGTCGAGAAGGCGATCTATGTCCAGACCAACTGGGCCAAGGAAGATTTCGAAAAAGAGGTCGCTTTCCTGCAGAAGACCGCGGAAGAAACCGGTTGGCCGCACGCCATCGTCGGCTATGCCGACATGACGGTCGACGATGTGCGTCCCCAGATCGACCGGCTGAAAAAATATCCGCTGTTGCGCGGCGTGCGTATGCAGCTGCACTGGCACCAAACGCCGGCCTTCCGCTTCGCCGCCTCGGCCGATCAGGTCATCGACCCGAAGGTGCGGGCCAATGTCGCCCGGCTGAAGGATTACGGCCTATCCTTCGACCTGCAGCTTTTCCCGGCCCAGATGAAGGATGGGCTGACGCTTGTCGGCGAGAACCCCAAGACGAATTTCATCCTCACCCACGCCGGCATGCTGACCGACATGGAGCCGGAGACCACCGAGGCGTGGAAGACCGGCCTGCGCACGCTGTCAGCGGCGCCCAACCTCTATGCAAAGCTGTCCGGCCTCGGCACCTTCGTCCACCGCAACGACCCGGCGCTGATCAGTTATATCGTCGACGCCGCCATCGACATCCTCGGCAGCGACCATTTGATGTTCGGCTCGAACTTCCCGATCGAGAAGCTGTGGACCAGCCATGCCGAGCTGATCAGGGCGCACAGGAAAGCGGTGGGCAAGCACGGCACGGCGGCAGAGGCCGATATCTTCTGGAACACGGCGGAGCGGGTCTACCGGCCGGTGTGAGGCGCGCAGACCTTCCCTTCTCTCCCTGTGGGACAAGGTGGATCGGCGCGTAGCGCCGAGACGGATGAGGGGTGCTGGAAGAAACTCGGCGGAGGAAATCTCGGCGATTTGAAGCACTTACGTTTCCAAGCTAACGATCCTTCCGGCACCCCTCATCCGACCGAGCTTCGCTCGGCCACCTTCTCCACAAGGGGAGAAGGGAAGGCGCCGCGCCGCCCCTCACCTCACCTCACCTCACCTCACCTCGAACTGAGTATCGACCGGGATCTGCATCGCGGTGACCATCTGGTTGGTCTGCCCGGCCAGCCCGATGATCGACACCAGTTCGCCATGCTGCGCGTCGGTCATGCCTTTGGCCCGCGCCGCCGCCGTATGCGAGTGGACGCAATAGGAGCAGCCATTGGCGGTCGAGACGGCGATGTAGATCATCTCCTTGGTCAGCGGGTCGATGGCGCTCTCCGCGACCATCACCGCCTTGAGCTGCTCCCACACCCGCTTCAGCGAGACCGGATCATTGGCCAGCCCGCGCCAGAAATTGTTGACGAAGTCGGATTTGCGCGTCGCGCGGATGTCGTCGAACACGGCCTTCACGGCGGGAATCGCCTCGACCTCGGCATCGGTCATAAGTCTTGTGGTGGCCATGGGCAGGCTCCTTTTCGTTTGAATCATCATGCGAGGTCGTTGAATCAGGTCTTGAGAAAAGGCGGCTAATCGCCTCGGATAAATCAGCAATTGACGCGCTGAGGCAAGGCCTTGAAGGCCGGCCGAAGCCCCTCAACTTCGTCATCCCTGGGCGAAGCAGGAGCGAAGCTCCGTCGCGGCGACCTAGGATGACGAGTGGACTGGCGACTCGGCCAATTGTCGACGTACGCATCGCCCTAATGCACCGCCGCATACATGATCTTCTCCTCCGTCGCCTCGGCCGGCGAGAACTCCTCGACGATGCGGCCTTGCCGGCAGACCAGGATGCGGTCGGACAGGTTCATGATCTCCGGCAGGTAGGACGAGATGACGACGACGGCCAGGCCCTCGTCGGCGAGCCGGTTGATGATCTGGTGGATCTCGGCGATGGCGCCGACATCGACGCCGCGCGTCGGTTCGTCGAAGATGACGATGCGCGGCTTCTGCACCAGCCCCTTGCCGATCACCACCTTCTGCTGGTTGCCGCCGGAAAGTTCGACCACCCGCGCATTGTCGTTGATCGCCTTGACGTTCAGCGTCTTCGTCCATTCGGCCGACAGCGCCCGCATCTCTTGCGCATTGACCACCCAGCTCTTTTCCCGTCCAGCCGCCAAAAAGCCGCCGAACAGGTTCTCGGCAACGTCCATCGTCTCGAAAATCCCCTCGCTCTTGCGGTCTTCGGTGACATAGACGATGCCGTCCGCCACCGCCTCGCTCGGCACGAGATAACGCACCGGTTTATCGTCCAGCTCGATGGTGCCGCCGCGCAGGAAGTCGCGCTTGTAGATGCCGGAGACGATCTTGAATGTCTCGGTGCGACCCGAGCCGATCAGCCCGAAGACGCCGGTGATCTGGCCCTCGAAGATCGAGAAGGAATTGTTGCGCACGACATTGCTCATCGAGATGTCCTGCACCGACAGCACCTTCTTGCCGGCCCTGCGCAGCCTGGTCTCGTCGCGCTGGTTGTAGAGCTGTCCCGACAGCGTCCGCCCGACCATGGCGGCGACGATCCTGTCGCGATCGAAAGCGGCGGTATCGTCGGTGATCACCAGTTCGCCGTCGCGCAGGATGGTGATGCGGTCGGCGATATCGAGTGCCTCTTCGAGCGCATGGCTGATGAAGACGATCGACACACCCCTTGCCTTGAGCCGGCGGATCAGGGCGAAGAAGTGCCGCTTCTCCTCCGGCGTCAGTGTCGCCGTCGGCTCGTCGAAAATGATGATCTCGGCATTGTGGTGGACGGCACGCGCGATCTCGACCATCTGCCGCTTGGCCGCGCCCAGCGTCGCTACCATGGCGTTCGGGTCGACGGGAAAGTTCAATGACTGCAGGAACTGCTGCGCCGAGATGTAGGTGCCGCGCAGCCGGTTGAGAAAGCTCTCGGTGCCGAGATAGAGGTTCTGCGCCACCGTCATCGACGGCACCAGGCTGGTCTCCTGGAACACCATGGCGATGCCGGCTTCAAGGGCTGCGTGCGGCGAGGCGTAGGCGATCTCCTGCCCGTTGTGGAACATCTTTCCCGATGTCGCGTCGACGACGCCGGCGATGATCTTGGTCAGTGTCGATTTTCCCGCGCCATTCTCGCCGAGCAGCGCGTGGATCTCGCCCTTTCGCAGCTCGAAGCTGACATTCTTCACCGCAGGCACGCCGCGATAGGTCTTGGTCACGTGCTCCAGGCGGACGATGGGTTCCATCAGCGATGCCCTTCGGAAGCCATATCGATGGCCAGCAGGCAATCGCCGCCTTTCGAGGCAATGAACAGGCGGCCGTCTTTTTCCACCACGCTGCAAATGCCGTGGCGCGTGCCGTTGGCGCGGCTGTGCAGGCTGTACTGCGGCCGCATCTCGCGGTCGAGCCTGACCACCAGCCCGTAGGAGCGGCTCGGCGACCAAGGCTTGTGGATGCCCATGGTGCGGATGCCGCCGCATTGCAGCGGCTCAAGGAAGCTGCGGTTGGAGGCGAGTGCCGGCGCGATCCAGTGCTGCGGCAGCACTTGCGCCAGCATGTCGTTTCGATAGTGCGTTTCCTGCAGCACGAATTCGATCAGACGGTTGCGGGGCGCAAACAGCGTCAGCCAGGCGCCACCTTCGGCGGCAGTCGATAGGCGCGAGGGGTAGCCGGGGAGATGCGCCAGCAGCGTCGAGCGGCTGCCCGTCGCGCCATCGAAGCGGATAAGTTGGTGCCGCCAGCTCTCGCTGACCAGCACATCCTTGCCGGTTGGATGCAGCCCATAGGAAAAGGCGATGTCACCGGCGACCTTGCGGAATTCGCTGCTTGCCGGATCGCGCTTCCACAACGAACCGGAAGCGCCCTTCTTCATCAGATCGGCGGCCCATTGCGACGGCCCGTGGTCGGCCGAGCCATTGGCCAGCCAAAGCGTGCCATCTTCTGCGTAGGCGAGTGCTGTAATGCAGCCGATCCCGGCCGGTAGGGCGACTTCCCTGCCTGCAATCAACAGCCTGCCGCTTTCGAGCCCAACCGTCAGTTCGCCGGCGGGCGAGCGCGCGAGCGCGGTGACTGCGGCCGGAAATGTCTCGACCAGAACAGGCGCGGCACCGGCGGCGACCCTGTAGATGGCGTTGCCACTGGAGGCCAACAGCCGGCCGTCGGCAACCAGCAGATTGTCGGGCTCGGTCAGGCCAGCAAAAGCCGGAGCATCGTCCAGCAGCGTATTCGGCCTGAAGGCGCCATCGAGCGGCGGGATGGTCACCGCCTTGCCGCGAAAGATGTCGAGGATAGGATCCAGCATTATGGCTTCGCTCCCCAGTAGGAAGCGGGGCTGGTCCAGTTCGGATCGGCACCGGCAATCCGGTAGCGGCCGATGCGGTTGTTCAGGATGCCGCCGACGAACAGAAAACCCTTGTGCTCGCGCATTGAGGTGACCATCGGATGCGCGGCGCCCGACAGGTCGCCCATCGCTTCGACGATGCCGCCCTTCTCGTTGAATTTCACCACACCGCCGGTGTTGATGTTAGGGAAGAGCCATTCGTCCTGCGGCAGCCGCCGCGTCATGCGCTTGCGCATGTCGGGATGGCGCAGCGACAGGTCGAAGCTCGGCGTGCGCATGCCAAGCCAGGCCATCCAATAGTTGCCGTCGGAGGCGCGGTTGATGTTGTCGGGATAGCCCGGCATGTCGCGGATGACGCATTCGGCGCTGCCTGCTTTCGGCCCTTCCAGCCAATAGCGGTGCACGCGGCAGGCCCAGCTTTCGGCGAAGAACAGCGACTTGCCGTCATGTGCCATGCACACGCCGTTGGTATAGCGGTAGCCGTCGAGCAGCGTCTTGGTCGAACCTTCCTTCGGGTCGTAGACGAGCAGCCGCCCGGTGGCACGGTTCTCGATCGAGTCCAGCGCCCAGTCGTGCGCGTCATAACGCTTGGTGGAATCGGTGAAGTAGATGCGGCCGTCCGGCGCGATGTCGCAATCATTGGGGTCGCGCAGCCGCGCATCGTCGACGATCGAGGTCCAGGAGCGCGACGTTTCCGCCGAAAGCCGCTTCACCTCCCGCTCCGGCGAGACCGAATAAAGGCCCATCGCGCCGACGCAGCTGATCAGATTGCCTGTTTTGTCGAAGGCCAGGCCGAGCGGGAAGCCGCCAATATGCGCAAAGACCTCCGAGCGTTTGTAGTCCGGCGCGAAGAAACGGACGATCTCGCCATGCCTGGTGCCGCAATAGAGATGGTCGTCGCGGTCGAGGATGACGTCTTCCGGCCCTTCCAGCTCGCCGAGCCCGATATGGTCGGCCTCCGACAGCCGATTGTCGAGCTCGTAAGGGGTGCCGGAGCCCGGTGCCGCCGACTGCGTTGTCGCCATCTTCAAATAGACCGGTGCGACATAGACCTCGTCCAGCACCTTGTGGCGGTTCTTCAGCCAACGAATGTCGATGGTGACGGCGACGGCCAGCATGATGCCCAGCACCATCTGGTTGGTGCCCGTGCCATAGCCCAGCCGGATCAGCCCGTTGGTCATCGTCAGCACGATGATCGCGCCCATCAGCCCCTTGATCACCGAACCGCGGCCGCCGCCCAGGCTGACGCCGCCGACGACCGCCGCGGTCAGTGCCATGACCTCGAGGTTGAGGCCTGTGCCCGGCCCTGCCCCGCTCAGCCGGCAGGCGATGAGGAAGCCGCCGAGCGAGGCGCAGAAGCCGGAAAACACATAGGTCATGAACACGGTGCGCCGCACGCGGATGCCGGCATTGTGGGCCGATCGCCGCGACCCGCCCACCGCCTGCACATGCCAACCGGGCCGCGAGCGCGTCAGCGCGACATGGGTAATGATGGCCAGGATAATCGCCGCCCACACCGCAACCGAAAGGCCCCAGAAGGTGTCGTCGCCGATGAAGTCCAGCACATCCGACGTGGCATCGGAAAGCTGGACGTCGGCGGCATAGGTGGTGACCAGTATGTCGAACAGCGCCCGCCCGAAAATGAAGGTGACCAGTGTCGTCAGGAAGGCGCGCAACCGGAAATAGCCGATCAGATAGCCATTGATCGCGCCGAACAGCAGCCCGGTGGCGATCGAGGCGGCGAGCGCCAGCCACACTGATTGTTCGAGGATGAAAAAGACGAACACGGCCGAAAAACAGGACAGCGCGAAGATCGAGCCGACCGAAAGGTCGATGCCGCCGCCCAGCATGACCACGGTCATGCCGGTGACGACCAGCGAAAATTCGCCGAGCTGGCGGGTCGATTCCTGCAGCGACATCGGCTTGAAGAAGCCGGGAATGATCGAACCGAACACGCCGAGCGTCGCCACCAGCGCCAGGAACGGAATGGCGTTGTCGGTCCAGCGTTTGCTCAGTATCTCGCCGACAAGGTGGTCGGGCACGAGATTGTAGCGCCAGGATTGAAGGCGTTCGCGAAAGGACATCGGTTGCTGCTGCCACTCAAAGAGAGAAAGAGGCGGCCGAACCCGGTCCGGCCACCTCGTCGATGCTTGGAACGGACCCGCGGTTTACTTGGCCGCAGCTTGGGCTTGCAGTGCTTTCAAGTCCCAGCAGCTGTCCGGCTTGAGGTCGGCCTTGGTCGTCGCCTTCTCCAGCGTGTAGATGTAGGTGTGCGAGGTGCCGGCCGGCTGGCCACTCTGCAACAGGAATTTTATGACGGCGTTCATGTCGCCCGACTGGCGGGCAAGGTCGGTCATCACCACCGCGCCATAGGTGCCGTCCTGCAGCTTGTCGCAGTCGGCGGTTTTCTCGCCGCCGCCGGTGGTGACCAGGGACACCTTGCCCTCGAGCTTGGCATCGCGGATCGCAGCAGATGCGCCGGTCGCGTCGCCGTCCCAGAAATCGATGATTGCGCAGATGTCGGGGTTCTGCTGCAGCATCGTGGTCGTCACGTTGCGCGAGGTCGTCGCATCCCAGTTCGAGTCAGGCTTGGCCACGACCTTGAAGTCGGGGTTCTTGTCCAGCACCTTCATGATGCCGGCATACTGGTAGAGGCTCGACGAGTTGGCCTGGTCGCCCTGCACTAGCCCGATCTTCTTGGAAGAATTCGGCCCACAACCCTTGATCGCCGCTTCGGCTTCCAGCTGGCCGAGCCGATCCCAGTCGCTGCCGACAAAGGCATCGGCTGGGAAGTTCGCCGGATTGTCGACCAAAAGCACATAGGTGCCGGCGGCCTGCGCCTTCTTCATCAGCTTCGCATAGGAGTTGAGGTCCGGCGAGTGGATGATCAGCACGTCCGGCCTGGTGTCCGACGAGATCGCGTCGGTTATCGCCTGCGCGCCCGCATCGACCACCCAGTTCGGGTCACGCGTCTCGAACACGCCGCCCCAGGCCTCGACCTCCGTCTTCAGGTAATGCGCCCAGCCCTGTGCCAGGTCGAAGCCCATCGCCATCGGCACCAGCATCACGCGCTTGCCCTTCAGCGCTTGCGAATAGGCGGCCGGACCCGGATCCTCGGCAGCGAAGCTTGGCGCAACGAAGGCGGAGACGGCAAGCGCTGTCGCGGCAGCCATAAATGTCCTGATGATTTTCATGTCACATCCTCTGGGTTGGTCGTTGTCGTTCGCGGCCGGCCCCAACCGTTCGCGTCAGTCTAGATATCGCCTTGCTGCGCAGTCTGCTCGTCGCGCGGATTGATGAACCCATCGACGATGATCGCGGCCAGCAGGATCGCGGCCTTGATCAGGTTCTGATAGAGCAGCGGAATGTCGATGATGGTCATGGCGTTGAGCAGGATGCCGATCAGCGCGGCACCCACCAGCACGTTGCGCACCCCGCCCCCTGTCT
>NZ_SUEG01000186.1:0-875 GCF_005063415.1 Mesorhizobium sp.
CAGGAAATTGACCTCGATGAAGCGGCCGAGATTGTCGGCGATGCGATTCTGGTTTTCTGGGATGATGGCCGTGTGCGGGATCGGCAGGCCAAGCGGCCGCCGAAACAGCGCCACCACCGCATACCAGTCGGCCAGCCCGCCGATCGTCGCCGCTTCGGCGAAAGCGGCGACGAAGCCCAGCCACGCATGTCGGCTCTCGAGCGATTTCGCCACAGCAAAGACCAGCACGCAAAACGCGAGTGCTGCGGCGGCAAGGAATTTGGTGCGCCTGAGCGCCGAAAGCTTGGCATCTGCATCGGCGTCGAACCGGACGGACGCGACGGATGCAAATGCCGGGGCTGGTCGTGACATGATGGGCCGCTCCTGATCGTGTATGCGAACTTATCTAGTGTCGCCTGCCCCAGAAAGCGCGCCGCTGGTTCCGGTGCGCGCAATCGTGCACGCAAACTTGACGCCGGAATTCATCTATTATGCAGCGCCAGTCTGGAATTGTTCCAAACTATAGGCCATATTGACGCCAACCACTGTTATGTGAGGACACAATGCGGCTTACCCGTCAGACCAACTACGCCATGCGCATTCTGATGTATTGCGCCGCCAACACCGAGCGGTTGAGCCGCATCCCCGAGATCGCCGCCGCCTATTCGGTATCGGAACTTTTCCTGTTCAAGATCCTGCAGCCGCTGGTCGAAAACGGCCTGATCGAAACGGTGCGCGGCAGGAATGGCGGCGTCAGGCTCGGCCGCGCGGCCGAATCGATCAGCCTGTTCGATGTCGTGCGGGTGACGGAGGAAAGCTTTGCCATGGCCGAATGCTTCGAGAACGACGCCGCCACCAGATCGGCGATCGTGTAGCGCGACAGCACGGCGAAGAAC
>NZ_SUEG01000186.1:885-1333 GCF_005063415.1 Mesorhizobium sp.
GCCTTGAATTCGGCATTGCGCGAAGCGCTCAACGCGTTCTTCGCCGTGCTGTCGCGCTACACGATCGCCGATCTGGTGGCGGCGCGCCCGAATGTGCGGCACCTGCTCGGCATCGACATGCTGGTGCAAAGGGCGCCGGCCGCCTGATTTCTCTGATTGCCTACGCTGCCGATTGCGGCAATACGAACGGCATGTTTGCGGCCGGCAACACGCCGACCTTCAGCCGGCAATCGAAGACCTTTTCGATCAGCTCGTCGCTGAGCACCTGTTGCGGCGAACCTGTAGCGGCGAGCCTGCCGCGATGCATGACGAAAATCCGGTCGGCATACATCGCCGTCAGATTGAGGTCGTGCAGGATGGCGACCACGCCGCCGCCCCGTCTGGCGAAATCACGCGCGATGTCCATGATGATCAGCTGGTGTTTGATGTCGAGGCTGGACACCGGCTC
>NZ_SUEG01000186.1:1343-8887 GCF_005063415.1 Mesorhizobium sp.
GAGGAACAAATAGCGCGGCTTGCCGTCGAGCACCGGCGCCCAGACCTGGCACAGAACGCGGGCAAGCTGCACGCGCTGCTGCTCGCCGCCGGACAGCTCCTGGTAGAAGCGGCCGGCAAAGCCGTCGAGGTCGACGCGAGCCAGCGCCCGTTCGGGCAGGCGCTGGTCCTCGCCGGGCAGCGCGCCGGAGCGCCCGCCGACCAGGCCGAGCCTGACGATCTCACGCACGGTGAACGGGAAGGACAGCGTCGCCGCCTGCGGCAGCACAGCGCGCACCGTCGCCGCCTCGACCGGCTTCATCGCCGATAGATTGCGGCCATTGATGGTGACCTCTCCCGAATAGCCAAGATCGCCGGACAGTGCTCTGAGGAAGGTCGTCTTGCCCGAACCGTTGGGGCCGACGATGGCCGCGATTTCGCCGGGCCGCGCCGCGAAATCGACATTGGCGACAATGCGCTTGCCGCCGATCGCCACCGAGACATCGCGCGCTTCGATCATAAAAACCCTCTTAGAGACTGTTTCGAAATTCGCTCTGGCGAGTCATCTGGTGGTGGTTTCGAGAACCGGAGCGGAGCGGACATTGGGGTCCGTGAGCACCGGAAGCGCAGAAAACGCCATTAGATGGCCGCCAGAGTAGAGTTTCCAAACGGTCTCTCACAGGTCGATGACGCCGCGCTTACGCAGCAGGACCCACAGGAAGAACGGCGCACCGGCGACCGCGGTGACGATGCCGATCGGCAATTCGGCCGGGGCCACGATGGTGCGGGCAACGGCGTCGGCCAACAGCAGCAGCGCGGCGCCGAGCAGTGCCGATGCCGGCAGCAGGTAACGGTTGTCGGGGCCGATCAGCAGACGCAGCAGATGCGGCACGACGATGCCGACGAAACCGATGCCGCCGCTGACAGCGACCGACGCGCCCACCGCCGCCGAGACGCCGACAATCGCGGTGTATTTCAGCCGCTGCACCGGGATGCCGAGATGGCCGGCCGTGGCCTCGCCGAGCGCCAGCGCGTTGAGGCCGCGCGCCAGGAACGGCATTGCCGCCAGCGCCAGCGCGATAACCGGCCCGACCGAGCCGATCTTCTGCCAGGTTGCGCCACCCAGCGAGCCGAGCTGCCAAAAGGTCAGGTCGCGCAATTGCCGGTCGTCGGCCATGAAGATCAGGATGCCGGTCAGCGCCATGGCAAGCGCCGCCAGCGCGATGCCGGCGAGCAGCATGGTCGCGACCGAGGTCCGGCCTCGCCGTGTCGCGACCTGATAGAGCAGCAATGTCGTCGCCAGCCCGCCGCAGAACGCAGCCAGCGGCAACGCCAGCGTGCCGAGCGCCGAAGTCAGCGGCGCCAGCATGGTCGAGCCAAGCACGATGACGGCGACCGCACCGAGGCTCGATCCGGCCGAAACGCCGATCAGGCCGGGGTCGGCCAGCGGATTGCGAAACAGCCCCTGCATGACGGCACCGGACACGGCAAGCGATGCGCCGATCAGCACGCCCAGAATGATGCGCGGCAGACGGATGTCATTGATGATCAGGCGGTCGCGGGCGCTCAACGCCGCGTCGCCGGGCAGCGCGCCGAACAGCCAGTCGTGCATGACGCCGATGGCCGAGGCATCGGATGCGCCGGAGGTCAGCGACAACAGCACGGCGATAGCCAGCCCGACGCAGAGCAGCAGGATGACGAGGTGGGCCCGCCGCGAGCGGTCACCCTCGGCTGCCGTCACCATAATTCCCGCCGCACCAGCGATCGCATGATCCGCCATCGCGCTCAATCCGTGACCTGGCTGCCATAGAGCGAGACGGCGAGATCGTGGATGGCGTCGGCCGTGCGCGGGCCGAAGCCGAGCAGATAGCCGCCGTCCATGCGGATCAGCTTGCGGGCGGCACCCGCCGGCGTCGAGGCCACGGCAGGGTTCGAAAACAATTCGTCATCCGCGGTTGCCGGCCCGGCATTGTTCATCATCAGGATCACGTCGGGCCTGGCGGTGATGACTGCCTCGTCCGACAATTGCTTGTAGCCGGCAAAGCCGTCGATGGCGTTGATGCCGCCCGCAAGCTTGATGATGCCGTCGGCTGCGGTGTCGCTGCCG
Source organism: Mesorhizobium sp. (assembly GCF_005063415.1). Classification (GTDB taxonomy): domain Bacteria; phylum Pseudomonadota; class Alphaproteobacteria; order Rhizobiales; family Rhizobiaceae; genus Mesorhizobium. Next base: position 3,429 of record NZ_SUEG01000186.1, read on the forward strand.
GCGGCAAGCAGCTTGCCGCCCTGCATCGACAGCACGAACAGGATGCGCTTGCGCTCCTTGATCGAGGCGGTCTGCTTTTCAGCTGCCTTCAGCTTGGCGTCGATCTGGGCTGCCAGCGCATCGGCCTTGGCCTCGACGCCGAGCGCCTTGCCGACGATGTGGATCTTTTCGAGAATGCCTTGACTATCATAGCGCTCGGCCACCTCGATGAACGGGACGCTTGATTTCTTCAAGACGTCGACGGCTTCCTTCGGTCCGCTGCCGTGCAGGGCCAATATACCCGATGGATTGACCGACAGCACACCCTCCGGCGACAGCTGGCGCATGTAGCCGACATCCGGCAGCTCCACCGCCGCTTGCGGATAGCGGCTGGTCGAATCGCGCGCGACAAGGCGATCCTGTTCGCCGAGCGCATAGACGATCTCGGTGATCGAGCCGCCGATGGCCACGATCCTCGAACGGTCGGCGAAAGTCGCGATGCCTTCGGCGGCCTGAGCCGGCATCAGCGCGGCGAACGCCAGCAAAACAGCGGCCGCAGGACCAGGCGTCGACCTGGAGACCGATGCCAGCCTGGAGAAAAGAACCATCATCGTTTCCTCAGGCTGCGGTCGGGCTTGGGATACGCGGCAGGTTTTCGGCCAAAAAGCGCCAGTCTTCGCGCTCGCTTTCGCCTTCATGCCGCTTACCGAAGAACTGGATGATCATCTTGCCGTCGGCGCCATAGACTTCGAGCGAGGTGACATGGCCGTCCTTGGTCGGCTTGCGCACGGCCCAGACCTCATCGATGTGGTCGGTCCGCAGGTGCAGATGGAAGGATTCGTCGAGCACGTTGAGCCATGTTCCCATCGGCTTGATCGAGGCGACGGGGCCGGAATGGATCTGGATGCAGCCGCGATTGCCGACAAAGCACATGATCGGCATGGCGCCAGCAGCGGCGTGGTTGAACATGGCGCTCACCGCATCCTTATCGACCAGCCAGGCGTAGTCCTGGCCGACCAAGCGCACCGCCTGGCGGCGGCTGAGCTTCAGTGTCTTCAACATGCCGAAGAACTGATGCACGTCGGTCAGCTGGCTCCAGCGGTCGCGCAGATCGTCGACGCTCGCCGAATTGTCCGCAGTCTCGGTCTCGTCAGCCATGCCTGCTGAAATCGCCACCGTCGGCTCCTGGTTCGGCGATTCCAGCCCGGCCACCAGCTTCTGATAGGCGTAGAGGTTGGAGGCTGGCCTGAGATGCACCTTGTGCACCGCCTCGCCTGCGGTGTCGAAGAACTGCAGGCTGCGGCGGATGTCGGCGCCATCGCGCTTTTCCACGGCAAAGCCATGCGCCCAGACTTTTGGGAAAATGCGCAGGTCGATGTTTTCGCCGAGCACCATGGCATTGTGATTACCGGTGACGGTCTTGTCGTACACGCCGATCTTCTCGTGCACCGCGCTTTCGTTGCGGGTCAGCGCCATCACCTCACCGACAGCTTCGAGGCCAGTCAAGAGGTCATTGACACGCGGCTCGACCCGCACGACCCCGTCGCCGCAATGCGCGGCGACCAGTTCGGCCTCCGAAACACCAAGCTGGGCGGCGAGGTCGCGCTCGCGCATCTTCGGATTGTCTGCCCGTGCCCGCCGGATCTCGTGCGGGGCGGGTTTTACGCGCTGGTCCATTTCCACCACCTACTTGTTGAGGATGAGCTTGCCCTGCCGGGTGATCTTCAGCCGATACAGCGCACCGTGATGTTCGATGCCGATCTCGTGCTCGCCCTGGAACAGCGTGTTGCTGGACAGCGTTCTCACGGCCGATTGGACCCGGTCGAAACGGACGGGATTTTCGTCGGAACGGCGGACGCGATAGCGAAAGTCGCTGGGATTGTGCGTGTTCATTGGTTCGATCCCTTTCCTGTGCCGGGCATCTGGCTCGGCGCCTGCGTGAAATGCCGATTCAATTCTTGACTCGAATGGTCATGTTATCTAGCAGTGCAATACCGGAGTAAATGAGTCAACATTTAAGACGCCGGACGCGATGAAAAATGCCAGCGAGCCCCAAGCCAGCCAGCATCGAACATGGATTCTTGGAGTTGCAGCATGGGGTTGGCGAATTGGGGACGGCTGGCGGGCAGCGGCCTGGCACATTGTTCTATGACAAGCAAAATGGCCGCATTGCTGGCCGGCGCGGCGGCGATCCCGCTGCTCGCCACATCGGCCGGCGCCCAGCAGACCGCCCAGCCAGCAACCGACCAGCAGCAGACTGACCCGTCGCAACAGCCCGAACAGGCAAAGCCGGCCCCCGGCACCACGCTGCTCGACAAGATCCTGATCCTCAGCCGCACCGGCGAGACGGCGATCGAATCGCTTGCTTCAGCCAGCCATGTCGACGAGGAACAACTCGAGCGCCGCATGGCGACGACGCCCAACGAGATGCTGTTCGGTGTGCCGGGTGTCGCCGTCCAGGCCGACGCAAGCCGTGTCAGTTCCAGCATCAACATCCGCGGCCTGCAGGACTTCGGCCGCGTCTCCGTCATCGTCGACGGCGCCCGTCAGAATTTCCAGCGCTCGGATCATGGCACGCAATCGACCTTCTACATCGATCCCGAATTGATCAAATCCGTCGATGTGATCCGCGGCCCGGTCGCCAATACCTACGGCTCCGGGGCGATCGGCGGCGTCGTCTTTTTCGACACCAAGGATGCGCAGGATTTCCTCAAGCCCGACGAGACCTGGGCGGCATCCGCGACCGGGCGCTACGAAACCAACGGCGAAGGCTGGACCACCAGCGCCACCGGCGCGTACCGGATCAACGAGAACTGGGACGTGCTCGGCAGCATCGTCTACCGCGACTATGACGACTACAAGCATGGCGGCGGCGACACTGTAGCGGGCACCGGCTTCGACGTCTTGAGCGGTCTCCTCAAGACGACCATCCGCACCAGCGAAAACAGCGAGCTGAAGCTGGGTTGGATCGGCTCGAACGACGGATGGACGGAGACCAGCGGCAGCGCGCCGGTGAACGACGCCGACCTGAAGGCGAATACATTCACGGCCCGCTACAACATCACCGACGAAGACAAGAGCTGGCTCGATCTCCACGTCAACGCGTCTTACAACAAGACCAAGCTCGATCTCACGACCCTTGTCGCGCAAAACCGGTTTGATCCGGTCACCGGCCTGCCTGTGGTTCTGCCGGCGGGTTCGAAATCGACGTTCGACATCGGCACCTCCGGCATCGACATCTGGAACACGTCGAGATTCGAGACCGTCGGGATTGCGCATGAGCTGACCTATGGCGGCGACTGGATTGGCGATGATGTTGAGACAGGCGGCACGGCAGGCGGCGACAGTTTCTACACGCCCTCGGGCGATAGAAACGTCTCCGGCGCTTACGTTCAGGACAAACTCACCTGGGACTGGCTCGAGGTCATCGCCGGGCTGCGTTACGACAGCTACAAGCTTGACAGCGATGTCGGCGAAACCTCTGGCGACCGGCTGTCGCCACGCATCACAGTAGGCATTTCACCCTTCGAAAGCGCCAGCCTTTCCGGGCTGCAATTCTACGGTACCTACGCGGAAGGCTATCGTTCTCCGTCGCTGTCGGAGACCCTGATCAGCGGCAACCATCCAGCCGGCGTCAGCTTCCCATTCCTCCCCAATCCCAATCTCAAGCCCGAAACCGGCAGGACCGTGGAATTCGGCGTCAATTACAGCACCAACGGCGTCATTGAGGCCGACGACGCGCTGCGGCTGAAGGCGGCCTATTTCAACAACAATGTCGACGATTACATCGACGGCGTAACGCTATCGGCGTTCGACCCGACCAGCGGCTGCCCGTTCGGTCCCGGCATCCCGATCTGCTTCCAGTATCAGAATTTCGCCAAGGCCAAGATCCACGGCTTCGAGATGGAGGGCGTCTATGACGCAGCCTGGGGCTTTGCCGGCCTTTCCGCCTCGTTCACCGATGGCCACACGATTTCCTATGAAGGCGAACGGGCGGACCTTGTCACCGTCCCCTCTTCCCAGATCACCGGGCAACTCGGCTTTCGCTTTCTCGAGGACAGGCTGACCATCGGCGGTGAGGTGCAATACAACGGCAAGCCGCAGGGCTACGCGGTGGCCAAGGACTATACGCTGGTCAATGCCTTCGCCAGCTACCAGGCGACCGACAATTTCAAGGTCGATTTCCGCGCCGACAATCTGTTCGACGTCAAATATGCCAACCCGCTGAACGCGTCGACCACGAGTGTCGTCTACGAGCCCGGCGTTACGCTGAAGCTGGCGGCGACCATGAGGTTTGGAGGCTGACGACAATGACAGGCATGACAGCATCCCTTCGTCTGTTCGCCGTGGTGCTGGCAATATCGCTTGCGGCGGCTCCGGCGTGGACACAACAGCAAGCGCCGGCGCTGATCCTCGAGCTCAACGGCGCGCAGCCTTCCGACAAGGGTTGCCGCCTGGCCTTCGTGGTCACCAACAATGTCGGCGCCGGTCTGTCCAAGGCGGCGTTTGAGATCGCCTTGTTCAACGAGGCCGGCGTCGTCGACCGGCTGACCGTGCTCGATTTCAAGGAGCTGCCGGCAGGCAAGACCAAGGTGACGCGTTTCGACCTTGCCGGCACCGATTGCGGCAAGGTCAGCCGCGTGTTGATCAATAGCGCCACGGAATGCGCCGGTGCCGAGCCAAATGCCTGCATGCGCGGGCTGAACACGCAGACCAGGACCGGCATCGCCTTCGGGGTCTGAATTGGGACTGGAACCCGCATTCGCGCGAAACACCGTGGCGTGGCCACTAGCCGGTTTCCTGTCGCCGGAACCGGACGATCCGGATTTCGCCATCCCGCGCGGGGCGCTGCGTGTTTCGTCGCGCGACAGGCCGGAAGACAGTTACATCGCCGATGCGGACGGCGACTTGACTCCGGTGCCTGGGGAGCCATTGCGGCAGGCACGACAGAAGCAGCGGCGCCGCAACTGGGCGGTGGCGATCGCCTGCTCTTGCGCATTCCACGTAGCAGTGGCGCTGGCCTTTCTCACGCTGCCGGACGACCGGCCAAGGATCGAAGGTGCCAACCAGCAAGGAGAAATGCTGCGAGGCGCCGATCCGCAGCAGGCGGCCGGCGATGTCGGAGACGACCCGGAGGTGGCCAACGTAACGATGGTGACCATGCTCGACGCCAAGCCCGTCGAAATGGTCGAGGCGCAGGCGACCGCGGCGGAGGAGACACTCCAGCCGGTCACTGACGCGGCCGAAGCATCGGGAACAGAAGTGGTCGAGCCGGTCAGCGAGGCCGCCACGGAAACTGCCGCCGCCCTTGCCGGACGCACAGAGCCGGCACCTGCCCAAGCCGTCCAGCCTGCCCGCCAGGACCCATCGCCCGACATTCTTGCGACCGACAGGCTGGTGCCTGCCGACGACAATGCCGTGCCGCCGCCAGTCAGCGCGGTCGAAACGGCCGAGCCTGCCGAGACAGATGCACCAGCACC
>NZ_SUEG01000187.1:0-303 GCF_005063415.1 Mesorhizobium sp.
CCTTTGGCACGCTGACCGGTTCCGCGACCGCCACACCCGATCCGGCGAGACTTGCCAGCCTCTGCATCAGCGCCGTCATATTTGCCGGCCCGCCCTCGCGGAAATAGCCGAGCAAGGCGTCAAGCTCTTGGCGCGGCAGCGTCGAGCCTTCGATCAGCCGCAAATCCTCGTCGTGGCTCTCGCCCGGCAGCAGCGCCAGTTTGATACCGCGATTTCGCGCGACAACGGCAAGCTGGTCGCAGCCATAGCGCCACCACTCATAGCCGCCGAGGATGCGGACCAGAATGACCTTGGCGTGGCGGG
>NZ_SUEG01000187.1:313-8841 GCF_005063415.1 Mesorhizobium sp.
ATCCAGAGGTCGACGGACATCGGATGGCGCAGGTCGCGCAAGGCGGCGAGCCGCATCGATGGCAGGCGGCCTGCATCTGCCTTCCACGCCGTCGCCAGCCCGGCCAGGTCGCTGTCGGTGAAGGACAGGGCCACGATATCCGCAGGCGTTTGCCTGAGGTCGACAGGCTCGGCGAGATCGTCGAGCGAGGCGGATGTCGTGGTGAGGATGTGCATCGCGGCTCTTACCTGGGGTCAGCCGGCGAGGATACGCTCGATGGCCGGGCGGTTCAGCCCTTTCAGGCCGATGACAACGAGGCGCGAGCGGCGATCGTCTTCAGCGGTCCAGGCGCGATCGTAATAGTGGTTGACGCGCGGACCGACGGCCTGCAGCAGGAGCCGCATCGGCTTGCCGCCGACTTCGACGAAACCCTTGACGCGCAACACGTTTTCCTCCTCCGCAGCCGTGGCGACGCGTTGTGCCAGTTCGTCCGGGTTGGACACGGACGCAATGTCGATGACGAACGAGTCAAAGTCGTCGTGTTCGTGGTCGAGCTCGTCGTCGTGGTGGGTCTTGCGGTTCTCGATGTCGTCCTCGACGGCGAGGCCGAGGCCGAGGAGCACCGACGGGTCGAGCTTGCCTTGCGAAGTCGGCACGATCTTCACCGCCCGCGCAACATGCTGTCCGATGACGGCATTGGCGCGGGCCGCGCCGGCTGCGTCCAGCAGGTCGCTCTTCGACAGGATGATCAGGTCGGCGCAGGCGAGCTGGTCCTCGAATACTTCCTCGACCGGATCGTCATGGTCGAGCGTCTCGTCCTGCGCGCGCTGCGCCTGCAGGGCCTCCATGTCGTTGGCGACGCGGCCATCAGCCAACGCCGGTCCGTCGACCACTGCAATGACGCCGTCGACCGTGACGCGGCTTTTCACCGATGGCCACTGGAAGGCCTGGACCAGCGGCTTGGGCAAAGCGAGGCCGGATGTCTCGATCAGGATGTGGTCGACCCTCGGCGTCAGCGACAGGATCTGGTCGAGCGCCGGAACGAAATCGTCGGCCACTGTGCAGCAGATGCAGCCATTGGCCAGCTCGACGATGTTTTCCTCGGGGCAGGTGGCGATGCCGCAGCCCTTCAGGATCTCGCCGTCGATGCCGATGTCGCCGAACTCGTTGACGATGATGGCCAGCCGCTTGCCTTTGGCGTTTTCGAGCAAATGGCGGATCAGCGTCGTCTTGCCGGCGCCGAGAAAGCCGGTGACGACGGTGCAGGGAACGCGCGAAAGGGAGGCAGCGGTCATGTCAGGTCCTTCAAAAGGTCGAGGGGAGGGATGCGGGCAACCAGGCCGCGCTTCAGGCAATCGGGACGGCCGCGCCATGGAATGAGCCCATCCGTCGAGGTGGCGAACAGCTTTGCGCCGGTCACGAGATCGGCGCCGCTGGTCGCAGTCAGGTCGCCGAAGACGTAGCTCCAGCAGCCGTCGCGCAAAATCGCGGCGCTGAGCCGGCGCTTGCAATTGCCGAGGCATTCGACGGTGCGGATTTTAATGTTTTCGCTGGAAGCGGCGCGGCGCGTGTCCTCGGCGAGCAGTTCGCCGGCGCGGGGATGGGCGTCCGAACCGGTCTCGTCACGGCAGGACGAGCAGACGATGACGGTAACGCCGGCCGGGGAATCACCATGGCCGGACAATAAATCCGCTGTCTCAGCCGGAAAACTGCTGTCGCGTTCCAAATCAGGCTCCTTGCCCGGAAAACCCGCCAGGCGATCGGATTCTTATGTCCTAGACGGCAGGTCTCCTGGCTCGCGGGTCATCGCCTGGGTGCCGCCTTCCCGGGAATATCCCAGTGGTTTTCGGCCTTGGCTCGTCGCTTACAGTTGCGGGGACAGCCGCGGATTTGAAATCGAGATTTCGCACCGCATTCCCTCTTGGCTCCTCCCTTTGCCGAGAGGAGACCGTCTGGACCGGATTTAGGCTTGTGAAGGCGGTTGTGTCAACGCGGGATAGGGTGAAACCGCCAACGAGCTGTACTCAGCGCCGTAGGATTTTCTTACCCAGCTGCGCCCAACGGCTCAGCGTCTCCGGTTTGTCTTCTGGTAACGCAAGAATGACCTGGCGCAGTGCCTGATACCCATCGCCGTGGTGCCAATCCTGACCAACTAGAAGCTCTTGGCCTTCCGGCCATGTTTCGTTGTCCAGGAGGACTTCGTTGCCAATAACTGCTCCGTCATAGCTTGCCAGGAATATTCGGACGAAATGACTGCCAGGGCGAACATTAGCTGCGAACAGTTTTTCCAAATGGGCATAGAACGCCGGATATGCTCGATTAAGCGTGCATTGCACCGCAGCCTGGGTAATGACAGGTCCGCCGTACACCTTCCAGCTGGCATCATTCCGCCGCCAGAACTCGATTTCGGCTTGCATGTTCTCGCAAACATGCTTCGCGAGGCCCTCGATCAGCACGTGAAATACACCGAGCAGGAACTTTCCGAATGCCTGCGCTGTTGCTTCTTGACGTGTGTCGCCCATTCCAACAAATGATTCGATGACTGGCTGAGTGCCCAGCAACGGTGAGAAGATGTAGATTTCGAGGACAAGCCTGTGGGTGTCTATTTGCTCTTTGTCGAAAATATCGGCCTCAAAGCGCAGGTCTTCTAATTCAAGTCTGACATCGTGCTGTCCACGGATGGCGCTGATCCCATGCGCAATCAACGCCTCGTGAATCAGGTCGAGAACCTCTTGCGATGCCATCATTGAACCTAGGCCGACAAAACTCCCTCAAACGGCTGTAGCCGAGGGCGTATGTCAAGAGCGCCCATCGCTGATCACGCCGAGCAGCGCCGGCCCAAGATCACCGGCAGCCGTCACCTCGATGCGCTCAAGCCCCAGCCAGTCCTGCATCTGCTTCAATTCCTCGAAGAGTTGGGCGGCGGTTTGTGGCGGGGCGCCGGGCTCGGCATAGGCGGCATGGACGCGCAACACGCCTGCGGGGCGGTCGGCCTTGAGGTCGACGCGCGCGACGATGCTGTCGCCGAGCAGGAACGGCAGCACATAATAGCCATACTGGCGCTTTTCGGCCGGCGTGTAGATCTCGATACGGTAGTGGAAGTCGAACAGCCGCTTGGTGCGCGATCGCTCGAAGACGACGGGATCGAATGGCGCAAGCAGGGCGCGCGCCTCGATCCTGCGCGGCAAACGGGCGTCCTTGTGGAGATAGGCTGTTTTGCTCCAGCCTTCGACGCTCACCGGCAACAGGTCGCCCGTCTCGACCAGTTCCTCGATGCGGCCCTTGATGTCGGCGGGAGAGAGGCGGAAATAGTCGCGCAGATCGCCTGCAGTGGCGACGCCGTGAGCGCGGGCGGAGATACGCAGCAATTCGCGGTGCGCATCCTCGGGGCAGGGAACCGGCAGAGCGAGTACCGCCGGCGGCAGTACGCGCTCCGGCAGATCGTAGAACCGTTCGAAGCCGCGGCGATGCGCTGTGGTGATGCGGCCGGCCCAGAACAGCCATTCGAAGGCGTGCTTGGCATGGCTCCAGCCCCACCAGCCGCCCGAACCCTTCTGGCCTTCGAAAGCCGACGCCGCGATCGGGCCTCGTTCGGCGACCTCGCGATAGATGTCTTCGATATAGGCGGCGTGCTCGCGGCCCCATTTGGCCAGTCCGCTGTACATTTCGTCGCCGCGCTCGGCCCGCTGCATGCGCCAGCGCATCAGCGGATAGGTCTCGACCGGCAGGAAGGAGGCTTCGTGCGCCCAATATTCGAAGACCATGCGCTTGCGCGTTACGGCGGCGTCGTCGAGCAGCGCCAGCTTGTAGGGGCCAAGCCGCGAATAGAGCGGCATATAGTGAGCGCGCACCACGGCGCTGACGGAATCTATCTGCAGCAGCCCGGTACGGGCAAGCACCCGGGCCAGATGCCTGCGGTCGGGCGTACCGGCGGGGCGCGGGTCATTGAATCCCTGTGCCGCCAGCGCGATGCGGCGGGCCAGGGCAAGCGAGATTTTTTCCTTCATGAAGGCGGTATCCGGACGATGTTAGACAGAGAAAATGACTTGCGATTCCGCGCCATGCTAACAGGGTTTTGGCGGCATCCATGTCAGGAGAGAAAAGTGGAGTAAAAAGTGAAGGAAATCAAACAGGAGCGGATCGGACCAGTTTTCCCGGATATGCCGCCCAGCACCGCGATTTGAACAAGGTTTGACTTGCTTCGCCGAAAGCGCTGCGCTAACCCTCGCCGCGTTGCAGCATAGAGCCCCCTTAAAACGGTTCAGTGGTTAAACTGTCGCGCTTCCGCAAGTGGGTCCGGTGCTGTAATCAGAGTGGATTGGCCGCCAACGGAAACTGCAGCATGAACGCACTTTTAGGTTCGTACCTGCCCATCGTCCTGTTCATCGGCGTGGCGCTGGTGGTCGGGTTGGCGCTGCTTGCCGCACCTTTCCTTGTGGCCTACCGCAACCCCGATCCGGAAAAGCTTTCGGCCTATGAGTGCGGCTTCAACTCGTTCGACGACGCCCGCATGAAGTTCGACATCCGCTTCTACCTGGTGTCGATCCTGTTCATCATCTTCGATCTGGAAGTAGCCTTCTTGTTTCCGTGGGCAGTGTCGTTCAGCCAGATCGGCATGCTCGGTTTCTGGTCGATGATGGTGTTTTTGGCGGTGCTGACCATCGGCTTTGCCTATGAATGGAAGAAAGGAGCGCTGGAATGGGATTGAGCGACAATTCCGGCACGCTCGTCGCGCCGAAGCCCAAGGGCCTCATCGACCCCAACACCGGCAGGCCGGTGGGGGAGGATGATCCATTCTTCCTCGAGATCAACAACGAACTCGCCGACAAGGGCTTTCTCGTCACCTCGACCGAGGCGCTGATCACCTGGGCGCGCAGCGGCTCGTTGATGTTCATGACCTTCGGTCTCGCCTGCTGCGCGGTCGAGATGATCCATACCTCGATGCCGCGCTATGACTCGGAGAGGTTTGGTGTCGCGCCGCGCGCGTCTCCGCGTCAGTCCGACATCATGATCGTCGCCGGCACGCTGACCAACAAGATGGCGCCGGCGCTGCGCAAGGTCTACGACCAGATGCCCGAGCCGCGCTACGTCATCTCGATGGGCTCCTGCGCCAATGGCGGCGGCTATTATCACTATTCCTATTCGGTGGTGCGCGGCTGCGACCGCATTGTGCCGGTCGACATCTACGTGCCCGGCTGCCCGCCGAGCGCCGAAGCGCTGCTCTACGGCATCCTTCTGCTGCAGAAGAAGATCCGCCGCACCGGCACGATCGAACGGTGAGCGGCATGTCCCAGGCGTTGAATGACCTCTCGACCTATCTCGGCGAGAAGCTGACCGGCCGGATCGGCGAGGCGGTGCTCGCCTATGGCGAACTCACTATCTCGGTCGAGCCGCGCGACCTGATAGAGGTGGTGACCTTCCTGCGCGACGACCCGAAATGCCAGTTCATCTCGATCATCGACGTTTGCGGCGCCGACTATCCCTCGCGGGCAAAGCGCTTCGACGTCGTCTATCATTTGCTGTCGCCGAGACAGAACATCCGCATCCGCGTCAAGGTCCAGGCCGACGAAGAGACGCTGGTGCCGTCGATCACCGGCATTTATCCCGGCGCCGACTGGTTCGAGCGCGAAACGTACGATCTCTACGGCGTGCTGTTTTCGGGCCATCCCGATCTGCGGCGGATCCTGACCGATTACGGTTTCGAAGGCCATCCGCTGCGCAAGGACTTTCCGCTGACCGGCTTCGTCGAGGTGCGCTACGACGACGAGGCCAAGCGCGTCATCTACGAGCCGGTCGAGCTCAAGCAGGAATTCCGCAATTTCGATTTTCTGTCTCCGTGGGAAGGTACGGATTACGTGCTTCCGGGAGACGAGAAGGCGAAACAATGATAAAAATATCACGGCATTGGCTTCCGATCGTAGTCGTATCGTTTTTCGCGCTGTCGGCCGGTGACTTGACGGCTCGAGCGGATAGCGTTCCTGACAGCAATTTTGAGTCTAAGCTGCAAAAATACGATCCCAAAGCGGTCAGCGCTGCCTTGCGCTATGTCCGAAATTTCAACATGAACGCAAATTTCAGAGCGATGGCGCCCGCCTTGCGGCAGCAAACGATAGCTGAATTGAAAGGAGCCAATCCCGCGATTTCAGACAGCGATGCGGGTGAGTTTGCTGATGACTTCATCAAGCGAGCATTGCTGGATAACTCCGAGACTCTAGAGCATCTGACGGCATTGATGCTGCTGGAAGCCTTCGATCCCGACGAAGTGGAGGCGATGGATGATTTCTACGCGTCGCCGATGGGGTCGCGTATTTTGGCAAAGACGCCGACCTACATGGCCAAACTGCCGTATCTGGCAGAGTTTTTCCAAAAGACCATCGTCCCTGAGGCACTCCGGCAGACACAAGCTGCCCTCAAGGCACGGGGTAAGGACATCAAAATCTGATTTGTTGAGGATCGAAGCTCCGGTACCGGGGCAAAGAGTAAATAGAAAAAATGGCTGAAACCTCCGTCCGCAACTTCAACATCAATTTCGGCCCGCAGCATCCGGCCGCGCACGGCGTTTTGCGCCTTGTGCTGGAGCTTGACGGCGAAGTCGTCGACCGGGTCGATCCGCATATCGGGCTTTTGCATCGCGGCACGGAAAAGCTGATCGAGCACAAGACCTATCTGCAGGCCGTGCCCTATCTCGACCGGCTCGACTATTGCGCGCCGATGAACCAGGAACATGCCTTCGCGCTTGCCGCCGAGAGGCTGCTCGGTATCGAGGTGCCGAAGCGCGGACAGCTTATTCGAGTTCTCTACTCTGAGATCGGCCGCATCATGTCGCACATCCTCAATGTGACGACGCAGGCGATGGATGTCGGCGCGCTGACGCCGCCGCTGTGGGGCTTTGTCGAGCGCGAAAAGCTGATGGTGTTCTACGAGCGCGCCTCGGGCTCGCGCATGCACGCGGCCTATTTCCGGCCGGGCGGCGTCCATCAGGACCTGCCGCAGAAGCTGATCGAGGACATCGGCAAGTGGATCGATCCGTTCCTGAAGTCGGTCGACGATCTCGACGCGCTTTTGACCGGCAACCGCATCTTCAAGCAGCGCAATGTCGACATTGCCACCGTCTCCCTGGCGGACGCCTGGGCCTGGGGTTTTTCCGGCGTCATGGTGCGCGGCTCGGGCGCGCCGTGGGATCTGCGCAAATCGCAGCCCTACGAATGCTATGCCGAGCTGGACTTCGACATTCCGATCGGCAAGAACGGTGACTGCTTCGACCGTTATCTGGTGCGCATGGAAGAGATGCGCCAGTCGGCGAAAATCATGCGCCAGTGCGTCGACCTGTTGCTCGGCAAGGAAGGCGCGGGGCCGGTGTCGAACCTCGACGGCAAGGTGGTGCCGCCGAAGCGCGCGGCGATGAAGCGCTCGATGGAAGCCCTGATCCATCACTTCAAACTCTACACCGAAGGCTACCGCGTTCCGGCCGGCGAGGTTTATGCGGCAGTCGAGGCACCGAAGGGTGAGTTCGGCGTCTATCTCGTCTCCGACGGCACCAACAAGCCCTACCGCTGCAAGCTGCGCGCGCCCGGCTTCGCGCATCTGCAAGCCATGGACTTTTTGTGCCGCGGCCACATGTTGGCCGACGTCACCGCCGTTCTCGGCTCCCTCGACATCGTGTTTGGTGAGGTCGATCGCTAAATGTCAGTCCGCCGTCTCGCAGAAGCCAGCCTCCAGCCAGCCTCCTTCGCCTTCAACCGGGCGAATGCGGCAGCGGCGAAGCAGTGGATCAAGAAATATCCGAAGGGGCGCGAGCAATCCGCGATCATCCCCTTGCTGATGCTGGCGCAGGAGCAGGAAGGCTGGGTGACCAAGGCGGCGATCGAGACGATCTCCGACATGCTAGGCATGCCCTATATTCGCGGGCTGGAAGTCGCCACCTTCTATACGCAATACCAGCTCAATCCGGTCGGCACCCGCGCGCATATTCAGGTCTGCGGCACCACGCCCTGCATGCTGCGCGGCTCGGAAGCGCTGATGGATGTGTGCCGCTCGAAGATCCATCACGACCAGTTCCACACCAACGACAAGGGCACGCTATCGTGGGAGGAGGTCGAGTGCCTCGGCGCCTGCGTCAACGCACCGATGGTGATGATATTCAAGGACACCTATGAGGATTTGACGCCGGAGCGGCTTGCCGAGATCATCGACCTTTATGACGCCGGCAAGGGCGCTACGGTGACGCCAGGACCGCAAAACGGCCGCGTCACTTCCGAGCCGGCCAGCGGCCTGACGACCCTCAAGAGCGAAAAGGCGATCCTCAAGGCAACCCGCGACCGGGAAACCAGGGCGGCGACGAAGGCCGCCAAGGAAGCGGCGCCGGCGGCTGGCGCCGCAGCACCAGTTCAGCCAGTTGCTTCGGCCGCGCCTGCACCGGCTTCGGCCGCGCCTGCGCCGGCGCCGGTTGCGCCCTCGAATGCCAGCAAGCCGAAAACCGATGCGGTCGAGACCAGCCCGGCGCTGAAATCGCCGTCGGCGACAAAAGTCGCGCCCGCGGCGGAAAAGAC
>NZ_SUEG01000188.1 GCF_005063415.1 Mesorhizobium sp.
CCGTCAGCCTGGTATCCTTTGCCGGCTTTGCAATTCTGATTGCCGCCGGCCTGTTCGGCAGTCGCGATCCGCTCTCCAACCCGCTGCCGTTGACCATATGGACATTGCTCTGGGTTGGCCTGGCTTTGCTGCAAGGGCTCGCCGGCGATCTCTGGTCGTGGGCCAATCCGTGGTACGGGCCGTGCCGCGTCGTCTCGCGCCTGCTAGGTGGCAAGGAGCCGCGGCGGCTCCCATCACGGCTCGGCTATTGGCCGGCTTTCCTGCTGTTCTTCGCCTTCGCCTGGTTCGAGCTTATCGACCCGGCGCCCGACGATCCGGCGCGGCTGGCCCGGGCCGCCGGCCTCTACTGGCTGCTGAGCTTCGCCGCCATGCAGGTCTTCGGCTACCGCGACTGGAGCCTGCGCGGTGAGTTCCTGACCGTGTTCTTTTCGATGGTGGCGCGCTTCGCTATCGTCGAACGCAACGAGGATGGCCGGCTCAAACTTTGCTGGCCGGGCGCCAAGCTGCTTGGTGCCGCGCCGCTACCGCTCAGCGGCGTCGCTTTCCTGCTGCTTGCGCTGTCGTCGGTGTCCTTCGACGGCCTGTCGAAAACCTTCTTCTGGCTAGGCTGGTTCGGCATCAATCCGCTGGAATTTCCTGGACGCACCGCTTTGGTCGGCATCGGCAGTTTCGGCCTTGTGCTGAGCTTTGCCGTGCTTGCGGCCGTGTTCGCGCTCGCCGTCTTTCTTGGCCAGCACCTTGCCGGCAGCAAGCATTCCCTCGGTCACGCCGCCGGGCTTTTGGTCTGGTCGATTGTGCCGATCGCGCTCGCCTACCACTTCGCGCACTATCTGACGGCGCTGCTGGTCGACGGCCAATATGCGATTGCCGCTCTCTCCGACCCGTTTGCGCTGGGCTGGAACCTGTTCGGTACCGCCGACATGCCAATCGAAGCCGGCGTCGTCGCCGGCGCCGGCTCGGCTTGGTGGCTGTGGAACCTCCAGGCCGGCGTCATCATTGCCGGCCACATGCTTGCTGTGCTTGTCGCCCATGGCTTGGCCTGGCGGCTGCACCCCATTCCGGCTCGCGCCGCGCTCAGCCAGTTCCCGCTCACCGTGCTGATGATCGCCTACACCGTCCTCGGCTTGTGGCTGCTTGCGACGCCGAGCGCCGGATGAACCAGGTGCGCGATGGCCGTCAATCGAACCTTGGGGAAAGCTCGCTTGCCACGTCAGAGCTTTGGTGATTTAGTTTGTACACATGCAATTTTCGGCCCTCTTAACAAGAGCGGCCCGCCTCACTACAGCCATTGGTCAAAGCTCAAAAACAAGGGGAACTGCCGTGACTGACAAGAATGGGTTTTTCGATCTCTCCAGATCCGCTCTCACCCGCCGCACGGCGCTGAAGGGCCTTGCCGCCGGCGCCGGTCTTGCCGTCGCGCCGGGTTTCGTGCGTTACAGTCAGGCGCAGAGCTCGGCGCCGATCAAGATCGGCTTCCAGTCGCACCGCACCGGCATCGGCGCCGCCTATGGCCGCTGGTACGAGAAGACCACGGCGGCTGCCGTCAAGGCGATCAACGATGCCGGCGGCATCAACGGCCGGCAGGTCGAGGTGATCATCGAGGATGACGGCACCGATCCCGGCCGGGGCGCCGAAGTCGTCGGCAAGTTCGCCTCCCAGCACAAGACCGACATAGTCTACGGCACGCTGTTTTCGCATGTCGTCATCGGCTCGGCGCCGGCCGCCGGAGAGGCCAAGATGCCCTATTTCGTCGTCAGCGAAGGCCACCACGTCGCGTCGACCAAGTTGAACCGCTACGTCTTCCAGCCCGGCATCACCGACGTGAAGAGCCAGATCCAGTCGATGGCGCCGTGGATTGCCGCCAACGCCGGCAAGAAGGTGACGCAGATATTCCCCGATTTCGCCTTCGGCTACGATCATCGCGACTACCTTCCGCCGGCGCTGAAGGCGCAAGGCGCCGAGGTTATCGCCCAGATCGCCATCCCGCCGACGGAATCCTCCTTCACCAAATATTTCCCGCAGATCCCCGCAGAGACCGAGGTGATCTACCACGTCATGGTCGGCCCGGCGGTGCTCACCTTCGTCAAGGAGCTCGGCGAGTTCTACGGCTCCAATCGGCCACAATTGTTCGGCTTCATCGATTCGCTCGAAGCCACCGATATCAACAGCCCCGGCCTCGAATTCCTCGACGGCAGCCATTTCTGGGAAGGTTCGCCGCGTTATGCGCAGCCCGATGACTCCCCTGCGCAGAAAGCCTACCGCGCCGCCGTCGGCATCGACGACAATGGTGCCGCCGTCGGCGATCCCAAGGACGTCTCCACCGCCGCGCACATGTTCGGCTGCTGGGAAACGCTCTACGTCGTCAAGAAGGCGATGGAGGATGCCGGCTACAAGGGCCCGGAAGACCGCGCCAAGCTGGTCGAGGCGACCGAGGCGTTGACCGAGTTCGCCGACGGGCCCGAGCATCCGCAGGGACCGAAAACCTTCAACGGCAAGATCCACCAGTGTTTTGGTATCCAGAACATCTCTAAGGTCGAAGGCGGCCGGCTGAATGTCGTCCACAAGACCAAGATCGAGGACGGCCTCTACGAGCCGGAAGGGGATTACACCACGCAGGCGCTGTGAGCTTGGCTGCTGCAGCAAGCGTGAGCGCCAAGACACCCCCCTCTGGCCAGAGGGGGGTGCTTCGCGCATCCGCCGGTGCTTAGCCGATGCACTTCGGACCCCACCTGCTCCTCGCCGCCCTCGAAGGCCTCGTCACCTCCGCCGTCCTGGCGCTGACGGCGCTTGGCCTGTCGCTGGTGTTCGGCGTCATGCGCGTCGTCAATGTCGCGCATGGCGAGTTCTTCATGCTGGGCGCGGTGCTTGCCTGGGCGATCTCTACGGCGATATCCGGCCATCCGGCGCTCGGCTTCCTGGCCGCCCTGGTGCTGGCACCGCTGATCGTTGGCCTGATCGCGCTGGTCGCCGAACGGCTGGTGCTGCGCCGGCTCAACTACAATCCGGAAGCCACCATCGTCGCCACCATCGGCATGCTCTACATCATCCAGCAACTGGCGCTGACCTTCTACGGCCCGGAGGCGCGGCCGGTGGAGCCCCCGTTCAGCTACCGCATCCTCCTGCCGTGGTTCGGCTATTCCGGCTACAAGCTGTCGATCATCGCTGCGTCCGCGCTGCTGCTGGTCGCGACCTGGCTGGTGCTGACGCGCACGAAAATCGGCCTCATCATGCGCGCCACGCAATATGACAGCGAGACGGCGCAGGCCTTCGGCATCCCGGTGACCAAAGTCTATGCCGGCGTTTTCGCGCTCGGCGCCATGCTGGCGGCTGTGGCCGCGGTGCTGATCGTGCCGATCAGCCAGGCCCACTATCTGATGGGGCAGGACCCGCTGCTGCTCTCGTTCATCGTCGTCATCATCGGCGGCCTTGGTTCGTTGCGCGGTACGGTCGTCGCCGCTGTGCTGATCGGCCTTTCCGACGGCATCATCTCGGTGTTCTTCTCGCCGACGCTGGCCAAGATCATCGCCACCTTGCTTGTCGCCATGGTGCTGGTGTTCCGGCCGCAGGGCCTGTTCGGGACGACATCGCGATGAAGGATGCTTCGCCGGCAAAGCCATATGCGCTGCACCTCGGCGTCATCGCCCTGCTTTTCACACTTAGCTTCGTCCTGCCGGAATACCATCACGGCCTGCTCGCCCGCATCATGGTGCTGGCGGTCTTCGCCATGGGCTACAATCTGCTGTTCGGCTATGTCGGGCTGCTCAGCCTCGGCCATGCCATGTTCTTTTCGGCCGGGCTCTATGGCGCCGGGCTTGCCGTCATCCATCTCGGCTGGAGCGTGCCGGCCGCCTTCGCAGCCGGGTTTGCCTGCGGCGCGCTGCTTGCGCTGGTGATCGGGCTGCTGGCGCTGCGCACCTCCGGCGTCGCCTTCATGATCGTCACCATGATGTTCGCGCAGGTATTCTATCTCGTCATCCTCTATCTCGCCGCCTGGACCGGTGGCGACCAGGGCATGGTCGTGCCGCAGCCGATGCGGGTCCTTGTCCTGGGCAGCACGTCACTCGACCTCACCAATCCGACCGTGCGCTATATGAGCGCGCTGACGCTGTTCTCGATCGTGCTGCTCATAAGTCTGGCGATAGTCCGCTCCGGCTATGGCCGCGTGCTGGTCGCCATCCGCGAGAACGAGGAGCGGACCAAGATGCTTGGCTACGATACGTTCTCCAACAAGCTCGCTGCCGTCGTCATCTCAGGCAGCATCTGCGCGGCTTCCGGCGCGGCCTATGCGCTGCTATTTGGCTATGTCGGCTCGAGCTTCGCCTCGGTGCAATATTCCATCCTGCCGCTGCTCTGGGTGCTGCTGGGCGGTGCCGCCACCACGCTCGGTCCGCTGATCGGCACGCTGTTCATGTATTACGTCATCGACGTCGCCAGCGGCTACACCTCGGCCTATCTGCTGATCGTCGGCATTGCGCTGATCCTGCTGGTGCTGTTCTTCCCGAGAGGCATTCTCGGCAGCATCCGCCAGCGCTGGCTGGGTTGGCTGCCATGATGCCGCTTTTGACCACCAAAGGCCTGTCGCGCAGTTTCGGCGGCTTGCGTGCCGTCGACGGCGTCGACTTCGCGCTGATGCCGGGCGAGATCCGCGCCGTCATCGGCCCCAACGGTGCCGGCAAGACCACCTTCGTCAGCCTGGTCAGCGGCCGCATCCAGCCATCCTCGGGCACGATCGTCTTCGACGGCGCCGACATCACCAATCTGCCGGCCTACGCCAGGGTCCGCCTCGGCATCGCCTATACCTTCCAGATCACCAGCGTCTTTGCCAATCTCAGCGCTTACGACAATGTTGCCCTGCCGGTGCAGCGCACGCTGACCGACGGCCGCTCGAAGGGCGCGGTTCACACCGGCGTCATGGCGGCGCTCGAGCGTACCGGCCTTGCCGACCGGGCGCAAATGCCGGCCGGGCAGCTGTCCTACGGTCACCAGCGGTTGCTGGAAGTGGCGATGGGGCTGGCACTGAAGCCGCGGCTGCTGATTCTCGACGAACCGACGCAAGGGCTGGCCGACAGCGAGATCGACAATTTCATCGAGCTGGTGCGCGAGATCGCCGATAGCGCCACCGTGCTTTTGATCGAGCACAACATGCCGGTGGTCATGCAGCTCGCCGACCGCATCACCGTCTTCAACGCCGGCAGGATTTTAGCTGAAGGCACGCCCGAGCAGATCCGCGCCAATGCCGCGGTGCAGGACGCCTATCTGGGGACGACCCATGGCTGAGGCCCAGTCCAAGGCACTGACGATCTCCGGGCTTGATTGCTTCTATGGCGAGGTCCAGGTGCTCTATGGGCTCGATCTCGTGTTGAACGAGGGCGAGGTGCTCTGCCTGTTCGGCCGCAACGGCGCCGGCAAGACGACGACGCTGAAGGCGATCATGGGCCTGGTGCCGGCAAGCGCCGGCTCGATCCGGCTCGAAGGGCGGGAGTTGACCGGCCTGCCGGCGCATGAGGTGCCCAAGGCCGGCGTCGCCTACGTGCCGCAGGGCCGGCGGCTGTTCGCCGAGATGACGGTGGCGGAAAACATCGAGATCGGCCTGATGGCCCGCAACAAGGGCAAGGCGACGCGCGAAAACGTGCTCGATCTCTTCCCGCTGCTGCGCCAGCGCCTCAGGCAGCGTTCGGGCACGCTATCCGGCGGCGAGCAGCAGATGCTGGCCATGGCCCGCGCCCTGTGTCTGGAACCGCAGGTGCTCCTGCTCGACGAGCCGACCGAAGGGCTGATGCCGTCGATGATCGCCAAGATCCGCGAAACCGTGTCGAAGCTGCGAGCGCTCGGCGTGTCGACAATTCTTGTCGAGCAGCGCGTCGATGCCGTGCTGTCGGTTGCAGACCGCGTTTGCTTCATCGAAAACGGCCGCAACCGCGAGACGGTCGATGTCGAGGAACTGCGTGCCGATCCCTCGGCGGTCCGTCGCTATGTCGGCGTCGGATGATCAGGCAAAGAACAGCAAGCCGGCGAGCAGGAATGTCGGGATCAGCACGGCACCCGACCATGCCATATAGCCAAAGAAGCTCGGCATCTTGATGCCGCGATGCCTGGCAATGGCATAGACCATGAAATTCGGCGCATTGCCGACATAGGTGTTGGCGCCCATGAACACCGCGCCTGCCGAGATCGCTGCCAGCGTCGAGGCGAGCTCGGTCATCAGATGCTGCGCATCGCCGCCGGCCAGTTCGAAGAACACCAGATAGGTCGGCGCATTGTCGAGGAAGGACGACAGCGCCCCGGTCAGCCAGAAATAGGCAAGGTTGTCGGGCGCGCCGGTCGGCGAACTGACCAGCAGCACCAACGGCGCCAGCGCGCCGTCGAGGCCGGCCCGCAATATGGCGACGACCGGCACGATGCAGATGAAGATGCTGGCGAACAGCTTCGCCACCTCGGCGATCGGCCCCCAGCTGAAGGCGTTTGCGCCGCGAAACTCCTTCGGCGAGACGACAAGCGACGTGAAGGCCAGTATCAGGATGGCGGCGTCGCGCACCAGATTCTGCAGCTCGAGGCTGACGCCCTGGAAAGCGAAGCTCACTCCCGGCTTCCAGGCAGCGGAAATCAGGATCGCGGCGATCACCCCGGCCAGCAGCGGGATGTTGGCCAGGCCACGAATGCGCACCTTGCTGTCGGGCGTCGGATCCTTGATCTTCGGCGCGCCTTCCTCGCGGTGATGCAAGATGATGTCGATCGCCAGGAAAACCATCAGCACCACGCCGGCGACGAACAGCGTCTCGGGCAACAGGTGAACTGTCGTCCAGAAGAAATCGACGCCGCGCAGAAAGCCGACGAACAGCGGCGGATCGCCCAGCGGCGTCAGCGACCCGCCGATGTTGGACACCAGGAAGATGAAGAAGATGACGACATGGGCGTTGAAGCGCCGGTTGTCGTTGGCGCGGATGAGCGGCCGGATCAGGATCATCGAGGCGCCGGTTGTGCCAATGATCGAGGCAAGCACAGCCCCGCCCAGCAACAGCCCGGCATTGACCAGCGGCGTGCCGTGTATGTTGCCGGCAACGAAGATGCCGCCCGAAATGGTGAACAGCGCAAACAGCAGGATGATGAAAGACATGTATTCGGTGAGCAGCGCATGCAGCACCGCCTGCGTGGCCGACGGGATGCCGAAGGCGATGGCCAGCGGCCCGATCACCAACGCTGCCCAGAAGGCAGCGATCTTGCCGTAATGGTGCTCCCAGGCATGACGGAAGAGCAACGGGCCGGTCGCGATGCAAAGCAACAGCCCGGCAAACGGCAGCACCCACCACAGCGACATGGCGGCGCCCGGCAATTCGTGCGCTTCGGCCGCGAGAACCGCTCCCGGAGAAAGGATTGCGGCAATCAGGGCAGCACTTGCCGTCAACGCCGCAAACCGCATGAAGCCCCTCAAAAATCTGTCAGGTTCGGCTGGATGACGTTCAAATCAGTGCCACGCCGGCATCGCGCATCCGGCCCAGCATCCTCTCCATGGAGCCGTTGAGATCGATGCCGCGGCAGGCGTCGAGACGCACGGACGTCGCAAAACCGAGCTTGACCGCGTCGAGCGCCGAAAAGGCGACGCAGAAATCCGTCGCCAGGCCGACCAAGGTCAGCGTCTCGATGTTCCGATCCCGGAGATAGCCGGCAAGGCCGGTCGGCGTCGTCCGGTCGTTCTCGAAGAATGCCGAATAGCTGTCGATCGCAGGACGGAACCCCTTGCGGATCACCAGCTCGGCCTTGCTCCAGGCCAAGCCCGAATGGAAGTCCGAACCAAGGCTGCCCTGGATGCAGTGATCAGGCCACAGCGTCTGCTCGCCATAAGGCATATCGATCGTTTCGAACGGTCGCTTGCCGGGGTGGCTGGAGGCAAAGCTCGAATGCCCGGCAGGGTGCCAGTCCTGCGTCAGCAGGACGTGCTCGGTCCGCCGGATCAGATCATTGACCAACGGCACGATTTCGTCGCCACCGGCCACTTCCAGGGCGCCACCCGGGCAGAAATCGTTCTGCAGGTCGATGACGACAAGCGCTTCGTCGGCCATGGAGCCTCCTTATTTTCTTGGTCTTGAGCTTAGGCTCCAATGAAAACGCGACCGGACGCAGAAACTTGACCAGATGGCCGGCTGCGTCAACCTCTCATGGCATAACAAATGCGTTCCGGGCGCACCGGTGCCCATAGCCGTGCAAACTCTGGCTTTGACAATTCCTGCCGGCTTGATATCATTTGCATACGAATGAATTTCCTGCCTTGAGTGCTCGGGAAAATCTTTCGGCAGGATCCCCTCTCGGGAAGCCCATTCTGGGAAGGCAAAGCGTGATCCGTTACGCAAAACCCACCACGGTCGACGACGCCCTCGCTTTGCTGGGCGAAGGGCAATGGCGCATTCTCGCCGGCGGCACCGACTTCTATCCGGCACAGGGCAGCAAGCCTTTCCGCGACAATGTCCTCGATATCAATGGCCTGGTGGCATTGCGCGGCATTGCCGAAGCCGAAAACCATTGGCTCGTCGGCGCGCGCACCACCTGGACCGATCTCGTCCGCCATCCGCTGCCGGCGGTCGCGGGTTTCGGAATGCGGATTGCCGTGACCATTTCGCCGGGCTGCAGTGCGGTGCGACGGTTGCCGAGGATGAATTCTGCAAGGGGCAGATGCCGGGTCGCCACCGCGGAACGCAGTTCGACCTCGGCGTCGAGCACCAGCAGCGCCGGCACGCCGTCGGCGGCCGGCGAGGCATTGCAGAGATTGCCGGCAATCGAGGCAACGTTCTGGATCTGCACCGAGCCGACTTCCCGCGC
>NZ_SUEG01000189.1 GCF_005063415.1 Mesorhizobium sp.
AGATCGCCGGCGCCGGTCGTGCCGAGAAAGCCGTCCAGGGCCTCAGTTACGATCGTATCCCTGCGATTGAAAAAATGCTTCATCGAATTGGTCCAGTCCGGTGCCCGAAATTGCCGGTTGAAAGGTGCCAGGAAAACACTCGCGCAGCGCTCACATCAGCCGTCGCCCATCGGCGCCGAAATACAGCGGCGAGCGATAGCGGATCATGATCTTGTCGCCCTGCGCCAGGTCGGTGTCGGGGTCGGTCAGCGTCACCAGCTTCCTGGTCCCCACCGTCACGTGCAGGTGGTTCTGGTCGCCGAGATGCTCGACCCAATCGACGACGCCGTCGGCATGGCCGTTCGCGGCCTTCTCGATCGAAAGATGTTCGGTACGCGCACCGATCGTCTTTGCTCCCGCCGGCGCGCCGCCATCCGGCAGCAAGCCGACCGGCAACAGATTGATGGCCGGTTGGCCGAGCCTTGCCGCGACGTGAAGGTTTGCCGGCTCAGAATAGATCGTGCGCGGGGAACCGATCTGCACCAGCACGCCGTCGGCGAGAATGCCGATGCGGTCGGCCATGGTCATCGCTTCGATCTGGTCGTGTGTGACGTAGAGCATTGTGGCGCCGAGTTCGGCCTGGATGCGCTTCAGCTCGAGCCTGAGATCGGCGCGCAGCTTGGCGTCGAGCGACGACAGCGGCTCGTCCATCAGGTAGATCGACGGTTTGCGCACCAGAGCGCGGCCGATGGCGACGCGCTGCATCTCGCCGCCCGACAGTTTGGTCGAGCGATTATTCAGCTTGTGGTGGATGCGCACCATCTTGGCCACGTCCTCGACGCGGCGGCGGATCTGGTCCTCCGGCATTTTCCGCGCCGGCGAGCGCAGCGGAAAGGCGAGGTTGTCGTAAACCGACAGATGCGGATAGAGCGAATATTGCTGGAACACGAAAGCGGTGTCACGCTCGGCCGGCGACAGCGTCGTCGTGTCGTGCCCGGCAATATGGATCGAGCCCGCTTCCGGCCGCTCCAGCCCAGCGATCAGCCTGAGCGTCGTCGTCTTGCCGGCGCCGGTCGGCCCAAGCAGCACGACGAATTCCCCGTCGGCGATATGCAGGTCGAGATTGTCGACGGCGACATGCTCGCCAAAAGCCTTGGTCACGCCTTTGATGTGAACGTCAGCCATGATGCGCTCTCCCCTTGGAGGCCGAGTCATGGATTTCGGTGCGCACCGCACGGCCGGATCCCTTTGCGAACAGCGACAGCCGCGCGCTGCTCAGCGCCAGGCCGACATGGTCGCCCGGATTGAGCCGGATTTCGGCCGGCACCCTGGCCTTGATGATGCCGTCTGCCGTCTCGACCGCCACGATCTGAGTGGTGCCGAGATATTCCGTGCCGTAAATGGCGCCGCGCAGCTTCGAAGCGTCGTCGAAACGGATGTGCTCCGGTCGGATGCCAAGCGCCATCTCGGCCGGCGCAACATCCTCGCGCACCTCCGGCACGGCCACCTTCGCGCCTTGCACAACAATTTCCCTGGCGCCCTTTGAAAGCCCGCCGCCGAAGCCGAGGAAATTCATCGGCGGCGAGCCGATGAAGTCGGCGACGAACATCGTCGCCGGCCGGTCGTAGATCTCGCGCGGCATGCCGAATTGTTCGATGACGCCGTGGTTCATCACCGCGATCTTGTCGGCCATCGACATCGCTTCCATCTGGTCATGCGTGACATAGACGGTGGTGGCGTGGATGCGGTTGTGCAGTTCGCGCAGCTCATGGACCATCAGGTCGCGGAATTCGGTGTCGAGCGTGCCGAGCGGCTCGTCCATCAGGAAACACTTTGGCCGCCGTACGATCGCGCGGCCGAGCGCCACGCGCTGGCGATCGCCACCGGCTAGCCCGGAGACGGATTTGTTAAGCAGATGGTCGATCCGCAAAAGCTTCGCCGTCTCTTCCACTCGGCTCCGGATTTCAGCGCCTGGCATGCCTTGCGCCAGCAGCGGAAAGCCGATGTTCTTCCTCACATTCATGTGCGGATAGAGCGCGAACAGCTGGAATACGAAGGCAATGTCGCGCTCGCGGGCACGCCGCGTGGTGACGTCCTCGCCGCCAAGCAGGATCTTGCCGCCGGTCGGCAGTTCGAGCCCGGCGATCATACGAAGCGTCGTCGTCTTGCCGCAGCCCGACGGCCCTAGCATGACGAAGAATTCGCCGTCCTCGACGACGAAGTTGGAATCTTGCACGGCGACGAAATCGCCGAATGCCTTCCTCAGATGTTCGACCCTGATCTCGGCCATCGTCTACTCCGGAAATTTCGAGACGATGATGAACATCGCCGTGCCGGCAAGCATGGTGATGAAGGAATAGGTGTAGAGCGCCAGTGCGAAGGGCTGGAACAGCATCAGGAAGCCGATGGCGATGATCGCGGTGGCGACGTTTTCCATCAGCCCGCGCCTGGCCCAAACGGGCCAGCGCGATTTGCGTTTTGCGGTCAGGTTCATTTGCGCACCGCGCCAAAGGTGATGCCGCGCAGCAATTGCTTGCGAAGCAGGATGGTGAAGACCAGGATCGGCACCAGGAAGATCGTCGTGCCGGCAGCGACCGCCGGCCAGTCCTGGCCGCCTTCGCCGATGATGGTCGGGATGAAGGGCGGCGCAGTCTGCGCCGTGCCCGAGGTCAGCAGCGCGGCGAAGGCATATTCGTTCCAGGCAAAGATCAGGCAGAATATGGCGGTTGCGGCAATGCCGGTGGTCGCCTGCGGCAGCACGGTGCGCCAGAACGCCTGCAGCCGCGTATAGCCGTCGATCATCGCCGCTTCTTCATATTCGCGCGGGATTTCGTCGATGAAGCCTTTTAGCAGCCACACTGCCAAGGACACGTTGACGGCCGTGTAAAGCAGGATCATGCCTAGCGCCGTGTCCGACAGGCCAAGCTCCCGGTACATCAGGTAGATGGGAATCGCGACGGCGATCGGCGGCATCATCCGCGTCGACAGGATGAAGAACAGAAGGTCGTCGGCGAGCGGTACCTTGAAGCGCGAAAAACCATAGGCCGACAGCGTGCCGAGGAACACCGCGCAAAAGGTCGAGCCGAAAGCGATGATCAGCGAATTGACGAAGCGCGGCATGAAGTTCGATGGGCCGGCGATCACCATGTTGCGCTTGCGCACCGTCTCGTCGCAAAGGCCCGTCGCCGGCCCCAGCGAGTTGATGTATTCCGGCGTCTGCCTTGTCCGCGTCGTGAACAGGTTGCAGTAGCCCTCAACGCTGGGCTGGAACAGGATCTTCGGTGGGTAAGCGATCGAATCGGGCGGCGTCTTGAAGCTGGTGGCGAAGATCCACAGCAGCGGCACGATCGAGATCAGCGCATAGGCGACGATGATCGTGCCGGCGACGCGCTTCGACGTGGCCGACGGTGCTACAACGGAGTGGGCTGACGTCAGGCTCATCTCTGCTTCACCTTGTTCAGCGCCTTGACGTAGATGTTGGCCAGCCCAAACACCGCGACGAACAGGATGATGGCGAAGGCCGAGGAATAGCCCGTCCGCCAGCTTTCGAAGGCCTGCCGCTTCAGCGTGATCGAGGCCACTTCGGTGGTCGATCCCGGCCCGCCGCCGGTTAGCAAATTGACCATGTCGAACATCTTGAAGTTCTCAATGCCGCGAAACAGCACCGCCAGCATGATGAAGGGCAGCGCCATCGGCAGTGTGATCGACCAGAACTGCCGCCAGTTGGAGGCGCGGTCGACCTCGGCCGCTTCGTAGATGTATTCGGGGATCGAGCGCAGGCCGGCGAGGCAGATCAGCATCACGTAAGGCGTCCACATCCAGGTGTCGACGATGATGATCGACCATGGCGCCAGTGACACGTTGGAGAGCATGCTGATCTCGGTTGCCGGAATGCCGGTGACGAACGAGACGGCGTAGGCGAACAGCCCGATCTGCGGCTCGTAGAGGAAGCGCCAGAAATTGCCGACCACCGCCGGCGACAGCATCATCGGCACCAGGATGATGGTCGTCCAGAAGGCGTGGCCGCGAAACTTGCGGTCGATCAGCCAGGCCAGCGTGAAGCCGATCAGCGTCTGCAGCAGGATGGTCCAGAACACGAAATGCGCCGTCGTCTGCATGGCGATCCAGATGTCCTGGTCGGCGAGGATGCGCTTGTAGTTCGCGAGCCCAAGGTTCTTCACAACCTCGTTGGGCCGATTGGCGCGAAAATTGGTGAAGGACAGATAGATTGCCCAGAACAGCGGGAAGATATTGATGGCTAGAAGCAACAGGATCGTCGGCGAGATGAACAGCCAGGCGAGGCCCTTGTCGCTGATGCCCCGGACCTTGCGGGCCAACGGCTCCGGCGTAGCCCGGGCAACGCTGTCCGCCGTCCGATTGAGCATGGTCAGTCCTGCTTCGGTCACTTCGCTCGTCTCGACAATGGAATTTATCTGAACTGTGTCCCGTGCCAAGGGTGGCACGGGACGGTTCGGTCATGGGCTCGGGAGGAGCCGTTTACATCTTGCCGTCGTCCTGGAAGACCTCGGTCCAGTCCTTGACGAGGCCGTCGAGCGCATCCTTGGCCGAGCCTTGCCCGGCAACGACATAGTCGTGGAAGCGCTTCTGCGACGCTTGCAGCAGCGGCGCGTAGCTCGGCTCGGCCCAGAAGTCCTTCACGATGGCCATCGAGTCGAGGAAGGTCTGCGCGTAGGGCTGGCTGGCCGGGAAGCCCGGGTCCTTGACAACGGCGTTGAGGCAGGAATAGCCGCCGAGTGACCACCATTTGGACTGCACGTCCTTGTTGGCAAACCATTTGATGTATTTGAGCGCGGCTTCCTGCTTGTCGGAATAGGAGACCACCGAGATGCCCTGGCCGCCGAGCTGGGCGAACTGGTCGCCGTCCGGACCTTTGGGATTGACGAAATAGCCGATCTTGTCGCCGCCGACATTCTCATCCTTCTGCAGGCCTGGCCAGGTGAAGGCGAAGTTCATGTGCATCGCCACCTGGCCGGATTTGAAGGCATCGACGCCTTCGCCCATGTAGCTGTTCGAGGCGCCGGGAGGGGTGCAGCAATCGTAGAGGGCTTTGTAGAACTCCAGGCCCTTCACCGATTTATCGGAGTTGACGAAGGCTTCCATCTCGTAGGGCTTTTTCGGGTTTTCGTACTGGAAGCCGAAGCTGTAGAGCACGTCCATGGCGCCCATGGTGATGCCTTCCGAGCCGCGCTCGGTGTAGATCGACGCGCCATAGACGGTCTTGCCGTCGATGTCGCGCTTCTGGAAGAATTCGGCGATCTGCTTCAGCTGGTCGAAGGTCGTCGGCGGGCCAAGATCCCAGCCGTACTTTTCCTTGAATTCCTTCTGCAGCTCCGGCTTGGAGAACCAGTCCTTGCGGTAAGTCCAGCCGACGACGTCGCCCATGGCCGGCAGCGCCCAGTAATTCGGCGAGTTCTTCGGCCATTC
The DNA here is from genome assembly GCF_005063415.1 of Mesorhizobium sp. Taxonomy (GTDB): domain Bacteria; phylum Pseudomonadota; class Alphaproteobacteria; order Rhizobiales; family Rhizobiaceae; genus Mesorhizobium. The sequence continues at coordinate 5,425 of NZ_SUEG01000189.1, forward strand.
CGAGTAGCCGACGACGGTCGCCGGCACGAAATCGTCCATGCTGATCTTCTCCTTGTCGAAGAAGTCGTTCAGCTTGACGTAGTGGCCGTTCTCGGCGGCACCGCCGATCCACTGGCTGTCGCCGATGATCAGGTCGCACAGCTTGCCGTGCGAATTCAGCTCGTTGAGAAAGCGGTCGGCATAGTTGGTCCACGGCACGAATTGGAATTTCATGCCGATGCCGGTTTCCTTGGTGAAGTCCTTGGACAATTCCACAAGCGCGTTGGCCGGGTCCCAGGCTGCCCAGCAAAGCGTCAGATCTTCTGCCTGCGCGACATTCGAAACGGCTGTCGACGCAAAGAGTGTCGATGCCAGTCCCAACGTCAGTTTCAAGGTCGATTTCATGCCTTCCTCCCATTTGCGAAACGCGTCCGGATGACGGTTTCAAGAGCCCGCTAAACCCCTCCTCCGGGGCCCAAACACAACGACGCGGCGGCGCACCGGATGTTTAGTAATTTGTTTAGTGATGCAATTTTTACTAAACAAGGCAAGCGAATTCGTTGCTGCACCGCAGCATGCTGGATAGGAAAGCAACGTGAGAGGTTGCGGCGACCTGCCTAGGTCACCGTCTTGTTGCTGACGGCCACCGGACGGATCACTGGGGCCGGCGGCAGCAGCGCGCGGATATCGGCGAAGGGGAAGACCGGCTCGAAGCGGAAGGCCTCGGCGAACGATCCGGCTGGGCCGTTGCACTGGCCGGCGCGAAAGGCGTTCTGCGTGCGCGCCGCGTCGACGAAACGCTCGGGATCCTGCGACTGATGCGCCCGGATGGCTTCCGCCTTGAGATCGAAATGCGTGGAGGTATCGACGTAGTGCGTTGGCGAAAACCCGGTGCCGCCGAACGTGTCGGCATGCAGCACCGGCACCGAGAATGATGCGGCGATGCGCATGCCATCCGACAGCGCGCGGTGGTCGCCATGATAGTCGTTCGGCGCATGGGTGATCGCCAGATCCGGCCCTATCTCGCCGATCAGTGCCTTCAGCGCCCCGATCAGCGCGGCATCCGCCACCAGCGCGCCATCGGGAAAGTCGAGGAAGCGCGGCGTCACGCCAAGCAGGCCGGCCGCCGCCGTCGCCTCTTTGCGGCGCGTGCGGGCAAGCGCGGCCGGATCGCCGTAGCCGCCCCTGGCGCCATCCGTGGCTATGGCAAAAAAGAGTTCTGCGCCTTGCGCGGCATAGGCCGCCATCGTACCGAACATGAAGATCTCGATGTCGTCCGGATGCGCGCCAAGCGCCAGTATCTTCACTCTCATCTCTCCCGGAAACGTAAAAACGTGCCCAACGGAATTCTGCTCGCTCTCATCGCCTATGCAAGCTATTCGTGCAGCGACGCCGTTGTCAAAAGCCTGGGCGGGCAGTTCAACGTCTTCGAGATCGGCTTTTTCTCGACATTGTTTGCCGGCTGCTTTCTGCTCTTTGCCAGGCCGCCAGGCGAGCGCTGGCGCGATTTCTGGCGCACGACCCGGCCCTGGGCGGTACAGGCCCGCGCCTGGGCCGGCATCGCCTCCGGCGTGCTCAGCGTCTACGCCTTCACCACAATCCCGCTGGCAGAAGTCTATGCGCTGATCTTCCTGGCGCCGCTGTTCGTCACCATCCTGGCCACGCTGGTCCTCAAGGAGAAGGTCGGCCCATGGCGGTGGCTGGCGGTCGTCGCCGGCTTTGCCGGGGTCATGCTGGTCGTCAGGCCTGGGTTTCGCGAGTTGCATCTTGGTCATCTGGCGGCGTTCATCATCGCCTTCCTGGCCGCCACCAATGTCATCCTGATGCGTTCGCTCGCCGCGCAGGAAAAGCGCACGACTATGCTCGGCGTGCTGATCGGCTACGGCCTGCTCTTCAACGGCGTCGGTGCGGCGGCTACCTCGTTCTCCCTGCCGGATGGCAGGCAATGGGCGTGGCTGGTGCTGGCCGGCGCCTTTACCGCCGGCGGCCAGCTGCTGCATCCGCTGGCGGTCAAATACGCACCAGCCAACCGCATCGCGCCAACGCATTATTCGCAGATCGTCTGGGCGGTGGTTCTGGGCGCGCTGTTCTTCAGGGAATATCCGGATTTTCTGTCGCTGGTCGGCTTGGCCGTGGTCGGCGGTTCCGGTCTGCTGACGATGGTGCGCGAGGAGGTGCGGCTCGGCACCGTGCGCTGGAACCCGTTTTCGCGGACCAGGCTTTGAGTCGGTGCCGAGGTTGCGCCGCGACCGCCACCGCTGATATGCGGTCGCTGCCAACTGGCTGCACATCCTTGGGACAATGACGACAAAGCCTTTGCCGGAACTGCCGGTCTCCGCTGTCTTGCCGGCGCTCAATGAAGCGCTCGGCCATGGCAATAGCGCCGTGCTGGTGGCGCCGCCCGGTGCCGGCAAGACGACGCTGGTTCCACTGGCGCTGCTCGACGCTGAATGGCTCGGCGCCGGAAAGATCATTCTGCTCGAGCCGCGCCGCCTCGCCGCCCGCGCTGCCGCCCGCCGCATGGCCGAATTGCTCGGCCAAGAGCCCGGCGAAACAGTCGGCTATGCCATGCGCATGGAAAACCGCACTTCCGCAAAGACCAGGATTCTCGTCGTCACCGAAGGCGTGCTGTCCCGCATGATCCTCGACGATCCCGAGCTGCCCGGTGTCGCGGCGGTGTTGTTCGACGAGTTCCACGAACGCTCGCTCGACGGCGATTTCGGGCTGGCGCTGGCGCTCGACGTGCAAAGTGCGCTGAGGCCCGACCTCAGATTGCTGGTGATGTCGGCGACGCTCGACGGCGCGCGTGTCGCAAGATTGCTGTCCGGCGCGCCGGTGATCGAGAGCGCAGGCCGCGCCTTCCCGGTCGACATCCGCTATGACGAGCGGCCGGCGGGCGTCGCCATCGAGGACCCGATGGCCAGGGCGATCCGCTGGGCGCTTGCCGGGGAGGAGGGCAGCGTGCTCGCTTTCCTGCCCGGCCAGCGCGAGATCGAGCGCACCGCCAAGCGGCTGGCGGGCAAGGTCGGCGCCGCTACCGACATCGTGCCGCTCTACGGCATGCTCGACAACAAGGCGCAGGACGCGGCGATCAAGCCGGCGCCGCCCGGCCGCCGCAAGGTCGTGCTGGCGACGTCGATCGCCGAAACCTCCATCACCATCGACGGCGTGCGCGTCGTCATCGATTCCGGCCTATCGCGGCTGCCGCGCTATGAGCCGGCGAGCGGCCTGACGCGGCTGGAGACGGTACGGGCTTCCCG
>NZ_SUEG01000018.1:0-6365 GCF_005063415.1 Mesorhizobium sp.
GGACCAGGCGCGCGACCGGGGCGCATCGGATTCGGGCGGCTGCGCCGGACCGTCAACCACCACGTCAGTCGACGGCGCGGGCTCGGCTTCGGCTTCAGCCGGAGGCTCCACCTCCGGTGCTGTCTTCAAACTGTCGGTCGGCGCGGCGACGTCGGCAACCGCCGGCAGGAATTCCGATTCGATTTCGGTGATCTTCGCCTGGACCGCCTTGCGGCGCTTGATGGCGACTTCCACGGTGACGTTTGGATTGGCCTGCAGGGCGCGGTCGAGTGCCGCGAAAGCCGATCGATAGACCCGCTCGCGAAACGCCCGGTCGTCGGCATTGCCTTTCTCGAAGGCATTGCGGATCGCTTTTTCGATCGCGTCCAAGCGAATTCCCTCTGCAATTTCACTCACATTGTCATGATCGTTAGCCGCAGGCGACCAATCAATCAACAAGCGAGCGGCCGCATTCTGCCTTGCCGAGGGATACAAAGCCCATTTCGGTGGTTTTCGGTAAAGGAATCAACATTTTTCGCTGATTTTCCGGTCACGCGCCAATGTGGCGGTCGCGCGGCCTGCCGATGCGGCGTCACCCGGCCTATGGCGGATCGGCGCGGCCGCTGCCTTGCGCCCGAACGGAGGCGGCACGAATTACCTCGTCCTGAAATCGCGGCTGCCATCTTGAATTCGCGGCCGGTTGCGTCTATCACGCAGCCCATCTTGGAAGCTCGGCTTCCCGGGCCGCTTTAGCTCAGTTGGTAGAGCACATCATTCGTAATGATGGGGTCGCGTGTTCGAGTCACGCAAGCGGCACCAACAATTTGCCAGTGTTTAGAATTGCTTCCCCGCAGCGCATCCAGCGCCAAACAGGTTTGGGCCCGGCACGCTGCGCTGGCCCGGACTGTCCGACTTCAGATAGTCTCGAACAACCGCCGCTTGTTCGCGACGCGCTGCTCCGACGCAGGGCTAGCCGCAACCCGTCTCGGCGACAGACTGAGTTGCAGCCGGGGTTGAACGAGCGCCTCAGCTCGGCGAGGTGTCGCCCAGCGACGCCACCGTCTTCAGCGCGCCGTCTAGCATGTCGCCCTTTTCGTCCTTCAGCGCGGCTTCGCGCAGGCGCCGGATCCAGTCTGCGGCGTCCGGGCGGCCCTTGACCAGGTCGAGCGCCGACAGCACTCGGTCGAATTTCGACTGCGCGCGGGCGTGGGTATCGCTGTAGCCTTTGATCAGCCGGCGGCAGTTGAGAATCTCCGTGCCAAGCGCGTAGTCCTGGCCGACTTGGCCCAGCGCCAGCGCATACCAGCGCTCGAGATGCGCGGTCTCGACCTTGTGGCGCAGCAGGCGGCGGCGCCAGCGGCGCAGACCGCCGATGAACCACAATGCGGCAAAGCCGGCAAAACTGTCGGTGCGGATATGACGGCCGCGGTTGATGCGGCGGTCGAGGAAGGCGGCGAGCTTCGGCCGGCTTTCGATGTAGCTGCCGAGCCCGGCCGGCAGCGTGCCGCAGAATTCCTCGATGCGCGGATGGAAATATTCAGTCACCTGCAGGACCGAGCCGTCCTTGACGCCGACCTCGCGGCGTACGCGTCGGTCGCGGCTAGAGCGCGTCTTCAGGTCGGCGACGCGGATCATGTCGTCGTAGCACATGGCGTTGGCCAGATGCTTGGCGGCGGCGATCGACAGCGCGTAGGCGTGTTCGGCATCGTCCAGAGCGACGGCCCGGTCGAACCTGTCGAGATACTCGCCGCCATAAGCAATGTCCTGATAGTCGACGACTTTTTTCAGGCCGCGAAGCGCCATGTCGCGCGCGGGTACAGGCAGCGTGGCGACGCGTGCTGCCAATTGTTGCCAGCCCTTCAACAGGCTTTCCGGGCCGCTGACTTCTGTCGCCGCGCCCGAGCTGGTTTCAGCGGCCGCCGGCTGTTCAGTCTTGTCGCCCGAAGGCGCACTCGCGATGCCGCGCGCCCGATCATAGGCGGCGCCGAAGGCGGCGAGGCTTGCTTTGACGCCGCGGCCGCCGGCACTGACCGCCTGCTCGTAGCTCTCGTGTGTGAATGGCAAGGCATCGGAGCCGGCCAGCGCGCCGAGCAGGCTGGCCGAGATCATCGAGCCGTTGTCGGCCGCGATCTTCTCCATGTCGAAGGCGATGAAGCGCTTGGCCGCGGCTTCCGCCGTGGCATGCACCTTCGAGGACGAGGCGCGGCCGTCGCCGGGCTCGATCTTCTCCGAGACCGCGGCGATGCGGTGCGACGAGGCGATCAGCGTGGTGCGCTCCGGAGTGACGAAGCCGCGGATGATGGCGCGGCCGGCCTCCATCAGTTCGGCGGCAATCAGGATGTCGACGTCGCCTTGCGACGGCGACAGCGCAAAGACCGGCAGGCGGCCGGTGTCGCGGCACATCTCGACGTAATAGATGGTGGCGCCGGTGCGCTGGGCAACGCCGGCGACCGAGGTCGATTGCGCGACATAGCCGTTGCGCTCGGCGACGTCGGTGATCCAGTCGGCCAGCACGCCGCCGCCCTGGCCGCCGACTGCCAGCACGGCAAGCTTGATGACGCGCTCGTCGTCCGGCGCGCCGGCCTTGGAACGGGCTGATGGAACAGCGTCAAGCATCGGCGAATATCAGGCGCCGGCTTTCACGGCGTCGCTGCAAAAGGCCGATCGTGGCGCGCCGAGCGGCTTCAAGGAAACGATCCCAGCGGCTCGGATTATGCACCACATCGGCGCGGTAGAAGGACGGGCACAGCACCGCCGCGTCGGCGACCTCGCCGCAATTGCCGCAACCGACGCAGCTCTGGTCGATATGCGCCACCGGATCGTCGCGCAACGGATCGTCCAGCGACTTCACCGATAGCGACGGGCAGCCGGACAGCCGCATGCAGGCGTGATCGCCGGTGCAGATATCCTCGTCGACGCCGAATTTCGGCTTGACCATCCTTGTCCCCCCCTTGATCGCCTTGTCGACCAAGGGCTTTTCGCGGCGCTGCCGGTTGAGCATGCATTCGGACGAGGCGACGATGACCTTCGGGCCCTTCTCGTCCGTCGTCAGCGCTTCACGCAGCGTGTCTTGCATCTTGGTTACGTCGTAGGTGCGGTCGATGTGGCGCAGCCATTTGACGCCCATGCCCTTCACCGCCTCGGTGATCGGGTGCTTGGTCGACTTGGTCTTGTTGCCGGCGCGGGATGACAGGATGTCCTGCCCTCCGGTCGCGGCCGAATAGAAATTGTCGACGATGACGATGACGCCGTCGTTCTTGTTGAACACGGCATTGCCGACAGAGGAGGTCAGGCCGTTGTGCCAGAAGCCGCCGTCGCCGACGAAGGAAATCGAGCGGCGCTTGGCATCGGGCGAATTGAACGCCGAGGCGGAAGCCGGCCCCAGCCCGTAGCCCATGGTGGTGGCGCCGAGCTCGAAAGGCGGCATGATCGAGAACAGGTGGCAGCCTATGTCGGAGGCGATGTGGTGCTTGCCCAACTCCTGCTCGACCAGCTTGGTGGCGGCGAAGATCGGCCGCTCCGGGCAGCCGACGCAGAAGCCGGGCGGACGGCCCGGGACGACATTGATCAGGTCGGCGGTGTCGAGCCCGTCGCCGATCTTGTTCGGGGCGCGGACTTCGCTTGGCAGCAGATGTGGGATGGTGGCGCGCAGGAACGATCCGATGCCGTCGAGCATCACCTGGCCGGTGTATTCGCCGGCCATCGGCAGATGCTCCTTGCCAACGAGCTTGGTGCCGCGCCCGGCCTTGTGCAGCATCGCGGCAAAGGCCTGCTCGATGTAGTTTGGCTGGCCTTCCTCGACGACGAGAACGGCGTCCTTGCCTTCGCAGAAAGACAGGAACTCGTCATCGACCAGCGGGTATACGGCGTTCAGCACATAGAGCGGCACGTCAGTGTCGCCATAGGTGTCGGCGAGGCCGAGCCGCTGCAGCGCCCGGATGACCGAATTGTACATGCCGCCCTGCATGACGATGCCGACCGAGCCGTGCTCCGGGCCGAAGAATTCGTTGATCCTATTGGTGCGGATGAAATCCACCGCCGCCGGCCAGCGTTTCTGCACCTTCTCCTTCTCGTGCAGGAAGGACGCGGGCGGCAGCACGATGCGGCCGGTGTCGCGGCGCGGCGCATCGAGTGCGTCGGCCACCGTCATCGCCGGGCGCTTGTTGTCCTTGGCGATGAAATGGCCATGGACATGGCAGCAGCGGATGCGGACCTGCAGCATGACCGGCGTGTTGGAAACCTCGGACAGCTCGAAGCCGTCCTCCACCGCCTTGACGATCGACGGCAGGTTCGGTCGCGGGTCGAGCAGCCAGACCTGGCTTTTCATGGCGAAGGCGTGGCTGCGCTCCTGCATGATCGAGGAGCCTTCGCCATAATCCTCGCCGACGATGATCAATGCACCGCCGGTGACGCCGCCGGAAGCGAGATTGGCGAGCGCGTCGGAGGCGACATTGGTGCCGACTGTCGACTTGAAGGTCGCCGCACCGCGGATCGGATAATGCACCGACGCGGCCAGCATGGCGGTGGCGGTCGCTTCCGAGGCGCTCGCCTCGAAATGCACGCCGAGCTCGCCCAGGATGTCCTGCGCGTCGGCCAGCACGTCCATCAAATGGCTGATCGGCGCGCCCTGATAGCCGCCGACATAGCCGACGCCGCATTGCAGCAGCGCCTTGGTGATGGCGAGAATGCCTTCGCCGGAAAACTCCTCGCCGGCGCCGAGCCTGAGCTTCTCGACTTCCTTGGCAAAAGACCGTTCGGCCATTTTGGGCTCCTTCCGTTGCCGCCGGGATCTGGCGGCGCGTAAGATCAGATGTCGTGCTTGCGAATGTTCTTCAGCATCTTCTGCAATGTCGCGATCAGCGCCGCGTACTCGGCGTCATCGACATCGTCGAACATCGTCTCGAAAGCGTCGTGCATGGCTGGCCAGGCGCGCGCGAATTCAGCGCGGCCATCGTCGGTCAGGAACACATGGCGGATGCGGCTGTCGGTGACCCCCTGCTCGCGCCGCACAAACCCTTGTCCCTCCAGCGTGTCGAGCGTCCGGCTCAAGGTCGACTGCTCGATGACAGTATAGACCGAGAGATCGTTGACGGTGACGCCATCGGTGACCGACAGGACGGCCAGCGTCCTCACCTGCGGAATGGTCAGGCCCTGCTTGCGGAAATTGTCGCGCAAGGTGGCATTGTAGCGGCCCATGATGCGGTTCATCAGATAGGGCGCGAATTGCTGCAGGCCGATCTGGCCCAAAGTCGAGATGCGCTGGCGCTTTTCAACCTTCTGTTCCATCACAGCCTCCCCGCCAGGAGAAAGCCGGAGCCGCCGCCCAGCCCGGCGCCGGGATGGGTCGAGGCGCCGATATGGTAGAGACCCCTGACTCCGGTGGCGTGATTGCGGCTCGTCTTGAACGGCCGCCACAGGAACGACTGGTCAATAGTCGAGGAGCCGCCATAGGGATCGCCGCCCACCAGATTGATGTTCATCGCTTCCAGGTCGGCCGGCGAATAGGCGCGACGTGCGATGACGCTGTCCTTGAATCCTTCGATATGACTGGCAAGGATGGCTTCGGCACGGTCGGCATAGGCTTCGCGCAGCGCCTCGGTCCAGCGGCCGTCCGCAGGTGTTTGCAGTTTGCCGGCGGCATCGCCCTTGATATGCCGTGGCGCCTCGGGCAGTTGCAGCCACAGGATCGACTTGCCGTCTGGACAGCGCGACTGGTCGAGCGCGTGCGGCTGGCCGACGCAGATGGTCGGCACCTCCGGCAGCATGCCGCGCACGGCCTCGTTGCAGGCCTTCGACACGCCGTCGAGCCCTGGCGTCAGATGCAGCAGCGCGACCTTGTCCAGGCCCTCGCCGCGCCATGCCGGCGGCTTGTCCAAGGCATAGTGGATCTGGAAATTGCCCTTGCCGTAGCGGTATTTTTGCGCTGCCTCGACGTCGGCTTTCGAAACCGCGCCGCCGAGCAGCCGCCCGTAAAGCTGGGTCGGCGTGACCGAGCAGATGACGCTCTTGTTCGCCGTGACCGTCTCGCCCGAAGCCAGCCGCACACCGGTGGCGCGGCCTCCGCTTTGGACGATGGAGGCAACGTCCCCTTCAGTGCGGATCACACCGCCGCGCTCCTTGATCAGCGCTTCGAACGCGGACAGCAGATTTCTGGCACCGCCCTTGACGATCGGCGCGCCGGCCGCTTCAAGCGCGAAGGCGATGACCTTGGCGATCTGGCCGGAGAACGCATCTTCGGGCCCGAGGCCGGCATGCAGCACCCAGGGGGCCCAGAGCGCGCGCATGATTTCCGACTGGTAGGTGCTTTCCAGCCAACCGCGCGCCGGCACCAACGCGCTGCCGAGAAAGGCGGCAAGGCCACGCGGGCCGCGCCGCCAGGCTTCGCC
>NZ_SUEG01000018.1:6375-9347 GCF_005063415.1 Mesorhizobium sp.
CCCGCCAGCAGTCGGGCCGTTGGGTAGGACCACAGGTTGCCACCGAGCAGCCCGAACAGCGGACCGGCGTTGCGCTCGATCTCGCCGACATCGCTGCCGTGCCGGTCGCCGTCACCCGCGGCGATTGCATTGATCGCCGCTACATTGGCGGTACGGTCGGTGCGCAGGACGGCATGGCTGCCGTCCGGGCGCAGCACGCCGGTCGGCGTGGAGGTGTTGCAAAACTCCAGGCCGTGCCGCGCCAGATCCTTGCCCAGCGCGGCATAGGCCGGCGAGGTGATGAACAGGACGAAGGTCGTCGCCATCACGTCGTGGATGAAGCCGGGCGCGGTGATCTCCTCCGTGCGCATGCAGCCGCCGATGCGGTCGTTGCGCTCGAGCACCAGCACCTTCGCCCCCTTGCCGCCAAGCATCGCCGCGCAAACCAGCGCGTTGATGCCGCTGCCGACGATGATGTGATCGATATCGCTCATCGATGCGTGCTCTCCGTCCTCGGGAGCTGAGTTTCAATCGCGCACGGTCGCGTTCCTTCGCGCCGTAGAGCGGCAGCTTCGCAAGGCTGCCGCTCCCACTCCGTTACCACAGTGCCACTTCCGCACATGATCTTCTCCCGAAGACCGCAGCTACCCTATTGCCTTGGCACCAACGCCAGTGCGCGGATCGGACTGCCGGTGCCGTGCTCGATCTTGAGCGGTGCGGCGATCAGGATCGCGCCTTTCGGCGGCAGCCGGTCGAGGTTGCAGAGGCTGGCGAGGCCGTAGCGGTTGGCCTTGTGCATCAGGCTGTGCGCCGGGAATGGCGGCTCCATGCCGCCGGCCTTGCCGGCATCGGTGCCGATCGTCTCGCTGCCCCAGCCCTTGATGTCCTTGCCGATCAGATACTGGATGGCTTCCGCGGTCGGGCCGGGCGTGTGCGGGCCGGTCTCATTGGCGTTGAGGAACTCGGCTTCCGAGCCGTTGCGCTTGTACCAGTCGGTGCGCATCACCACCCACTCGCCCGCGTTGATAGCGCCATGTTCGGCTTCCCATGCCTTGATGTGATCGACGGTGAGCAGGAAATCGTGATCGGCTGCCGCTTGCTTCGAACAGTCGATGACGTTGACCGGGCCGACGAAGTTCTGCGCCGGAATGGTGTCGGTAGCGCCGTCCGGATAATCCTTGCCGGTAATCCAGTGGTTGGGCGCGTCGAAATGCGTGCCCGAATGCTCGCCGAGCTTGAGCCAGTTCCACGCCCACCACGGGCCATTCTTGTCATAGGCGGAGATGGCGTGGATCTCGATCTTCGGCGTGTCCACCGCGAGTTCCGGCGGCAGCTTGATCAGCGGCGTGTCTGGCCCGAGCGGCGCCGTCAGGTCGACCACCTGGATGGCGCCGGAAAGCAGCTGGCCGGCGACTTCGCCGAGGAGTTGTTGTGTGTCCATGGTCTCTGTTCCCTCTTTCTCGATGGTGCTGAAGGCTCTCGCGGCCCTTAATATCCTACTAGACGAAAACATATGCATCTGCAATTATCTTTAAGCATAAAGGAAATGGGACGGGGCGTGAGCGAGTTCGACGCCATATTTGTCGGGGCAGGCCACAACAGTCTGGCATGCGCCGCGCATCTGGCGCTCAAAGGCTGGAAAACAGCGGTTTTCGAACGCAATCCAACGATCGGCGGCGCCGTCCAGACGCGCGAATTCACGCTTCCGGGCTTCCGGCACGATTTCGGCGCAATGAATCTGGGCCTGTTCGCCGGCTCGGCCTTTCACAAGAAATATGCAAATGAATTGAAAACCCACGGGCTGGAATTCGTGCCGGTGTCCGACTGTTTTGCCAGCGCCTTCCCCGACGGTCGCTGGTTCGGCGTCAGCAGCGACCTGGAGAAGACCACTGGACGGATAGCCGCTTTTTCCGAGGCCGACGCACAGACATGGCGTGGTCTGGTTGCGGCATTCCCGACGCAAGCCGAGCATCTGTTCCGGCTGCTGGGCTCGCCGATGAGCGGCCGAGCACTCGCCGGCACCGCCTGGAACCTGTGGCGCAAGAAGGGTTTTGCTGGCGCGCTCGATACCGGGCGGTTGCTGCTTTCCTCACCCCGCGCGTGGCTCGAGGAGACTTTCCAGTCGCCGCATCTCAGGGCGACGCTCGCCACCTGGGGCATGCATCTCGACTTCGCCCCCGACATCGCCGGCGGCGCGGTGTTTCCTTACCTCGAATCCATGGCCAACCAGTGCTTCGGCATGGTGCTCGGCAGAGGCGGCGCCGACACCATCATCCGCGCTTTGTCGGGCATGCTCACGGCCACCGGCGGCAAGATCGTCACCGAGGCTGATGTCGCCGAGATCACGGTTTCCGCCGGCAAGGCGACCGGCGTACGGCTCGCTTCCGGCGAGACCCACACCGCCACCAGGGCCGTCATCGCCGGTATCGCACCGAAGGCGCTGACCGGGAAACTTTTGCGTAATGGATCGGGCGATGCCGGCTTCGACACGGCCATGAAAAACTTTCGCCATGCGCCGGGGACGTTGATGATCCATTTGGCGCTCGACGATCTGCCGGACTGGCGCGCCGGTGCCGAGCTTCGGCAGTTCGCCTATGTGCATCTGTCGCCGTCGCTCGATGCCATGTCGCGGACCTATCAACAGGCGATGTCCGGCATGCTGCCGGATGAACCGGTGCTGGTCGTCGGTCAGCCGACCGCGGTCGATCCCTCGCGTGCGCCGGACGGCAAGCACGTGCTGTGGGTGCAGGTGCGCATGCTGCCGGCCGAGATTGTGGGCGATGCGGCGGGCACGATCGCGGCGGCTCACTGGGACGAGGCTAGGGAGCACTACGCCGAGCGCGTCCTCGACATTATCGAGCGCTATGCGCCCGGCCTTCGCCGGAAGATCCTCGGCCGCGCCGTGTTCTCGCCCATCGACCTCGAACGCGAGAACCCGAACCTCGTCGGCGGCGACCAGATCTGCGGCAGCCATCATCTGGCGCAGAATTTCC
>NZ_SUEG01000018.1:9357-12371 GCF_005063415.1 Mesorhizobium sp.
CGGTTACGCCGGCTGGAACACGCCGGTCGGCAATCTGCACCTGACCGGGGCGGCAACATGGCCGGGCGCCGGCACCGGGGCGGCGTCGGGCTTCATGCTCGCGCAACAACTTGGCGGGAGGTAGGCTCCATTTTTCATCCAGGGTGAAGGAGGACAAGGCGCGGTTGCCCAAGGAGCCTGAACCCACCGATTGACAACGACACCGCGCATAAAAGCAACAGGGGAAGGACCATGACAATCAACAGACGAGAATTGCTCGGATATGGCGCGGCCGCACTTGGCGCCACGGCGCTCGGCCTGCCGCAAATCGCCAAGGCTGCCGGCGAACTGACCATCGCCTACAATGTCAACCTGCCGTCCTGGGACCCGACCACCGGGCCTTCGGCGGTCAACCCGACCATCCAGGGTCTCTACCAATCGGTGTTCGACCAGTTCATCCCGCAGAAGCCGGATCTTTCTTTCGCGCCCGGCCTGCTCACCGAATGGGGCTGGAACGAGGATCGCAGCAAGATCATGATGACGGTGCGCGAGGGCGTGAAATGGCATGACGGCTCGCCATTTACGGCCGAAGACGTGGTCTGGTCGCTGCAGCGGGCGGGCGACGAAAAGACCGGCAACCCGATCCAGTTCGTCTGGAAGAACGTCAACAACTTCAAGATCGACGGCAACAAGATCACCGGCGACGTCGTGCAATTCGACCCGGTGTATTTCAAGTGGATGTCGTTCCTCACCGGCTACATCATGCCGAAGGCCTATTATGAAAAGGTCGGCGCCGAAGGCTTCGAGAAAGCTCCGATCGGCACCGGGCCCTATATGGTCGACAAATTCGAGCGCAACGCCTTCCTGCGGCTCAAGGCCAACCCGAACTACTGGGGCGGCAAGCCGGCCTTCGAAAACGTGACGATCAAGTTTGTCACCGATGCGGCGAGCCGCGTCGCCGAGATCGAGTCCGGTTCCTCGCAGGTGACGCTGGAAATTCCTTATGAGGAATATGACCGCCTGATCGCCAAGGACGGGCTTGCCGGCTCATGCAAGAATGTTTCCGACATCGGCATGATCTTCTTCAATGACATCGACGTGATGCTGGACAAGAACGTGCGCCAGGCGGCGGTGATGGCGGTCGACAAGAAGCTGCTGGTCGATCGATTGCTGCGCGGCTACGGCCAGCCCATCGATACGCTGGAGACGCCGGAATACGCCGCCTACGATGCGTCGATCAAGGTCGAGCACAACCTAGAAAAGGCCAAGGAATTGCTGGCCGCATCCGGCTATTCGCCGGAAAAGCCGGTCAAGTTCACGATACAGACGACCAAGGGCTTCAAGCCCAAGGACTACGAGATGATCCAGGCGATCGTCGGCATGTGGCGCAAGGTCGGTATCGAGGCGACGATCGAGGTGTACGAGATCGCCAAGCACTACGAGTTGCGCGCCGCCGACAAGCTTGCGCCGACGGCTTTCTACAATTGGGGCAACGCCATCGGCGACCCCACCACTTCGACCGGCTTTGCCATGTATGGCCCAAGCCCGCATTCGGTGTGGGACAGCCAGGATCTGATCGACATGATCAATCCATTGTGGGGCGAGAAGGACGAGGCCAAGCGCATTGCCGGCTGGAAGGCCGTCGACAAATACATCGCCGAACAGGCCTATGTGCTGCCGCTGATCCAGTATGCGCAACCAATCGTGCATGCCAAGGGCGTCAATGTCGTGCAGCATGTGTCCGGCGCACTTCTGCCGGCGCTGATGAGCCCGGCCTGAAACAGTCTTCGGCTTGCCGCGCGCCGTCCGGCATGACGACGCGCATTTTCCGCCACGGGCGCCCATGCTGCTGCAAAGATTCCTGATCCGTCTTCTGACGATGGCGATCACGCTGTTCGGCGTGGCCGTCGTCGTCTTCGTCGTCATCCGCGTCGCGCCCGGCGATCCGATCGCGATGATGCTGCCGCCCGGCGCGACCGATGCCGACGTCGCGCGGTTGCGCGCGCTTTACGGGCTCGACAAGACCATCGTCCAGCAATTCTTCATCTGGCTGGCCGGTGTCGTCAGGGGTGATTTCGGCACGTCGATTTCGCTGCGGCAGGATGTGCTGGGGCTGGTGTTCAATCGCCTCCCGGCGACACTGGAACTCGCGATCGTCGCGCTTTTGATGGCGCTGGCGATCGGCGGCACGACGGCGATCCTCGGCGCGCGCGAGCGCGGCACCGCGGTCGAAGCCGGCATCGACATTGCCAGCGGTGCGGCGCTCTCGATTCCCGATTTCCTGTGGGGCCTGGTACTGATTCTTCTGTTCGGCGTGCTGGTGCCTATCTTCGACATTTCCGGCCGGGTGTCGCCGCAGCTCGACCTGCCCTTCGCCACGCAATTCTATCTGTTCGAAAGCATCGTACGGCTGCGCTTCGACCTGACCAGGGACCTGCTGGCACACATGCTGATGCCGGCGATTGCGCTGGCGCTGCCGCTGGCCGCGATCATCTCGCAGCTGCTGAAACAGTCGCTGAAAGAAGTGCTCGACCTCGACTATGTCGTGCTGGCGCGGGTAAAGGGCTTTTCGGAAACGCAGGTCATCCTGCGCGAGGCGCTGAAGAACGCGGCGCTGCCGACGCTGACGCTGGTCGGCGTGCAGTTCACCTTCCTGATCGGCGGCACGGTCATCGTCGAACGGCTGTTTTCCTATGAAGGCCTCGGCAATATGGCGATCGACGCCGTCATCAATCGCGACCTGCCGCTGATCCAGGGCATTGTGCTGGTGTTCGCGCTGCTGTTCGTGCTGATCAACCTTGCCGTCGACATGATGTATGCGCTGCTCAATCCGAGGCTGCGCCATGGATGAGGCCCGCATTTCAAGACATGGGTCGCGGGCACGCCTGTGGCTGGCTGGCGGCTGGCTATTGCTCGCGCTCCTTGCCGCGATCTTCGCGCCGCTGGTCGCACCACAGGACCCACTGGCGCAGGACCTGATGTTCGAACGCCTGCCGCCGTTCTGGCTGAGCGGTGCTGAGCCCGGCTACTGGCTC
>NZ_SUEG01000018.1:12381-39029 GCF_005063415.1 Mesorhizobium sp.
CGGCTGATCTTCGGTGCGCGCATCGCCTTCATCGTCGCTTTCGCGGCAGCCCTTGCCGCCTGCCTGGTCGGCTCGACGCTCGGCCTGATCGCCGGCTATTTCGGCGGCTGGGCCGACCGCATCATCTCGCGCGTTGTCGATGTCTGGATGGCGTTCCCGCCGGTGCTGTTTGCCATCCTTTTGGTTGCCGTGCTTGGCACCGGCTTGAGCTCCGTCATCATTGCCATCGCCGTCATCGACTGGACGCGCTTCTGCCGGGTGATCCGCGCCGAGACCATGGGCCAATCGCGCATGGATTATGTCGAGAACGCCCGCATCGCCGGCTATGGCCGCATCGGCATCATGCTGCGCGAGGTGCTGCCCAATGTGGTGCCGTCGATCGTCGCGCTGCTGTCGCTGGAGATGGGCATCGCCGTCATCGTCGAGGCGATCCTGTCCTTCGTCAATCTGTCGATCTCGACCGACGACCCGACCTGGGGCGGCATCATCGCCGAGGGCCGCTTGTCGATCCATCAGGCCTGGTGGGTGCTGGTGTTCCCGCTGGTCACCCTGATCCTGACGGTGCTGTCGTTCAGCCAGTTCGGCGAAGGTCTCAGGGCACGTTTCGATCCGGTGCTGCGATGAACGCGCCTGCGAAACCCTGCCTGGACATACGCAGCCTTAGCGCGGTGCTGCCTAATGGCTTGCGCGTGTTGCGCTCGGTGTCGCTCTCCGTCGAGCCCGGAGAAGTCCGCGCGCTGGTCGGCGAGAGCGGCGCCGGCAAGACGATGATCGGCAAGGCCGTGCTCGGCGTGCTGCCACCCAGCGTGCGCATCGTCGAAGGCGATATGCTGCTCGAGGGCGAGGACCTCGGCAAGCTTCAGCCCAGGGCACGGCGCACGCTGATCGGCGCCCGCACGGCGCTGATCCCACAAGATCCCTTGACCGCGCTCAATCCGTCGCGCCGCATCGGCCCGCAGATGACCGACCGGCTGGTGCGCATCCTCGGCTGGAGCGGTGAGAAGGCCGATGCACGCATCCGCCAATTGCTGGACGAGGTGCAGATCCGCGACCCCGAGCGTGTCCTTAAATGCTATCCGCACGAGCTGTCCGGCGGCATGCGCCAGCGCGTGCTGATCGCCGCGGCGTTCGCAGGCGAACCAAGGCTGATCGTCGCCGACGAGCCGACCACGGCGCTCGACGTAACCGTGCAGAAGCAGATCCTGCGGCTGATCGCGCAATTGCAGCGCGAGCACGGCACGGCGATCCTGTTCGTTACCCACGATCTCGGCGTCGTCGCCAAGATCAGCCAGAAAGTGTCCGTGCTCTATGCCGGCAAGGTGGTGGAGGAGGCCGAGACGGCAGCGCTCTTCGCTTCACCGCAGCATCCTTATACGCGGGCACTGATGGCGGCGACGCCGCGCTACACCGATCCATTCGCGTCGCTGAAGCCGGTCGACGATAAGGTACTGGCCGGACTGGCCGCGGAGATCGCCGCCTCCGACCAGGCCTGGAGGCCGCCGCATGGCTGAGCCGCTGTTTTCCGTGCGCGGGTTGAAGGTTGCATTGCCCGATATGACGCGCAAGCCGCTGATCGGCCGGGCGCCGCTGGCCGAGATCCTGAAAGGCCTCGATTTCGACCTGCCCAGGGGCTCGGTGACCGGCATCGTCGGCGAATCCGGCTCCGGCAAATCGACGCTTGGCCGCGCGTTGGTGCGGCTTTTGGAGCCCAGTGCCGGCAAGGTCATTTTCGACGGCCGCGACATCACCCATCTGCCGGAAGCGGAGCTCAGGCCGCTGCGCCGTAATCTGCAGATGATCTTCCAGGATCCGATGTCGTCGCTCAATCCGCGCCGCACCATCGCCAGCATCATCGCAGCTCCGCTCAAGCAGAATGGTCTTGGCGACAATCTGAAAGCCCGCGTCGCCGAGGCGCTGCAGCGCGTCGGCCTGCCGCAGAGCTTTGCCGGCCGCTACCGTCACGAATTGTCGGGCGGCCAGCGCCAGCGCGTCGGCATTGCCCGGGCGCTGGCGCTGTCGCCGAAATTCGTGCTGGCCGACGAAATCGTCTCCGGCCTCGACGTGTCGACGCAGGCGCAGATCCTGACGCTGCTGGAAAAACTCGCCGCCGAAATGGGCCTGACCGTTGCCTTCATCAGCCATGATCTTTCTGTCATTCGGCGGCTGTGCCGGCTAGTGATCGTCATGCGCGAAGGCGCGATCGTCGAAGCCAGCGCGACGGATACTTTGTTCGAGCACCCGCAGCAGGCCTACACGCGCGACCTCCTCGCCGCCATTCCGCTGCCCGAGATCGATGACGCTTGGTTGCTGCCCGCCGCAAAGGCGCCGGCATGAAACACAATCCTATTCGCACGCCGCAGAGCGGGCCTCGGGCGTGCGCCCGGCAAAAATGTCCCGCGATGGAGGATGACTGATATGAAGAATGCAATCCGATATGCGACGCTTGCAGCCACCGTGCTGGGAAGCATCGGCACCGCTTACGCCAGTTCCATACCCGGCATGCGCGGTCACGACCACACCGGCGTCACCGTTCCCGACATGAAGCAGGCCGTCGAGTTCTTTACCGAGGTGGTCGGCTGCAAGAAGGCGATGTCGTTCGGCCCGTTCGCCGACGACAAGGGCACATTCATGCAGGATCTGCTGGGCGTCGATCCCAAGGCGGTGATCGAGGAGATCACCCTGGTCCGCTGCGGACACGGGTCGAACATCGAGCTGTTCAAATACACCGCGCCGGATCAGAAGGACCTGACACCTCGCAACAGCGACATAGGCGGCTTCCATATCGCCTTCTATGTCGACGACATCGCCGCCGCAAAAGCCTATCTTGACGGCAAGGGCGTCAAGACGCGGATGGGACCGCTGCCGGTTACCGAAGGCCCGGCCGCCGGCCAGACCATCCTCTATTTCCAGGCGCCCTGGGGTTTGCAGTTGGAAGCGATCAGCTATCCCAATGGCATGGCCTATGAAAAGGATGCAGAAACGGTGCTGTGGAGCCCGAAGAACCCGGAAAAATAGCCCGGGAGTCCCTGGCCTGCGGAGCCGATTGCCGGCAAGCCGGGTTTCTGAGGCGGATTGTTTCAATCCTGAAACTTCAAG
The DNA here is from genome assembly GCF_005063415.1 of Mesorhizobium sp. Taxonomy (GTDB): domain Bacteria; phylum Pseudomonadota; class Alphaproteobacteria; order Rhizobiales; family Rhizobiaceae; genus Mesorhizobium. Next base: position 15,478 of record NZ_SUEG01000018.1, read on the forward strand.
CTTGAATTAATCTGCCTCAGGCGTAAACTCGACGGACAGAAGCGAAGAGGAGATCGCACGATGAAAGTTGCGGTTCTCGGCGGCGGACCAGCCGGGCTCTACTTTGCCATCTCGCTGAAGCTCAGGGATGCCTCGCATGAAGTGACGGTGTTCGAGCGCAACCGTGCCGATGATACGTTCGGCTGGGGCGTCGTGCTGTCGGCCGAAACGCTGGAGAACCTGGCCAGGAACGACCCGGTCAGCGCCGTCTGGATCCGCAAGCACTTCGCCTATTGGGACGACATTGCCGTCATCCATGACGGCGTGCGCACGGTCTCGACCGGCCACGGCTTTTGCGGCATCGGCCGCAAGCGGCTGCTCACCCTTCTGCAGCGGCGGGCGCGCGAGCTCGGCGTCAAGCTGGTGTTCGAAACCGACATCGCCGATCCCAAGCCATATATGGAGACGCACGACCTGGTTGTCGCCGCCGACGGGCTGAACTCGAAAGCGCGGGGCACCTTCGTCGACGTGTTCAAGCCCGATATCGACATCCGTAAATGCAAGTTCGTCTGGCTCGGCACCCGTCAGAAATTCGACGACGCCTTCACCTTCATCTTCGAAAAGACCGAAAATGGCTGGGTATGGGCGCATGCCTACCAGTTCGACAGCGACACCGCGACCTTCATCGTCGAATGCAGCGAGCAGACCTGGCAGCGCTTCGGCTTCGGCGCGATGTCGCAGCAGGAATCGATTGCTATCTGCGAGCGCATCTTTGCCCGCCACCTCGGCGGCCACGCGCTGATGACCAACGCCAATCATATCCGCGGCTCGGCGTGGATCAATTTCCCGCGGGTCTTGTGCGAACGCTGGTCCTACAAGAACCTGGCACTGATGGGCGACGCGGCGGCGAGCGCGCATTTCTCGATCGGTTCCGGCACCAAGCTGGCGCTGGAAAGCGCGGTGGCGCTGGCCGACTATGTCGAGTCCGAGCCGGACCTCGAGGCGGCCTTCCGCAAATATGAGGATGCGCGGCGCACCGAAGTGCTGAAGCTGCAGTCGGCGGCGCGCAATTCGCTCGAATGGTTCGAGGAGGTCGAGCGCTATCTCGGACTCGATCCGGTGCAGTTCAACTATTCGCTTTTGACACGCTCGCAGCGCATCAGTCACGAGAATTTGCGGCTGCGCGATGCCGAGTGGCTGGCCGGCGCCGAGGAGTGGTTCCAGCGCCAAGCCGGCGCCGGGGGCAATAATCTGCGTCGCGCGCCGATGTTCGCGCCGTTCCGGCTGCGCGATATGGCGCTGCAGAACCGCGTCGTCGTCTCGCCGATGGCACAGTACAAGGCGGTCGACGGCTGTCCGACCGACTGGCATTTCGCCCATTACGCCGAACGGGCCAAGGGCGGCGCCGGCCTCCTCTACATCGAGATGACCTGCGTCAGCCCGGAAGGCCGCATCACGCCTGGCTGCCCTGGTTTTTATGCGCCCGAGCATGAGGTCGCCTGGAAGCGGCTGGTCGAGTTCGTTCATGCCGAAACCGAGGCCAAGATCTGCGCCCAGATCGGCCATTCCGGTGCCAAGGGGTCGACCAGGCTCGGCTGGCAAGGAACCGACGTGCCGCTGCCCTCAGGCAATTGGCCCGTCATGGCAGCGTCTTCCGTGCCGTGGTCGCCGGAAAACCAGGTGCCGAGGACGATGAACCGCGCCGACATGGATATGGTGCGCGACCAGTTTGTCGGCTCGGCCGAGATGGCGGCGCGCTGCGGCTTCGACATGCTCGAAATACACGCCGCGCACGGCTATCTCCTGTCCTCCTTCATCACGCCCCTGACCAACCGGCGCACCGATGCCTATGGCGGCTCGCTGGAAAACCGCATGCGCTACCCCTTGGAAATCTTTCGTGCGGTGCGCGCCGCATGGCCGGCCGAGAAGCCGATCTCGATGCGCATCTCCGCCAATGACTGGCTGGGCATCGAGGGCGTGACGCCGGCCGATGCCGTCGAGATCGCGCGGCTGCTGCATGAAGCCGGCGTAGACATCTGCGACGTATCGGCCGGCCAGACTTCGGCCGTGGCAAGACCGGTCTATGGCCGCATGTTCCAGACGCCGTTTTCCGATCGCATCCGCAACGAGGTCGGCATGGCGACGATGGCGGTCGGCAATATCTATGAGCCGGACCACGTCAACTCGATCCTGATGGCGGGCCGCGCCGATCTCGTCGCACTGGCTAGGCCGCATCTTGCCGATCCCTACTGGACGCTGCACGCGGCCGTCACGCTTGGTGATCGCGGCGTCAAATGGCCGGATCCCTATCTGCCCGGCCGCGACCAGCTCTACCGGTTGGCCGAGCGCGAAGCGGCAGCGGGGTTGAAAGTATGAGTGCCGCGGCGACGATTTCGGGGCGTCATGCGCTGGTCACCGGCGGCGGCTCCGGCGTCGGCCGCGCAATCGCGCTGGCGCTTGCCGGCGCCGGCATCGACGTGACCATCTGCGGCCGGCGCGTAGAGCCGCTTGCCGAGGTTGCCGCCGAGAACAATCGCATCTTCGCCAATGCCGCCGACGTCACCGACGAGGCATCGATGGCGTCGCTCTACGAGGCCGCGGAAGCGGCACGCGGACCATTCGACATCGTCGTTGCCAATGCCGGCATGTCCGGCAGTGCGCCGGCGCAGCGGACCTCGCTGGCAGACTGGCAGCGCACGCTCGACGTCAACTTGACCGGTGCGTTCCTGACGGTGAAGCCGGCATTGGCCGGCATGGCAGCGCGCAAGACTGGCCGTATCATCTTCATCGCCTCCACCGCCGGACTGAAAGGCTATCCCTATGTCGCAGCTTATGTCGCAGCCAAGCATGGCGTCGTCGGCCTGATGCGGGCACTCGCCGTCGAGACCGCCAAGTCCGGCATGACAGTGAATGCCGTGTGCCCAGGGTTTGTCGAAACCGAGATGCTGGAGAGCGCCGTCCAGCGCATCGTCCAAACGACCGGCCGCTCGTCCGAGCAGGCACGGACAAGCCTTGCCGCGACCAACCCGCAAGGCCGCTTCATCCAGCCGGAAGAAATTGCGGCCGCCGTACTTTATCTGTGTGGCGACGCCGCCCGGTCGATTACCGGGCAGACGATTTCGATCTCCGGAGGTGAGACATGGTAGCCGGTCCCCTGCCCGCCCCGTCCGGACCTGGCAAGGACCGCCTGCGGCTGTGGATACGCCTGCTGCGCGCCTCGCGCACCATCGAGGCCGAGCTGCGCGAACGACTGCGGCAAGAGTTCAACACGACGCTGCCACGCTTCGACGTGATGGCCGCGCTCTACAGGGCGCCGGAAGGCATGCTGATGAGCGACCTGTCGCGCTTCCTGCTGGTGTCCAACGGCAATGTCACCGGCATCATCGACCGGCTGGTCTCGGAAGGGTTGGTGATGCGGGCCCGACGCAATGGCGACCGCCGCACTTCGATGGTGCGGCTGACGGAAGAGGGATCGAAGACGTTCGCCGTGATCGCCGCCGCGCATGAAAAATGGGTCGGCGAGTTGCTGGGCAATGTGAGCGAGGACGAGGCCCGCCGGCTGACCGGCATGCTGACCTCCTTCCGCAGCAATTGGGAGGGACGGGAATGACGAAGCTGGCTGGCCACAAGCCGAAGCATTTCCTCTGGCAGGTCGAACGCAAGGTCGCAAAGATCCGGCTCGATCGGCCGGAGCGCAAGAACCCGCTGACCTTCGACAGCTATGCCGAATTGCGCGACACTTTTCGCGATCTCGTCTATGCCGACGATGTCGATGCGGTGGTGTTCCTTCCCAATGGCGGCAATTTCTGCTCGGGCGGCGATGTCCACGAAATCATCGGCCCACTGGTCAAGATGGACATGAAGGCGCTGCTCGCCTTCACCCGCATGACCGGCGATTTCGTCAAGGCGATGTTGAACTGCGGCAAGCCGATTATTGCGGCGGTCGACGGCGTGGCGGTCGGCGCCGGCGCGATTATCGCCATGGCCTCCGATATCCGCATCGCCACGCCACAGGCCAAGACAGCATTCCTTTTTACCCGCGTCGGTCTTGCCGGCTGCGACATGGGCGCCTGCGCGATCCTGCCGCGCATCATTGGCCAGGGTCGCGCCGCCGAGCTGCTCTATACCGGCCGCACGATGAGTGCCGAGGAAGGCGAGCGCTGGGGCTTCTACAACCGGCTGGTCGATGCCGCAACGCTCGAGGCCGACGCGCTCGACATGGCCGCGCGCATCGTTTCCGGCCCGACCTTCGCCCATGGCATGACCAAGACGCAGCTGAATCAGGAATGGTCGATGGGTCTCGACCAGGCTATCGAAGCGGAAGCGCAGGCGCAGGCGATCTGCATGCAGACCCGTGATTTCGAGCGGGCGTACACGGCTTTCGTGGCCAAGGAGAAGCCGGTGTTCGAAGGGGATTGAGATGATTGCTTCCGTGGAGACGCTGGCGGGACAGCACCCCCCTCTGGCCTGCCGGCCATCTCCCCCTCAAGGGGGGAGATCGAATGTCGCTGCGGCCTTCGCCAATCGCCACCGCCGCAAGATGGGAGCCAACGCCGGAGCTGCCAATCTCCCCCCTAGAGGGGGAGATGTCCGGCAGGACAGAGGGGGGCGCCGTGGAGCGCCAGGGCCGGAGAACTGTGGAGGCAGAAATGCCTGACCGTTCCTTCCTCACCTGGCCGTTCTTCGCGGATCGTCACCGCGAGCTGGCAGAGCGGCTGGAGGCATGGTGCGCCAAGAACCTGCCGGTCGCGCATGACGATGTCGACGCCGCCTGTCGCGAGCTGGTGACTAGGCTCGGCAAGGACGGCTGGCTGAAGCCGACGGCGCTCGATACCGAAAACCCTGCAGCACTCGACGTGCGCACATTGTGCCTCACGCGCGAGACGCTGGCCCGGCATGACGGGCTGGCCGATTTCGCCTTCGCCATGCAAGGGCTCGGCACTGGTGCGCTCAGCCTGTTCGGCTCGCCCGATCAGCAGAGCTGGCTGGCGAAGACACGGGCTGGCAAGGCGATTTCGGCCTTCGCGTTGTCGGAGCCGCGCTCGGGCTCGGACGTTGCCAATATGGAAATGGCGGCCACCCGTGACCGCGACAGCTATCTCCTATCCGGCGAAAAGACCTGGATCTCCAACGGCGGTATCGCTGACTTTTATGTTGTCTTTGCCCGTACCGGCGAGGCGCCCGGCGCCAAGGGGCTTTCCGCCTTTGTCGTGCCTTCCGAAACCGAGGGGCTGATCGTTGCCGAGCGGCTGGAAGTGATCGCGCCGCACCCGCTCGCCCGGCTATCCTTTGACAACGCACGCGTTCCAGCCTCGGCGCTGGTCGGCAAACCCGGTGACGGTTTTCGCATCGCCATGTCCGTGCTCGATGTGTTCCGTTCGACCGTCGGCGCAGCAGCGCTCGGCTTTGCCCGGCGCGCGCTGGACGAAAGCATCAAAAGAGTGGCCGAGCGCAGGCTGTTCGGTGCACCGATGGCCGAGCTGCAGATGGTGCAGGGCCACATCGCCGACATGGCGCTGGATGTCGACGCCGCCGCGCTGCTGGTCTATCGTGCCGCCTGGACCAAGGACTTGGGCGCGGCTCGGGTTACCCGCGAAGCCGCCATGGCCAAGCTGTTCGCTACCGACAAAGCGCAAGAGGTGATCGACAAGGCTGTGCAGCTGCATGGCGGCGACGGCGTCCGCAGGGGCCATATCGTCGAAAGACTGTACCGCGAGATCCGGGCACTGCGCATCTACGAGGGAGCGTCCGACGTGCAGAAGGTGGTGATTGCGCGGCAAGTATTGGGAGCGGCCTGAGACCGGAGTTTGTGTGGAAGAATCGATTGTCTTCGAGTTTTGAGCGACCGGATTTGAGCATTGGGAGGCTTTGATATGCACACCATCCTGCAGCCGGAAGGCTGGGCGAAACCCGTCGGCTACGCCAATGGCGTCGCCGCGCGTGGACAGCTTGTCTTCGTCGGCGGGCAGGTCGGCTGGAACGGACAGGGCCGCTTCGAGACCGATGATCTTGTCGGCCAGGTGCGGCAGACGCTGGCCAATATTGTCGCCGTGCTCGCCGAGGCCGGCGCCACGCCTGATCATATCACCTCGATGACCTGGTACTTTACCGACAAGGCGGAATATCTGGCCAATCTCAAGGGGATCGGCGAGGTCTATCGCGAGGTGATCGGCCGGCATTTTCCGGCGATGGCCGCTATGCAGGTGATGGCGCTTGTCGAGGATCGCGCCAAGGTTGAGATCCAGGCCACGGCGGTTATTCCGGAGTGACGGCAACACACGGCAATTTTTTAAGCTTAAAACTTTCGCCTTGAAAAGCGCGGTACTTTGGATAGCATCGATCTTACGACTGCCGTGCCGGGAGGGCTTTCCGGCAGTCCGGTCACTTGGCGTATCAAAACCGTGCGGGGCCAAACCCGTCCGATCACAACCAGAGGGAACGAAAATGAACTTCACCCGTCGCAATCTGCTGCTTCTTGCTGCCGCCATCGGCATCGCCGGCGGCCCGGCCTATGCCGAAGGCACGCTGAATGTCGGCGCCTATCCGACCAATCCGCCTTTTGAATACAAGAACGAGAGCGGCACGTTCGAGGGTTTCGAAGTCGACATCATCAATGAGGCGGCAAAGCGTATCGGCATGACCACTGATATCGCCGATCTCGGTTTCCAGGCGCTGTTCGCCGCCACCACCTCGAAGCGCATCGACGTCGCCATCTCGTCGATTACCATCACGCCGGAGCGGCTGAAGTCTCAGTCGTTCACGCAGCCCTACTATGATTCCGACATGGGCATCGCCGCGAAGGCCGACAGCCCAATCAAGGCCGAGGCCGACCTCAAGGGCAAGATCGTCGGCGTGCTGTCCGGCTCGACCGGCGAAGCCTGGGTCAAGGCGCACCAGGAGGCGGACGGGTTCAGTGACGTCAAGGGCTACGACACCCAGCAGAATTTGCTGCTCGATCTCAGCTCCGGCCGCGTCGATGCGGCGGTCAGCGATATTCCGGGCCTGGAATATTCCTTCACCAGGATGAAGGATCTGGCGGTAAAAGAGCGCATCAAGACCGGCGAGCAGTACGGCCTGATGATGACCAAGGACCACCCGCTGCTCGGCAAGCTGAACGACGCGCTGACCGCGATGAAGACGGACGGCACGCTGGCCGCGATCCACAAGAAGTGGTTCGGCAGCGACGCACCGGCCGATTCCTCGACCGTCAAGGAAATGCCTATGCCGAAGGCCTGAACGGCAGTTCGCGCTTAAATGTCGTGCCGGCTTTCGTGCCGGCACGATTTCGGATTTCGGGCTCGGGCTCTCGCGTCGCGGGACGCCAAACGTTTCGGAAATGCTGCGATGTCGCTGCTGGACACCTTCTTCAACGCCGACGTCATGGTCTCCAGCCTGCCGGCGCTGCTGCGCGGTTTCCTGAACACGCTTCTGCTTGGAATCATGAGCATCGGCATCGGTATTCCCGTCGGCCTCGCGATCAGCCTGGTGCGGCTCTATGCGCCAAAGCCGCTTCGGCTGCTGGCTGTCGGCTACATCGACATTTTCCGGGCGATGCCGGTGCTGGTCGTGCTGATCCTGATCTACTATGCGCTGCCGTTCCTCGGCATTCGCCTGTCATCGTGGACGTCCGCGGTGATGGCCTTCGCCATCATCATGGCGGCCTATTCGGCCGAGGTGTTCCGCTCCGGCATAGAAAGCATTCCGCGCGGCCAGTTCGAGGCGGCGCAGGCGCTCGGCCTGCCGTTCTTGCTGACCTTGCGCAAGGTAGTGCTGCCGCAGGCGATCCGCGTCGTCATTCCACCGATGACCAGCAATTGCGTTTCGATGTTCAAGGACACCTCGCTCGCCTCCACGGTAGCCCTGCCTGAACTGCTGAAGGAAGCGACCAACGCGCAATCGCTCTATGCCAACCCTTCACCGCTGATCGGCGCGGCGCTGGTCTATCTCATCTTTCTCTGGCCGATGGTCCGTCTCGTCAGCCTCCTGGAACGCCGCTTCCAGACCGAAAAGACCCGCTGAGGCCGCCAACGATTTCCGTCCGCCAATTCCCCGAATATCAACTTCCGTTAGGCACTTCGCAGGAGACGTCCTTGAACCAGCATCAGATTTCGAAAACCGGCGATGCCGCAGCTTTCCCGGTCGAGACGATCCGCGCCATGTTTCCCGCCTTGCAGCAAGCCGGAGACTTCGTCTTCATGGACAATGCCGCCGGCGCACAGATCCCGCAAAGCGTGCTCGATGCGGTCACCAACCATTTGGTCGCGCATAATGTGCAGCGCGGCGGCCGCTATGGCCGCAGCGTCACCGTCGACCAAGCCGTCGCCGGCGCACGCGAAAGCGTGGCCTTGCTGATCAACGCCACCAACCCGGCGGAGATCTGCTTCGGCATGAACGCCACCTCGTTCATCCGGTTGGTCAGCCTCGGCATCGGCCAGATGCTTTCCGAGCGACCAAACGAGGAGCGTGATGAGATCGTCATCACCGACATGGACCACGACGCCAATATCGCGACGTGGCTGGCGCTGGCGCCCGCCGGCGCCAAGTTCAAATGGTGGCGGATGCGCGAGGACGGCAATCTGCACGTCGACGATTTGCGCCCGCTGGTCTCCGAGCGCACCCGGCTCGTGGCCTGCACGGTGACGGCGCATTCGATCGGCTCGATTGTCGACGTTGCCTCCGTGGCTGGGATTGCGCATGCGGCAGGCGCCGAAGTGTTCCTCGACTGCGTGCATTACGGGCCGCACGGGCTGATCGATGTGCAGGCCTGGGATTGCGACTATCTGGTCTGCTCCGGCTACAAGAATTTCTCGCCGCATATGGGCTTCCTGTGGGGCCGCTTCGAAACTCTGAAGCGCTTGCCGACCTTCCGCGAGGATTTCATCCCCGACGAGCCGCCTTACAAGATCGAGGCCGGCACGTTCATCTACGAAAACGTCTCCGGCATGGATGCCGCGGTGCGCTACCTCGAATCGATCGGCCGCAATTTCGCCCCAGCCAATAACCGGTCGCGCCGCGACAACATCGTTGCCGGCATGAATGCCATCCGCGACTACGAGCAGGTGCTGGCGCGCGAAATGCTGGCGGTGCTCAAAGATTGCGGCGCGACGATCTACGGCGTGGCCGAAGAGGCGCGCCTCAGCGAGCGCGTGCCGACCTTCTGCTTCAATGTCGGCACGTTGTCGCCGCAGAGGATCGTCGAGGAGATGGCCGAGATGCAGATCGGCATTCGCGACGGCCACATGTATGCGCCGCGCCTGATGAAGCGGCTCAATCTCAGCATGGACAGCGGCGCCGTGCGCGCCTCGCTGGTGCATTACAATACGATCGAGGAAGTCCGGCGCTTCGGCGAGGCGCTGCGCACCATCATCGCCCGGCTGTCCTGATCGGGCTGGCCGGCGGTGCCGGCACGATCCTCGTGGAGCGCGAAGGCGGTCGCACCCGGGTTCTCCAAGCCGGGGCGCAATTGCATGCTTGGGATCAAGTAATCGCCGCCATTCTGCTGCCGATAGGGAATGGGCCGGATTGTCTCGAGCGTCCGCATCCTTTCGCGCAGTCGCTCCGCGACAGGCTCGAAATCGGCCTCCCCAAAACGGTCCACCCTGTAGACCACGAACGGCGGAAGCACGTCGTAGCCCGGATAGTATAGAATCCCGTGATTGATCGGGAACAGCAGGTCGTCGATCGGGCCGTTGACGCCGCGAGCGGAATAATGCTCCTCCCAGCCGCCGGTGGTCACGATCAGCATTGCGCGCTTGCCGGCGAGCGTTCCCTCACCAAAGCGGTCGCCCCACCGGTTATCGCTGTGCTCGCCGACGCCATAGGCGAAGCCGTAGGCGTACACCCGATCGACCCAGCCCTTGAGGATCGCCGGCATGGCGTACCACCACAGCGGGAATTGGAGGATCAGGGTATCGGCCCATAGCAGCTTGTCGATCTCCGCTTTGACGTCATCGGTCAGAGTGTCGCTCGCAAAAGCTTTCTTGGAGGCGCCGGCCGGCAGGAAACGTGCTTCAGGCGGCCACGACGGAAAGTCGGCACGGTCTACCTCGGATTTCCAGCCATCGGCATAGAGGTCAGACACCCGCACCTCGTGGCCCTCGGCCTCGAGTTCCCTGATGGCGACGTCACGCAACGCGCCGTTGAGCGAACGCGGTTCAGGATGAGCAAAAACAAGCAAGACTTTCATGGGTCTACTCCGAAGAAGGGACGATAGACACCAAAAGTAGCCAGCCGTGGGCTGATCCACTATATGCAGGAAATGTATAAGATAATGCCGAATAATGGATAGATCGGACGTCACTCTCGAGCGTATGCGCACCTTCGTTCGCGTTGCCGAGCGCGGTAGCCTCTCGGCTGTGGCGCGCGAGCTCGGAGTTGGGCAGTCGACGATCACACGGCATTTGCGGGAACTCGAGGAGGCCGTCGGAGTACCCTTGCTCAGCAGGACCACCCGGCGCGTCACGATGACCGACGAAGGCAGCCGTTACTATGCCGACAGCGTCCAGATCCTGCGACTCGTTGAGCAGGCCGGTGACGAGGCCCGGGGCACGCGCGGCGCGTCGGCCGGCACGATCCGGATATCCTGCACTGCGGCGCTCGGGGTCTTGCATGCCAGGCGGCTGATCTTCGCCTTTCAGGACCGCTATCCCGACATCGGCATCGATCTCAGCCTTACCGACGAGCGCATCAACCTTGTGCGGGAGGGCGTCGACGTCGCGCTTCGCCTCGGTCCGCTCACCGACAGCTCGATGAAACTGCGGGCGCTCGGCCAGTCCCGGCGTCTGCTGGTGGCGGCGCCGGCCTATCTGGCGGCGCGGGGCAGACCGGCTGTCCCGCAAGATCTGCCTGGCCATGAAGGCATCCGGATGTCGAACATCGCAGGAAGCGATACGCTCACCCTGCAGGGGCCGGGCGGCGAGACCTTTGCGGTGCCCTTTGGCGGGCGATTTCGGGTCGACCATGGGCTTGCCGCGCGCGAAGCCCTTGTCGCCGGACGCGGCATTGCACCCGCGCACCATTGGCTTGTCGACGATCTTCTGGCGGCCGGCCGGCTGGAGGTGGTCATGCCGGGCTATTTTCCGCCTCCCGTCCCGCTGAGCATGCTGATCGTCCCGGAACGCGCCGGCATTGCCCGGGTGCGGCTGCTGGTCGACTTTCTCACCGAGCAGATCTCCGGCATTCCGGGGATCGAGAAGCGGTAGCCGGCCGGCAAACCTCGCCGGATCAGGCGGCCTTCTTCTTCGCCAACCTTGCCTTGATGCTGGCGACGTCGGCACGCGGCGTCGCCGCGAAAAGCGTCCTGGTATAGCTGTGCTTGGGGTCGGCGAAGACCTCGTCGCGCGAGCCGTATTCGACCGCTTCGCCGAAATACATCACCATCACGTCGTCGGCGATATACCGTACCACCGACAGGTCGTGGCTGATGAAAACATAGGTCAGCTGAAACTCGTCCTGCAGGTCGGCGAGCAGGTTCAGCACCTGCGCCTGCACCGACAGGTCAAGTGCCGAGACCGGCTCGTCCAGCACCAGGAGGCTGGGGTTGAGCATCAGCGCGCGCGCAATGGCGATCCGCTGGCGCTGGCCGCCCGAAAACATATGCGGGTAGCGATTGTAGTGCTCGGGGCCGAGACCGACCTTCTTCAGCATCTTCATGGCAAGATCGCGCCGCTCGTCGGCCGTGCTGTCGGTGTTGATGAGTAGCGGCTCGCCAAGCACGTCGCCGATCTTCTGGCGTGGATTGAGCGAACCATAGGGGTTCTGGAAGACGATCTGCACCTTGCGGCGCATTTCCTTCGACAGGCCGTCCCTGGCGATGTCCACCTTCTTGCCGTCGATGAAAAGCTCGCCGGAGGTCGCCGGATCGATCAGGGTGATGATGCGGGCGAGTGTTGACTTGCCGCAGCCGCTCTCGCCGACGATGGCCAGCGTCTTGCCCTTGTCGACGCTGAACGAAACACCCTTGACCGCATGAACCGTACGGGAGGGGCGGAAAAGCCCGCCACCGACATGATAGTCGCGCGCGATGTTCTTGCCTTCGACTACCGTCACGCTCATGAGGCGGTTCCTCCTGCGGATCGGGCTGCGACTACAGATGGGGCCGGCTCGAACAGCATGTCGGAAACAGTAGGCAACCGGTCGCCGACGGCGTTTTCCGGCAGCGCCGACAGCAGCGCGCGCGTGTAATTGCTCTTGGGGGACTCGAACAGCGACAGCACGTCGGCCTCTTCCATCTTGCGGCCCTTATACTGGACGATGACACGGTCGGCGGTCTCGGCAACCACCCCCATATTGTGGGTGATCATGATTAGGCCCATGCCATATTTGGCCTGCAGGCCGACCAGCAGATCGAGGATCTGCTTCTGGATGGTGACGTCGAGGGCCGTGGTTGGCTCGTCGGCTATCAAAAGCTTCGGATTGCAGGCGATGGCGATGGCAATCATGACGCGCTGGCACTGACCGCCCGACATCTGGTGCGGGAAGGAGCCCAGCCGTTCCTGGGGGTCGGCGATGCCGACGAGCTGCATTAGTTCGATGGCACGCGCCCGGCGCTGGGCGCGGTCCATGCCCATGTGGAAGCGCAGCACCTCCTCGATCTGGAAGCCGACGGTAAAGCACGGGTTGAGGCTGGCGACCGGCTCCTGAAAGATCATGGAGATGTCCTTGCCGACGATCTTGCGCCGCTCGGATGGGCCGAGCTTAAGCAGGTCGATGCCGTCGAAGGCCATGCGATCGGCCCTCACCGTCGCCGTGTTGGGCAAAAGCCCCATCACCGCCAGCATCGCCACCGATTTTCCGGAACCGGATTCTCCGACGATCGCCAGCACCTCGCGCGGTTCGACCGACAGGTCGATGCCTTGTACCGCCATGAATGGTCCAGCGGCGGTGTCGAAGGAAACGGTCAGGTTCTTGATCTCGAGAAGAGGCATTGGATTATGACCTCTTCAGCTTGGGATCGAAGGCATCGCGCAAGCCATCGCCGATCAGGTTGATGGCAAGCACAGTGATCAGGATGGCAAGTCCGGGGAAGGTCACCACCCAAGGGGCACGCAGGATGAACTCGCGCGCCGAGGCGAGCATCGTGCCCCATTCCGGCGTCGGCGGCTGCGCACCGACACCGAGGAAGCCGAGCGCCGCAGCCTCGAGAATGGCGTTGGAGAAGGACAACGTCGCCTGTACGATCAGCGGCGCCAGGCAGTTCGGCAGGATCGTCCTCACCATCAAGCGAAGATGACCGGCGCCGGCCACCTTGGCGGAGATCACATATTCGCGGTTCTTTTCGGCCATCACGGCGGCGCGGGTGAGACGCGCGAAATGCGGCTGCAGCACCAGCGCGATCGCCAGCATGGCGTTGAACAGGCCGGGGCCGAGGATCGCCACCAGCACCAGCGCCAGAAGCAGCGACGGGAAGGCCAGGATGATATCCATGATGCGCATGATCAACGTGTCGACCCAGCCGCGGAAATAGCCGGCGAGCACACCAAGCACGATGCCGCTGGTGAGCGAGAAGACGACGACCACCAGGCCGATGAACAGCGAGAAACGCGCCCCGAAAATCAACCGCGAAAGCATATCGCGGCCGACCGCATCGGTGCCGAGCAGAAACATCGATTTGCCGCCTTCCTGCCAGGCAGGGGGTGCCAGCAGCGCCTCGCGAAACTGCTCGTCGGGCGAATGTGGGGCGACGAACGGCGCAAAGATCGCCACCAGCACCAGCGCCGAAAACACGACAAGGCCGATGACCGCGCCGGTGTTCATCGAGAAGTAGTGCCAGAACTCGGCGAAGGCGCGTTGCCTGCCGCCTGTCGGGATGGAGGCGGCGGTGGATTCGGCAGCGGATTCGTCGGTCATCTCACTGCACCCGGATGCGCGGATTGATGACGGCGTAGAGCACGTCGACGATCAGGTTCACCGCCATCACGATCAGCGCGATGATCAGCAATCCGCTCTGGACGACGACATAGTCGCGCTTGCCGATGGCGTCGATCATCCATTTACCAATGCCTGGCCAGGAAAAAATGGTTTCGGTGAGAATGGCGCCCGCCATCAACGTGCCGACCTGCAGTCCAATGGTGGTGACCACCGGGATCAGCGCGTTGCGAAAAGCGTGCAGCCCGATGACGCGGCGCGGCGCCAGGCCCTTGGCGCGCGCGGTGCGGACATAGTCCTCGCCCAGCACCTCGAGCATCGCCGAGCGCGTCTGGCGCGCTATGACGGCAAGCGGGATCGTCGCCAGCACGATCGACGGCAGAATCAAATGGCTGACGGCAGATTTGAAAGCGCCGCTCCTGCCGGAGATCAGGCTGTCGATGAGCATGAACCCGGTCGTCGGCCTGAAGAAATACTGCAGGCCGATGCGGCCGGAAACCGGCGTCCAGCCGAGATAGCCGGAGAAGAAGATAATGAGCAGCAACCCCCACCAGAAGATCGGCATCGAATAGCCGGTCAGCGCGACACCCATCGTCGCCTGGTCGAACCACGAGCCGCGCTTGACCGCGGCGAAGATACCGGCAGGAATGCCGAGCAGGATGGCGATGATCAACGCCACTGTCGCCAGTTCCAGCGTCGCTGGAAACAGCGCCTGGAATTCGCCGAGCACCGGCCGCTTGGTGGCAATGGATATGCCGAAATCGCCGGTGAGGACCCTGCCGATATATTCCAGGTACTGGATGACATAGGGCCGGTTGTAGCCAAACTGCTCGATGAGCTGGGCGTAGCGTTCGGGGCTGACGCCACGCTCGCCGGCCAGGGCCAGGATGGGATCGCCAGGCAGAAGCCGGACGAAGGCGAACGCCGCCAGCGATATGCCGAACACGGTCGGGATGATCAAAGCGAGCTTGTGGAGGAGATAACGGAGCATCTTGCTTCATAGAACGGCGGCGCGGGAAGTCCAGCGCCGCCGTTCATTTTCTCAGGGCTTATTCGCTGACGTCGACGCCATCAAACCGATGAATGCCAAGCGGGTCCATAACGAAGCCCGCGACCTTCTTGTTCATCGGCATGAAGACCTTGGAGTGGGCGATGGTCAGCCACGGAGCCTCACGCTTGAACACCACCTGAGCTTCCTCGTAGATCTTGGTGCGCTCGGCGACGTCGGTCGTCGCCTTGCCCTTCTTCAGCAGGCCTTCGAACTCCTGATTGCACCAGATTGCATAGTTGGACTGGCCGATGGCATCGCAACCGAGCAAGAAAAAGAAGTTGTCCGGATCGCCATTGTCACCGGTCCAGCCCAGCTGGAAGGCGCCGTCGCGATCCTTAGCCTTGCCGCGCTGGCGGTACTCGGTCCATTCGTAGCTGACGATCTCCGCCTTGACGCCGACGGCGGCATAGTCGGCCTGGATCAACTCGGCGACGCGCTGGGCGTTCGGGTTGTAGGGACGGCTGACCGGCATAGCCCAGATCTTCATCGACAGATCCTTGACGCCCGCGTCGGCCAGCATCTTCTTGGCCGCCTCTGGATCATAGGGATCGTCCTTGATGTCCTTGTTGTAGGACCACATGGTCGGCGGGATCGGGTTGATGGCCGGCGCGCCGGCGCCCTGATAGACCGCGTCGATGATCGCCTTCTTGTTCACCGCCATGTTGAGGGCCTTGCGGACCTCGACCTTGTCGAAGGGCGGCTGCGTCGTGTTGTAAGCCATGTAGCCGATATTCAGGCCTTCCTGCTCGTCAACCTTGAGGTTCGTGTCGGCCTGCAGTCCGGCGATGTCGGCCGGCGCCGGGTACGACATGATATCGCACTCGCCTGCCTTCAGCTTCTGCGCGCGTACGGCGGGATCGGGTGTGATGGCGAAGATCAGATCGTCGATCTTCTGGCGGCCGCCATAGTAGCCGTCCCATGCCGCGTAGCGGATGACCGCATCGACCTGATAGTCGACGAACTGGAACGGACCGGTGCCGATCGGTTTCTGGGTGAACTGCTGCCTGGTGCCGGCCTTGTCGAGCTGGTCGGCATATTCCTTGGAGACGATCGAGGCGAAATCCATGCCGAGATCCGGCAGGAAGGCAACCTCAGGCTTGTTCAGCACGAATTTCACGGTCAGATCGTCGACCTTGACGATTTCCTTCAGAAGTTCCGGGAAGCCCATGCCGGCAAAATATTCCCAGCCAGTACCTTCCAGATAGCTAAACCACGGGCTTTCCTTCTTCCACTGGCGTTCGAAAGAAAAGATCACGTCGTCGGCGTTAAGGTCGCGCGTCGGCGTGAAATAGTCGGTCGTCTGGAATTTCACACCCGGGCGAAGCTTGAACGTGTATTCGAGACCGTCGTCGGAAACCGTCCAGCTCTCGGCGAGGCCGGGCGAGATGGTGGTCTTGCCATGCTCGAACTCGACCAGGCGCGAATAGATGGTGCGCGACGAGGCATCGAAGTCGTTGCCGCCGCTCCATGGCGACGGGTCGAAGCCGGCCGGCGAAGCCTCCGAGCAATAGACCAGTTGTTTTGCATTGGCCATGCCGCCGAGGACGCTTGCAGCCAGCAACGCGGCTGCAAAAGTCAGTTTCTTTTTCATTGAGCACTCCCTGATGTTCTTCCAAGCCCCTCTATCAGGCTCGCGAAGGCCGCATATAAGCACCGTTTTTCTAGCTTTGGAACTGCTTGTTTGCCTAACCCACGGGAAGCAGAAAAAAATTCCGGCACGCAGCAAATTGTGGAAAAAACGAGCCGAATCCGCAGATCACGACATTATTAGCGACGTCAATTTTTTGTTGATCGGCGATGCCGCCAACTGGGGGAATCGAGCCGTTCGGTCCAAGAGATGCGCGTCCGAAAACCGGTCGCGGCCGAGAGGTTTGACAGCAAGTCTTGCCGCACTCCAGGTGGGCGAGGCTTGCACGGCCGCCGCGTGTGGCAATACATAGATAGATGGACAGCGTGCTAGATTTCCCAGGTTCCGGACATGGCGGCAAGCGTGGGATACCTTTGTTCGTCAGGGGCGGCGGCGCGCAAGCGTACCGACACAATAAGAACGATTGAGGGAGCGACAGGTGGCAAAACCGGCAAAGACAACCAACGCGGCGAAAGCAAAGGCCGAGGCAACATCGAAAGCGGTCAAGCCAAAAGCGGCCGCCGCCAGGCCGACGGCTACCGCGAAGGCAAGCGCGAAGCCGGCGGCGAAGACCGCGGCTGGAACGGCTGCTAAACCGGCAACCGGCAAGACTGCGGCTACTGCAAAATCTGCCGCCAAGCCGGCGGCGAAGGCAGAGCCGACAGCGCCACGACCGCCGGCAGGTCCGGCCAAGAGATTACCGAAGGCGATCACCGCACTGGCCGGCCTGCCGGAAAAACCGTGGCTCCAGAGTTACCCAAAGATCGTGCCGGCCGAGATTGGCGCCCTGCCCTCCAGCTCGATCGGCGACTTTCTCGTCGCCGTGTGCAAGCAGTTTGCGAATCGGCCGGCCTTTGTCTGCATGGGCAAATCGATCACCTATGCCGATCTCGAGCGACAGTCGGCCGCCTTCGGCGCCTATCTGCAATCCACGGGGCTGCAGAAGGGCGCGCGCGTCGCGCTGATGATGCCGAATGTGCTGCAATATCCGGTGGCGATTATGGCAGTGCTTCGCGCCGGCTATGTCGTGGTCAACATCAATCCGCTCTACACGCCGCGCGAGCTGGAGCACCAGCTCAAGGATTCCGGCGCTCAAGCCATTGTCATCCTCGAAAATTTCGCCTGCACCCTGCAGGCGGTGATCGCCAGGACCGCGGTCAAGCATGTCGTGGTCGCCTCGATGGGCGACATGCTCGGCGGGCTCAAGGGAACCATTGTCGATTTCGTTGTACGCCGCGTCAAGAAGATGGTGCCGGCATGGTCGCTGCCCGGCCATGTCAAATTCAACGCCGCGCTGAAGGCCGGCGCCGGCATGGCCTTCAGGCCCGCAAAGGTCGCGGCCGACGACATCGCCTTCCTGCAATACACGGGCGGCACGACCGGCATCTCCAAGGGCGCGATGCTTTTGCACAGCAACATTTTGGCGAACGTCGCGCAGAACGCGCTATGGGCCGAAGACGCCTTTACCGTCAAACCGAAGCCGGCGCATATGAACTTCCTCTGCGCGCTGCCGCTCTATCACATTTTTGCGCTGACGGCGAACGTGCTGGTAGGCATGCAGCAAGGCGCGCAGAATGTCCTCATCCCCAATCCGCGCGACATTCCCGGCTTCGTCAAGGAGCTGCAGAAATACCCGATCCACATCTTTCCGGGCCTCAACACGCTATTCAATGCGCTGCTCAATAATGAGGATTTTCGCAAGCTCGATTTCAAGCCGCTGATCCTGACGCTGGGTGGCGGCATGCCGGTGCAGAGGGCCATCGCCGAGCGCTGGAAGGCGCTGACCGGCTGCCCGATTAGCGAGGCCTACGGGCTCACCGAGACCTCGCCGGGGGCAACCATCAACAAATTCAGCGACGGCGTTTACACCGGCACGATCGGCCTGCCGCTGCCCTCGACCGAGCTCGCCATCCGCGACGACGACGGCAACAATTTGCCGCTCGGCGAAGTCGGCGAAATCTGCATCCGCGGACCGCAGGTGATGGCCGGCTACTGGAACCGGCCGGACGAGACCGCCAAGGTGATGACCGAGGACGGCTTCTTCAAGTCGGGCGACATGGGCTTCATGGACGAGCGCGGCTACACCAAGATCGTCGATCGCAAGAAGGACATGATCCTGGTTTCCGGCTTCAACGTCTATCCGAATGAACTCGAGGAGGTGGTGGCGCAGCATCCGGGCGTACTCGAAGTGGCGGCGATCGGCGTGCCGGACGAGCATTCAGGTGAAGTGCCGAAGCTGTTCGTCGTCAAAAAGGACCCGGCACTGACCGCCGAGATGCTGACGGCCTACTGCCGCGAGAACCTGACCGGCTACAAGCGCCCCAGGTATATCGAGTTCCGCACCGAGCTGCCGAAGACACCGGTCGGCAAAATCCTGCGCCGGGCGTTGCGGGGCTAGGCGCAGCTTGAGCCATTGCATCGCCGACGCCGTGGATACAGGTACGCGTCCGGACCCGGCAGAGTTCATCCGGGCGAACATGCGGATCGCGGCAGTACCTGCGATTCCCGAAATCCGGCTTTACACTGCCCATCCCGGAAGCGGGCTCAGGCGGCTTGTCGAGTGGAACCAACACGGCATCGAGGAAGTCGGACCTGAACCGGAGCCACCGTACTGGGCCTATATCTGGGCAGGCGGCGCGGTGCTTGCCCGCTACATAATGGACCGGCCGGAGACCGTGGCCGGCCGTCGCGTGCTCGACCTCGGCGCCGGTTCGGGTCTCGTCGGCATCGCTGCGGCGAAAGCCGGAGCCAGCGAGGTCGTCGCGGCCGAGATCGATCGCAATGGTGTGGTTGCGCTCGGCCTCAATGCGACGGCGAACGGCGTTGTGATTGCGACGATCGGCGAGGACATCACCAGCGGTCCGCCGCCACCGGTGGATGTCATGGTGGTCGGCGACCTGTTTTACGCCCATGATCTTGCCGGCCGGGTCCTTCCTTTCCTCGACCGCTGCCTTGGGGCCGGCATCGCCGTGCTGATCGGCGATCCGGGCCGCGCCTATCTGCCCCGCTCGCGGCTTCGCCTGCTGGCCGAATACGAGGTGCCGGATGTCGGCGAAGGCAGGAATGCGGCGATGAAACCGAGCGGCGTGTTCTCGTTCGGACCAGCTAGCTGCGAGTCTAGACCGTCTCGCTGACTCGGGCCGCAAGAAAATCGGGCAGATCGGCAACCGAATCCAGGATGACGTCGGCGATCTGCGACAGCGATTCACGTGTGCCGGTGCCGGACAGCACGCCGATCGCCAGGCCGCAGCCGCCGGCGCGCGCCATCTCCAGATCGTGACGATTGTCGCCGATCATTGCGATCGTCGCCGGCCTGAGCCCGGTCAGATCCGAGAAGGCAAGGATCGTGTCCGGTGCCGGTTTTGGATTGGCCACCGCGTCGTAACCATAGGCGGCTTCGAAAAGCTGCGCGACGCCCAGCGTTACCAAGGTCTTTTCCGCGCCGCTGGTCGAGTCGTTGGTGGCGACGCCAAGCCGGTAGGATTTCCTGTGAAGCAGCCCGAGCGTCTCGACCACGCCCGGCAGCGCCACCGCCATTGCCGATCCTTGCGCCGAAGTGATGGCGTTGAAGCGGGCGACGGCAAGCATCTGGTCCTCGTCGGAAAGCCGTGGAAACCACAGCTCGACGACGTCCATGTTTGTGCCGGAGGCAAAAATCGAATCCGGCTTGAAGCGCTTGGTGGCGAAGTCGAAGCCCGCTGCCGCAAGCAGCCTGTCTGCTTTCCAGCGATCGCCTTCGGCCGCATCCATCGCCATGAAGTCGGCGATGCTCAGCCATGTCGCGTTGAAATCCACGAGCGTGCCGTCCTTGTCGAACAATATTCCCTTGATGTCCGCCAAGCTTTTCACTCCGGGCCGCGCAAGCGGTGAATGTATTCCACCAGTCCGGCAGTCGAGGCATCCCGCTTTGCGGCATTCTCCTTGCCTTCAACGACGGGCAGCAGGCCGGTCGCCAGTTCCTTGCCGAGCTCGACGCCCCATTGGTCGAAGGAGTTGATGTTGAACAGCGTGCCTTCGACGAAGACGCGGTGCTCGTAGAGTGCAATCAGCCGTCCGAACGCGTGGGGGTCGAGTTTCCTGTAGAGGATCGTCACCGAGGGGCGGTCGCCGGAGAAGACGCGGTGCGGAGCAACCCTGTCGACATCGGCGGGCTTCATGCCTTTCGCCAGCATCTGCGCGCGGGCTTCCTCAAGCGTGCGGCCCTTCATGAAGGCTTCCGACTGCGCCAGGCAATTGGCGAGCAGAAGGTCGTGGTGATGCTTCAGTTCCGGCTCGTGGCCGACGGCAGCGGCAAGGAATTCGACCGGAATGAAATCGGTGCCCTGATGCAGAAGCTGAAAAAAGGCATGCTGGCCATTGGTGCCGGGCTCGCCCCAGACCAGCGGGCCGGTCGGCGTCGTTACAGCGCCGCCGTCCAGGGTGACGCTCTTGCCGTTCGATTCCATGTCGAGCTGCTGCAGATAGGCAGGCAGCCTGGACAGACGCTGGTCGTAAGGAATGACGGCGCGAGCGGGGTATTTGCAGACCACCCGGTGCCACCAGCCGATCAGCCCCATCAGCGCCGGCAGGTTCTTCGCCAGGGGCGCGGTGCGGAAATGCTCGTCCATCTCATGGGCGCCGTCGAGAAAGGCGCGAAAATTCCTTGGCCCGACGGCGATCATCACCGGCAGGCCGATCGCACCCCAGACGGAATAGCGGCCGCCGACCCAGTCCCAGAAGCCGAAGACGCGGTCGGGCGCGATGCCGAATTTGGCGACCAGGTCGAGCGCCGTCGAGACGGCGGCGAAATGCTTGCCGACCGCTTCCTTGCCGAGCGCCTTCTCGACCCATCCGCGCGCGGTCTCGGCATTGGTCATCGTCTCGACCGTGGTGAAGGTCTTGGAGGCGATGATGAACAGGGTGGTTTCGGCGGAAAGACCCTTCAGTGTGTCGTGAATATGGGCACCGTCGATATTGGATACGTAATGCGCGCGCGGCCCGTCATGATAGGGCGCCAGCGCCAGCGTCGCCATGGCCGGGCCGAGATCGGAGCCGCCGATGCCGATGTTGACGATGTCGGTGATCTTCTTGCCGGTCGCGCCGGCCGCCTTGCCGGAACGCACCGCGTCGGCGAAGGCGCCCATCGCGTCGAGTACGGCAAGGACTTCCGCCTTCACGTCCTGGCCGTCGAGCACGATGCCCTTGCCGGTCAGGTTGCGCAGCGCCGTGTGCAGCACGGCGCGGCCTTCGGTGACGTTGATCTTCTTGCCAGCAAACATCGCGTCGCGCCGGCCTTCGAGGTCGGCGGCCTCAGCCAGCTTCTCCAGCAACTCCATCGTCCGCGCATCGACCGCGCATTTCGACCAGTCGAGCAGCAGGTCGCCGTCACTGGCGGAGAATTTCTCGAAGCGCTGCGGATCGGTAGCGAAAGCCTCGCGCATTGAGCCCGATTTGGCCGCACGATGATCGCGCAATGCGTCGAGCTGCTTTTGAAAGGACGATTGATCCACTGCTTCGCTCCGGTCTCTTGAGATGCATCTTATCAGGCCGGATGTTTCCGGCGCGTGTCGTCGCGGCAAACTATCGGGTCGAATTCCATCTGTTTCAATGCGCAGCGATGCCGCAGCGCAGCGTGGGCCGGCTCAAAGGATCACTGGCATAAATCCCAGCGATCAGAAAAATTGATTGGCGCAACACCTTGTGCCACCGGTACATTCGACTGGTCCAGCCAAGTGAAAAAAGCTGGCCATCGAGGAACATCTCCCATGCCACAGCGAAACGACACGGCCATATGGTCCGGCCTGTTCCGGATTTCGGCGGAATCCGGTCAGACCCTGCAGGCGCAGATCCGTCAGGCGATCGTCGCCGCCATCCTCGACCGGCAGATCGCGGCTTCCATGCCGCTTCCGTCCTGCCGGATTCTTGCCGAAAAACTCGGCGTAGCGCGCGGCACCGTGGTGCTGGCCTTCCAGCAGCTGGTCGACCAGGGGTTCCTGGTGGCGCGCGAGCGCCGCGGCCATTTCGTCAATCCCGAAGTGCTGGCGACGCCGGCCAAGCCGCACCAGAAAGCGCCCGACCAGGCCAACGAGATCGACTGGAAGGCGCGCCGGCAGATCGCGGCGAGCGACATGCCACCGCCGGCCAAGCACGACAACTGGATCAAGTCGTCCTACCCCTTCGTCTATGGCCAGTTCGACCCGGCGCTGTTCCCGACCGCCGAATGGCGCGAGTGCAACCGCATGGCGCTGGCGGTGCTCGAAATCCGCAACTGGGCGTCCGACATGGTCGACCGCGACGATCCGCTCCTGATCGAGCAGATCCAGGCACGGCTGCTGCCGCGACGCGGTATCTTCGCCAATCCGGACGAGATCATCGTGACGCTGGGCGCGCAGAACGCGCTTTACATGCTGGCGACGCTGTTAATGACCAAGGGCTCAAAGGTGGCGATGGAGGACCCGGGCTATCCCGATGCACGTTCGATCTTCCGGCTGGCCGGCGCCGACATCCAGCCGGTTCCGGTCGACCACTCCGGCATCGTAACCTCGGCCATTCCCAATGATTCCGGCTTCGTCTTCGTCACGCCCAGCCACCATTGCCCCACCATGGTGCCGCTGTCGGCAGAGCGGCGGCAGGATCTTCTGGCGCGTGCCAACCGCTACAACCAGATCATCATCGAGGACGGATATGACAGCCAGCTCCTGGACGAGGCGCCGCAGCAGGCGCTGAAGAGCCTCGATCGGTCCGGCCGCGTCGTCTACGTCGGCTCGATGTCGAAGACGCTGGCTCCCGGCCTCAGGCTCGGCTACATCGTCGCCTCGGCCGGGCTGATCTCCGAGCTTCGGGCGCTGCGCCGCTTCATGCTGCGCCATCCGCCGGCGAACAACCAGCGCGCCGTCGCATTGTTCCTGTCGCTCGGCCATCACGAGGCGCTGGTGCGGCGGCTGTCAAGCGCCTTCGACGAGAGGCGCAAGCGTCTGGTCCATGCGATTTCCGCCTTCCTGCCGGAGTGGCGCTCGACCGATTCGGCCGGCGGTACGTCGCTCTGGCTCG
>NZ_SUEG01000018.1:39039-55565 GCF_005063415.1 Mesorhizobium sp.
GCTCGAGGGGCCGCGCGGCACCGATTCGCGCGGGCTGGCGGAGGCCGCGGCCTCGCGCAGCGTCATCATCGAGCCTGGCGACCGCTTCTTCGACCGCACCGAAAAGCCATCGCGTTTCATGCGCTTGGGCATTTCCTCGATCGCGTTGCAGCACATCGAACCCGGCATCCGCGAACTGGCGACGGCAGCTGGACGCAGGCCGGCAGCGGCTTGATCACCCTTCTCCAATCGGAGCCGGCGCATGTGGTGCGGCTCCGGTTCTTTAGCACCTTGGCATATGCGACGGGATCGGCTGGCACATAGGCTGTGCCAATGCCGGCGGCATAGTCGGAGTATATAGGGGACGAAGCAGGCAGATGGTGGACCAACCGCCGCGCCCGCTCCGCAGCTAAAGTTGGAGTGCCTTCATGCCAGTGGCCCATGAGAAGCAGGACGTGTCCGCAGACCAGCGTTCGCGGCGGTCCGGCGGGCGCGAGGCGCGCCGCGCCATGCGGGCGGCACCGCTCGCCGACGACGTCAAGCCGGTGCGCGCTGGCCTCGAAGGCGGAAGCTACAGCCCGCTCAGCGGCAATGATTGCGAACGTATCCACGAGGCCGTGCTTACTCTTCTGGAGACAGTCGGTTTCGCCAACGCCATCCCCTCCTGCATCGAGGCACTGACCAAGGCCGGCGCGACCCTCAGCGAGGACGGCCGCCTGCGCTTTCCCCGCGGTCTCGTGCTCGACACCATCAAGAAAGCGGCACGGCATTTCACCTTGCACGGCCAGGATCCGAAGCATGACATGGTGATCCAGGGCAAGCGCGTGCATTACGGCACGGCTGGTGCTGCGGTGCATCTCGTCGATGTTGAAAAGCGTGAATATCGCGAGTCGCTGCTGCAGGACATTTACGATGCGGCGCGCCTGGTCGAAGGGCTCGACAACATCCATTTCTTCCAGCGGCCGATGGTGCCGCGCGACATTCCCGACCCGCTCGATATGGATTTCAACACGCTCTACGCCTGCGTCATGGGCACGTCGAAGCATGTCGGCACCTCGTTTACCGTGCGTGAGAACGTCAAGCCAGCGCTCGACATGCTCTATGCGATCGCCGGCGGCGAAGAGAATTTTCGCGCCCGGCCTTTCGTCTCCAATTCGAACTGCTTCGTCGTGCCGCCGATGAAGTTTGCCGAGGACGCCTGCGGCGTGCTCGAAGCCTGCGTCGAGGGCGGCATTCCGATCCTGCTGCTGTCGGCAGGCCAGGCGGGTGCGACGGCACCGGCGGCGATTGCCGGCGCCGTGGTGCAGGCGGTCGCCGAAGTGCTCGTCGGCCTCATCTACGTCAACGCCATCAAGCCAGGCCATCCAGCGATTTTCGGCACCTGGCCGTTCGTCTCGGATCTCCGGACCGGCGCCATGTCGGGCGGTTCGGCCGAGCAGGCGGTGCTGACCGCGGCCTGTGCTCAGATGGCGCAATTTTACGACCTGCCGGGCGGTTCGGCCGCCGGCATGACAGATTCGAAACTGCCTGACATTCAGTCCGGCTACGAAAAGGGCATAACCGACGTGATGGCCGGTCTTGCCGGCCTCAACCTGGTTTACGAATCGGCCGGCATGCATGCCTCGCTGCTCGGCTTTTGCCTTGAGAGCCTGATCATCGACAACGACATGCTCGGCCACTGCCTGCGCTGTGTGCGCGGCATCGAAGTGACGGACGAGTCGCTGTCGATCGACACCATTGCCGATGTCTGCCTGAAAGGCCCGGGCCATTATCTCGGCAACGAGCAGACGCTGCGGCTGATGCAGACCGAATATTTCTATCCGGCCGTCGGCGACCGCTTTTCGCCGAAGGAATGGAATGAGAAAGGCAGGCCTGACATCTTGCAGCGGGCGATCATCGAGAAGAAACGCGTGCTTGCCGAATGCTTCCCGCGCCACGTGCCGAAGCCGGTCGACGACAAATTGCGCGCCCGCTTCGGCGATATGATCAAGCTGCCGCGCGGCAGAATGGGCGGCTGATCGTTACCCGCTCACCGCCAGCAACAACACACCGGCCAGCGCCGATCCGGCAAGCGTCGGCAGCATACCGATCTTCAGCTTCAGAATGGCGATCATCGAGGCACAGGAAAGCAGCGCCGCGCGCCAGTCTATCGATGAAAGCACCGGCACGTCCATTCCAAGCCCGACATTGCGCACTTCGCCGAAGATGACGTGCAAGCCAAACCATAGAGCGAGATTCATGATGACGCCGACGACGGCGGCGGTGATCGCACCGAGCGCCGCCGACAGCGCCTTGTTGCCGCGCAGCGCTTCGATGTAAGGCGCGCTAAGGAATATCCATAGGAAACATGGGGTAAACGTCGCCCACAGCGTGAACAGCCCGCCAAACAATCCGGCAAGCAGCGGCGCCAGCAAGCCCGGCTGGCGGAACGCGGCAACGAAGCCGACGAACTGCAAGACCAGGATGAGCGGACCCGGCGTGGTTTCGGCAAGTCCGAGGCCGTCAACCATTTCACCGGGTGCCAGCCAGCCGAAGTACTCGACCGCTGCCTGAGCGACATAGGCAAGGGCTGCGTAGGCACCGCCGAAGGTGACGACCGCCATGACACTGAAGAAGCCACCGATTTGCGTCCAAACGCTGGCAGAGCCGGTGACAGCCCAGACCAGCAGAACAGGCCCCAGCCAGATCGGCAGCCAGATCGCCAAAGTGCGCGGCGCGTGCCATCGTGTCGGCCTGACGTGGGTCAGTTCGCCGCGCTCGAACATCAGATCGACCACGCCCTTTATGTCGGGAACATCGCCCTTGCCATGCGAAGCGCCGGAAAAAAATGCCGGCGCACTACGGTTGCCGATCCAGCCTGCCAGGCCGGCAAGCAGCACGATCAGCGGAAACGGCACGTTCAACACGTAGATAGCGATGAAGGCGGCGTGCGATCGACACCATGACCGGGTTTTTCAGCGCGCGTCTGCCGATCCGGATCACCGCCTCGATGACAATGGCTGAGCACGGTCGCCTTGACCCCGAAAAACAGCGCCGCGACGAGTGGTACATCGCCATAGAGCGCATAGAGGCTGCTCAGGACGAACATGACAAGCGCGCCCGGCACGACGAAGAGAATGCCGGCAACAAGGCCGCCGACCGTTTTGTGCAGCAACCAGCCGATATAGATGGCGAGTTGCTGGGCCTCGGGGCCAGGCAGCAGCATGCAGTAGTTCAACGCATGCAGGAAGCGCTGTTCGCCGATCCAGCGCCGTTCCTCGACCAGTTCCTTGTGCATGAGCGCGATCTGCCCCGCCGGGCGCCAAAGCTGAGCACCCCAATTTTGGCCCAGACCTTCACGGCCTGCCGGAAGCTCGGCACCACCGGCTCCTGGATCTCCGCCGGCTTTTTCGAAAGGACGGCGCTCACGATGGTTTGCCCGCGCCGAGACTGACTGCGCCTGCGACCGGCCAGTTATGCGTCTCCTCGGTGGCATCGCGGCACCAGCGGAAGAACGCATCGTAAAGCAGCATGCCGGCCTCGAGCTGCTCCAGATCGTCGCGAAACATCCGTGACAGGCCAAGCGAGGCGGCCAGGAACCCGGCCGCCTGTGGAACAAGGTCGAGGCTCGCAGTATCGGCAGCGCGTATGATCGTGGCCAGGCGATCGAGCGCTTCGGATTTAAGCCCGAACTCCTCGATCATGGTGTCGAAGGTGCAGCGTTCGCCGCGGTGGCTCCAGAACACGTTCTCGATGTCGAAAGGCACGGCCTGAAAGCGATCGGCGACCGCCGCCACTTCGGCCGGCTCGACGAAGAGAAAGACCGCGTGAGGATCGATGAAGCGCCGGATCAGCCAGGGGCAGGCGATGCGATCGACCTTCGGGCGCGTACGCGTCACCCAAACGGTGCGGCCCTTGGCATCGGCGGGCGGTATTTTGTCGGCGTGAACGAGAAGGCCCTTGGCATCGCGCCATGCTTCAAACCCGCCGTCGAGCGATTCGGCGGCAATGCCCTCCTGCCGCAGCCATGCGGCCACGCCTTGCGAGAGCTTTTTTCCCTGCTGGCAGACGACTGTCACTTGCCTGCCAGCGAAGTCGGCAGCCCAGTTCGAGACAGTCCTGAAATCACGCCGATCCGACCCCGGCAGCAGTCGCGGGTCGGCGTTGTAGTCATCATCGATGCGGACGTCGATGATCGCGGGTGCACCCGGCAGCCCAATCAGACGGGACAGTTGCGATACAGTGATAGCGGTTGTTGACGGCATGGCGTCCACCTCCTTGAAAGAGAAGCTTGGACGCGAACGTTGGGCTGACGCCTCACGGGGTCGTCGCGATGCACCCCTTGCGATGATCGTGGATTTGTCACGCCCGCTTGTCAAGCATTTGTCCCTGCTGTCGCAGGGCAATCGCTTTTGACAAATGACCGCATCCAACTCTGTGGCGGGCATTTCTCCCCGTTAGCGGGCTGTTAACGGGGAGAAATGAGGTGACCGCAAAATTGGCGACCTGACGGCTGGCTCGTGCGACGGACCCTGGTCAGTGATTGTCCCTCGGCACGCCGCTTGTATGTGCCACATCCTGGTATTTCACCGCCGGCTTCAGCACCATGCCTTCGGAAAACTGGTCGACCATGCCGCGCTGGATTTCCTGCCAGGGCGTCTGGTGCTTCGGATAGTGATAGCCGCCATTGTTTTGCAGCTCGGCGCGGCGCCGCGTGATCTCGTCGTCGCTGACGAGGATGTCGGCGGTACCCTTGCGCAGGTCGATGCGGACGCGGTCGCCGGTCTTCAGCAGCGCCAGGCCGCCGCCGATGGCGGCTTCCGGCGAGGCGTTGAGGATCGATGGCGAGCCCGACGTGCCCGACTGGCGACCGTCGCCGATACAGGCCAGCGCGTGGATGCCCTTTTTGATCAGATAGGCAGGCGGCTGCATGTTGACGACTTCGGCGCCTCCGGGATAGCCGATCGGGCCGGCGCCACGCATGAACAGGATAGTGTGCTCGTCGATGCCCTGTGCCGGGTCGTCGATGCGGGCGTGATAGTCCTCGGGGCCGTCGAAGACCATGGCGTTGCCCTCGAACGCTTCGGGGTCCTTCGGGTTCGACAGATAGCGCTCGCGGAATTCGGGCGAGATGCCGCTGGTCTTCATGATCGCCGAATCGAACAGATTGCCCTTGAGGTTGATGAAGCCGGCATTGGCTTTCAGCGGCTCGGCAACCGTGCGGATGACGTCGAGGTTCTCGTTGGCGGCGCCGCTGCAATTGTCGCCGATGGTCTTGCCGTTAGCTGTCATGGCTTCCGGATAGGGCAGCAGGCCGCCCTTCATCAGTTCGGCGACCACGGCCGGCACGCCGCCGGCATGGTGATAGTCCTCGCCGAGATATTCGCCCGTCGGCTGCAGATTGACGATGAGCGGTATGTTGAGGCCGACCTTCTGCCAATCGTCATTGTCGAGCGGCACGCCGAGATGGCGGGCGATGGCGTTGAGGTGGATCGGCGCATTGGTCGAGCCGCCGATCGCCGAGTTGACGACGATGGCGTTCTCGAAGGCCTTACGGGTCATGATGTCGGAGGGCTTCAGATCCTCATGCACCATGTCGACGATGCTCTTTCCGGTCTCGTAGGCGATCTGGCCGCGTTCGCGATAGGGGGCGGGGATAGCGGCCGAGCCCGGCAATTGCATGCCGAGCGCCTCGGCCAGCGAATTCATCGTGGTGGCGGTGCCCATCGTATTGCAATAGCCGGTCGACGGCGCCGAGGAGGCTACGATGTCCATGAACTCGTCATAGCCAATCTCGCCGGCCGACAGGCGCTGGCGCGATTCCCAGACGATGGTGCCGGAGCCGGTGCGCTTGCCCTTGTGCCAGCCGTTGAGCATCGGGCCGACCGAAAGCGCGATAGCCGGAATGTTGACGGTGGCCGCGGCCATCAGCATGGCCGGCGTCGTCTTGTCGCAGCCGATGGTGAGCACCACGCCGTCGAGCGGATAGCCGTAGAGCACCTCTACCAGGCTGAGATAGGCAAGGTTGCGGTCAAGTGCAGCAGTCGGCCGCTTGCCGGTTTCCTGGATTGGGTGGCAAGGAAACTCGAAAGGAATGCCACCCATCGAGACGATGCCTTCGCGCACGCGCTTGGCCAGTTCGATGTGATGGCGATTGCAGGGCGACAGGTCCGAGCCGGTCTGGGCGATGCCGATCAGCGGCTTGCCGGACATCAATTCGGCCCGCGTCAGCCCGTAGTTCAGGTAGCGTTCCAGATAGAGTGCCGTCATGCCCGGATTGTCGGGATTGTCGAACCACTCCTGCGAGCGAAATTTTTTCTTGTGAGTGGGGGCGCCTGCCATCGTGGTCTCCGTATTTGTATGACAAATCGATATGACAACGCGCGGGAGCAGGCAAGGGGCACGCGCCATCCGAATCCGCTCTTTGGTACGAAAGACATACATCTGCCTGCACGCTAGACGGATTGGCGTTTGCCAGTCCGCTATCCCAGAAAAGTTGGAGCGTGTCGCCGCGGACGCCACCCGGCCCTTCGGGCCACCCTGCCCTCAAGGGGGAGGAATATCCGCATCACTCGAACACGATGCTCGGCACTGCAGCCTCGGCCGCGCCGCGCTCTTCATTGACGCGGTGCCAGACCTTGGCGGCGATGTCGCGATAGATTTTCGCCTCGGCGCTATCGGGCTTCGAGACCACCACCGGCGTGCCGGCATCGGAGCTTTCGCGGATGCCCATCTCGAGCGGCACTTCACCAAGGAAGGTGACGCCGAGACGCTCGGCCTCGCGGCGCGCGCCGCCATGGCCGAAGATGTCGTAGCGTTTTCCCGTATCGGGGGCGAGAAAATAGCTCATATTTTCGACGATACCCAATAGCGGCACGTCGACCTTTCTGAACATGTTGAGGCCTTTGCGCGCATCGATCAGGGCCAGGTCCTGTGGCGTCGAGACGATGACGGCGCCGGCCAGCGGCACCTGTTGGGCCATGGTCAGTTGGGCGTCGCCGGTGCCGGGCGGCATGTCGACGACGAGCACGTCGAGCGGTCCCCATTCGACCTCGCGCAGCATCTGCGTCAATGCCGACATCACCATCGGCCCGCGCCAGATCATCGGCGTCTCCTCATCGACGAGGAAGCCCATCGACATGACCTTGAGGCCATAATTCTGCATCGGTTTCAGGATCTTGCCGTCGACGGTCTGCGGCCTGCCACGAATGTTGAGCAGACGCGGCATGGAGGGGCCATAAATATCGGCATCGAGCACGCCGACCCGCAGCCCGTTGGCGGCAAGCCCAAGGGCGATATTGACGGCGGTAGTCGACTTGCCGACGCCGCCCTTGCCGGAAGCAACAGCGATGATCGCCTCGATGCCGGGTACGCCGCGCTTGCCCTGGCTGTGTGAGGCCGGCGCCTGGGGCATGGGACGCGCAGGTGCGGCCGGTGGAGCGGGCCTCTGAGCCGGTCTTTGCGGAACCGGGGCCTCCATGCCGCCGCCCTTCTTTTCCGCCGTCAGCGCGACCACGGCGCCGGCGACACCGGGGATCGCCTTGACGACACGTTCGGCGGCCGCGCGCAGCGGCTCCATCTCCTGGGCACGGGCAGCGGGAACGGTGATCGAGAAGAACACCTTGGCATCGGCAATGAAAATCTCGGACACCAGGCCGAGGTCGACGATATTGCCGGTGAAATCCGGCCCATTGACCGTTTTCAGGCGCTCGATAACGATTTCCTTGGTCACGTTTTCATGGGCGGCGGGCATGAATTTTTCCTCTACTTTTCCGCTCCAGATAATGCAGTTCCGGAACAGAACCAAGCGATGGACCAACAGTTGCAGCGGCGTACCCGGGAGGCAGCGAGCATATGACGGCATTTCCAGTGGGAGTAGCCGTCGCCAAATCGTCAACGCAGCCTATTTCAATGGACATGGAATGACCGTCAGGGAAGGAGACGAATCATGCTCGCAAACAGCAACGCAACGGCCAATCTCGCTGTGAAGGACCTGGCCAAGGCCAGGGCATTCTACGAAGGGGTCCTCGGCCTGAAAGAGGTGCACAATGAAGGTGGCGAACTGATCGTCTATGAAAGCGGCGATACCGCCATCAACGTGTACCGTTCGAACTTCGCTGGGACCAACAAGGCGACGGCTGTGACCTGGACGGTCGGCGATGAACTCGGCAAGATCGTCGAGGCATTGAAATCGAAGGGCGTGACCTTCGAGCATTACGACATGCCAGGCCTGACGCTGGAGGGTGACGTTCATGTCGGTCAGGGCGTGAAGATCGCATGGTTCAAGGATCCGGACGGCAACATCCTGAACCTTGTGGATAGGTAGATACGGCGCATCGCCTGCCGCGCAGTGCTACGGTGCTGTCACCATGCCAGGCCGACCGCGAGGTAGGTGAGAGCCGCGATCGCCGCGGTTGCCGGCAGGGTGACGATCCATGCCACCACGATGTTACCGGCAATGCCCCAGCGAACGGCGGAGACGCGGCGGGCGGCGCCGACGCCGATGATGGCGCCGGTGATCGTGTGCGTAGTCGATACCGGAATACCGAGCCAGGTGGCGGCGAACAGGGTGATCGCACCGCCGGTCTCGGCGCAGAAACCCTGCATCGGGTTCAGCCGGGTGATCTTCGAGCCCATTGTGTGGACGATGCGCCAACCGCCGAGCAATGTGCCCAGCGCCAGCGCCGACTGACAGGTGATGACGACCCACAGCGGCACGTAAAAATTCGCGCCGAGCATGCCTTGCGAATAGAGGAGCACGGCGATGATGCCCATCGTCTTCTGCGCGTCGTTGCCGCCATGGCCGAGCGAATAGAGCGAGGCGGAAAAGAACTGCATGACGCGGAAGGTGCTGTCGACTGCGAACGGTGTCTGCCGCACGAACAGCCAGGACACCGCAAGGATCAAGACGAGCGCCAGCAGAAATCCCGCCGCCGGCGATAGCACGATGGCTGCCGTGGTCTTGCCCAATCCGGCCCAGACGATAGCGGCGGTGCCTGCCTTGGCAACGCCGGCGCCGACCAAACCGCCGATCAGTGCGTGTGAGCTGCTGGACGGGATGCCGACGAGCCAGGTGACGATGTTCCAGACGATGGCGCCGACAAGTGCTGCGAAGATCACTGCCGGCGTGACGATGCTGGCGTCGATGATGCCGGTTCCCAGCGTCTCCGCCACGTGGAGACCGAAGAACATGAAGGCGATGAAATTGAAGAAGGCCGCCCAGAACACCGCATAATGCGGCCGCAGCACCCGGGTGGAGACGATGGTGGCGATGGAGTTGGCGGCATCGTGCAGGCCGTTAAGGAAATCGAAGAACAGCGCGACGACGACAAGGCCGACCAGCACAGGAAAGGCTATTGCGGCTTCCACTAGACGTTCTCGATGACGATGCCGCTGATTTCGTTGGCGACGTCCTCGAAGCGATCGACCACCTTTTCCAGCTCGCCGTAGATCTCGCTGCCGATCAGATAGGCCATCGGATCGCTGCGGCCGTGCCGCTTGAACAGGTCCTTCAGGCCCTGCTCGTGCAGGTCGTCGGCCCGGCCTTCCGCGCGCATGACCTCCTCGGCGATGGCGTTGAGGCGCACCGTATGCGCCCCGACCTCGCCGAGCAGCGGGATCGCCTCGGCCACCAACTTGGCGGCCTCGACGATGACGCCCCCCATTTCCTGCATCAGCGGGTCGAATTCCTTCTTTTCGAACAGCCTTACCGTCTTGACGGTCTTGTGCATCATGTCGATGGCATCATCCATCGACTGGATCAGGTCCTTGATGTCGCCGCGGTCGAAGGGCGTGATAAAGGAGCGGCGCACGGCCAGCAGCACTTCCGCGGTGATCCGATCGGCTTCGTCCTCGAGATCGATGATCGTCTGACCCCAGCGGTCGATGTCGTTGCCCTGCAAAAGCTGCTGCAGTGCCTCGGCGCCAGCGACCACGGTGCGGGAATGCCGCTCGAACAGGTCGAAGAAGCGATCTTCGCGCGGCAAAAGCTTGCGGAACCAGCCCAGCATGTTCGGTCTCCCGTCGTGTCCAGTCCACGACCCCCGTCTCATCCACATAGCGCCGCATTCCATCGCGGGAAACAGTAAGCCGGCTGAAAGATGCGGATGCGGACGATTTACACAGGCGGCTTGCAGCCGAAGGCGATTTCCCCGACCTTGCGCGCTATGATCGGACACAGCGTCCGTGACAGGCTTCCGACGGCATGATCGACAAGCTGGAATTCTTCATAGCACTTGCCAGGGAAGAACATTTCGGCCGGGCGGCCGAGGTGTGCGGCGTCACCCAACCGACGCTTTCGGCCGGCATCAAGCAGCTGGAGGGCCAGCTCGGCGTGATGCTGGTGCTGCGCGGCTCCCGCTTCCAGGGGCTGACGCCGGAAGGCAAGCAGGTGCTGGTGTGGGCGCGCCGCATCGTCGGCGATAGCAGGACCATGCGCGAGGAGATGCGGGCGGCACGCCACGGCTTGTCAGGGCGCATCCGTATCGCGGCGATCCCGACGGCGCTGGCCATGGTGGCGCGATTGACGACGCCGTTCCGGGCAAAGCATCCCGGCGTCACCTTCTCGGTGCTGTCGCGGACCTCGATCGAGGTGCTGTCGCTGCTCGGCAATTTCGACATTGACGCCGGCATCACCTATCTCGACAACGAGCCGCTCGGACGCGTCACCAGCGTGCCGCTCTACGACGAGCGCTACCAGCTGATCACCGCCGTCGGGAACCCCTATTTCGACCGCGACAAAGTGACATGGGCGGAACTCAGCCAGCTGCCGCTCTGCCTGCTGACGCCGGACATGCAGAACCGCCGCATCATCGACCAGCATCTGGCCGAAGCCGGCGTGCAGGTGCGGCCGACTTTGGAATCCAACTCGATGATCGTGCTGTTTTCGCATATCCGCACCGGCAAATGGTCGTCCATCATGCCACTTAACCTTGCGGAAACGTTCGGCTTTTCCGAGCCGATCCGGGCGGTTCCCATCGTCGAGCCGGATGCCAGCCACACCGTCGGGCTGGTGGCCGCGCCGCGCGAACCGCACACGCCACTGGTCTCGGCGCTGTTGGACGAGGCAATGGCGCTGGCGGACGATTTCCGCGCCCGCCGCTAGGCTAGACAATGCTGGTGAACGAGATCGATAGAAAATTTCTATCGAGCAACGGATCGGCTTTATTGATTTGGCGGGTTTCCTCTGATTTCCTAAGCACTTAGCGGAAGACCGCCACGACCAGGGAGGGCGCTGCATGACGATGCAGCCTGCAAGTACCGAGATCGCATCGCGCACGGCGGCGATCATCCAGGAGCTGAAAGGCCTCGAAGGCCCGCTGTTGCCGATCCTGCACGGCATACAGGAAGAGTTCGGCTATGTACCGCAGGACGCGCTGCCGGTCATCGCCGAGGCGCTGAACATCTCCAGGGCCGAGGTGCATGGCGTCGTCACCTTCTATCACGATTACCGCAGCCAACCGGCCGGCAGGCATGTGCTGAAGCTCTGCCAGGCGGAAGCCTGCCAGTCGATGGGTTCGGATGCGATTGCCGCCAAGCTCAAATCATTGCTGGGCATCGGTTTCCACGAGACAACCCGCGACGGTTCGGTGACGCTGGAGCCGGTCTATTGCCTCGGCCTTTGCGCCTGCTCGCCGTCGGCGATGCTGGACGGCGAGGTGATCGGGCGGCTCGACGACGAAAAGCTCAATGAAATCGTTGCCGAGGTGCGCTCATGATCCCGCGTATCTATATTCCGGGCGATTCCGGCGCGCTGGCGCTCGGCGCGGAAAAGGTCGCCAAGGCGATTCGGGCGGAATTGGCCGAGCGTGGCATCGAGGCCAAGATCGTGCGCAACGGCTCGCGCGGCGCCTATTTCCTCGAGCCGATGGTCGAAGTGGCAACAGCTAATGGCCGCGTCGCCTACGGGCCGGTGAAGCCCTCCGACGTCAAAAGCCTGTTCGACTGCGGCTTCCTCACCGGCGGCCATCACAAGCGCTGGCTGGGTGCGCCCGACAAGATCCCGTTCCTGGCCAGGCAGACGCGGCTGACCTTTGCGCGCTGCGGCGTCACCGATCCGCTGTCGCTCGATCACTACAAGGCGCATGGCGGCCTGAAGGGCCTGCAGAATGCAGTGGCGATAACGCCGGCGGACATCGTCAAACAGGTGACCGAGTCCGGGCTGCGCGGTCGTGGCGGCGCCGGCTTCCCGACCGGCATCAAGTGGAAGACGGTGCTCGATACGTCGGCCGACCGCAAATACATCGTCTGCAATGCCGATGAAGGCGATTCCGGCACGTTCGCCGACCGCATGATCATGGAAGGCGACCCCTTCGTGCTGATCGAAGGAATGGCGATCGCCGGCATCGCCACCGGCGCGACCAAGGGCTTCATCTATATCCGCTCCGAATACCCGCATGCGGTGGCGGTGATGCAGAAGGCCGTCGAGATCGCCCGCAAGGCCGGCGTGCTCGGCGTCAATGTGCTCGGCTCGCCCAATTCATTCGACATGGAAGTCCGCGTCGGCGCCGGCGCCTATGTCTGCGGCGAGGAGACCGCTCTGCTCGACAGCCTCGAAGGCAAGCGCGGACAGGTGCGGGCCAAGCCGCCGCTGCCGGCGCACAAGGGCCTGTTCGGCAAGCCAACGGTAATCAACAACGTCATCTCGCTGGCCTCGGTGCCGGTGATCATGGACAAGGGCGCCGCCTTCTACAAGGATTTCGGGACGGGCCGTTCGCGCGGCACCATCCCGATCCAGATTGCCGGCAACGTGAAGTATCCCGGTCTCTACGAGGCCGCATTCGGCATGACGTTAGGTGAGATTGTCGACGAGATCGGCGGCGGCACGGCGACCGGGCGTCCGGTCAAGGCGGTGCAAGTGGGTGGCCCGCTCGGCGCCTATTTCCCGCGCGCCCTGTTCGACACGCCGTTCGACTACGAGGCGTTTGCCGCCAAGGACGGGCTGATCGGCCATGCCGGCATCGTCGTTTTCGACGACAGCGCCGACATGCTGAAGCAGGCACGCTTTGCCATGGAATTCTGCGCTATCGAAAGCTGCGGCAAGTGCACGCCGTGCCGCATCGGCTCGACGCGCGGCGTCGAGGTGCTGGACCGGCTCGCCCAGAACGTCGAACCGGAAAAGCAGATCGCGCTGGTCACCGACCTTTGCAACACGATGAAGTTCGGCTCGCTTTGCGCTCTCGGCGGCTTCACCCCATATCCAGTGATGAGTGCACTCAACCATTTCCCGGACGACTTTCGGCCGACGCCGGTCGCCGAAGCAGCGGAATAGGAGCGGACAGGCATGAACGCGGCATTCGACATCAAATCGCTGGTCCAGGAAATCGACTACGGCACACCCGCTTCGGAAGCGGAACAGCAGGTGACGCTGACCGTCGACGGCAAGTCGGTGACGGTGCCGGCGGGGACCTCTATCATGCGCGCTTCGATGGAAGCGGGCGTCGAAATCCCGAAATTGTGCGCGACCGACATGCTGGACTCGTTTGGCTCCTGCCGGGTCTGCCTCGTCGAGATCGACGGGCGCGGCGGCACGCCGGCCTCTTGCACGACGCCGGTCGGCGACGGCATGGTCGTGCATACACAGAGCGACCGGCTAGACGCCATCCGCCGCGGCGTGATGGAACTCTATGTCTCCGACCACCCGGCGGCGTGGGGCGAGAAGGCCGGCACCGGCGCCAGCGAGTTCGACAAGGTCGCCAGGACGGTCGGCCTGACCGAGAACCGCTATGGTGTGGACGGCCGCAACCACGTCAAACAAGAAAACGGCGTGGCGCCCGGCCATGGCTCGCTGACCATCGACTACATCGCCCGCGATGAATCGAACCCCTATTTCACCTATGATCCGGCGCAATGCATCGTCTGCTCGCGCTGCGTGCGCGCCTGCGAGGAGGTGCAAGGCACGTTCGCGCTGACCATCGAGGGCCGCGGCTTCGAATCCAGGGTCTCGGCCGGCATGCACGAGGCGTTCGTCGATTCCGAATGCGTGTCGTGCGGGGCCTGTGTGCAGGCCTGCCCGACCGATGCGCTGAGGGAAAAGACCGTGCTGGCGAAAGGCGTGCCCGAGCGCTCGACCGTCACCACCTGCGCCTATTGCGGCGTCGGCTGTTCGTTCAAGGCCGAGGTCAAGGGCGACGAGGTCATCCGCATGATGCCCTACAAGGCAGGCAAGGCCAACCACGGCCACTCCTGCGTCAAGGGCCGCTTCGCCTATGGCTACGCGACGCATAAGGACCGGATCCTGAAGCCGATGATCCGCGAGCGGGTCAGCGACCCGTGGCGCGAAGTGTCATGGGAAGAGGCTCTCACCCATACGGCGAACGAATTCCGCCGCATCCAATACCAGTACGGCCGCACCTCGATCGGCGGCATCACCTCGTCGCGCTGCACCAACGAGGAGACCTACCTCGTCCAGAAGCTGGTCCGGCAGGGCTTCCGCAACAATAATGTCGATACCTGCGCCCGCGTCTGCCATTCGCCGACCGGCTATGGCCTCGGCCAGACCTTCGGCACCTCCGCCGGCACGCAGGATTTCGATTCGATCGAGCAGACGGATGTCATCCTGCTGATCGGCGCCAATCCAACCGATGCGCATCCGGTGTTCGCCTCGCGCATGAAAAAGCGCATGCGCCAGGGCGCCAAGCTGATCGTGCTCGATCCGCGCCGCACCGACATTGTGCGCTCGGCCCATGTCGAAGCGCAGTTCCATCTGCCGCTGAAGCCGGGCACCAACGTCGCCATGCTGACAGCGCTCGCCCATGTCATCGTCACCGAAGGCCTGTTCGACGAGGCTTTCATCCGCGAGCGCTGCGACTGGGACGAGTTCCAGGACTGGGCATCGTTCGTGGCCCTGCCGGAAAACAGCCCGGAGGTCGTCGGCCAGCTTGCCAATGTCGATCCCGACGACATACGCGGTGCAGCCCGGCTCTATGCCCGCGGCGGCAACGGCGCGATCTATTACGGCCTCGGCGTGACCGAGCACAGCCAGGGCTCGACCACCGTCATCGCCATTGCCAACCTCGCCATGGCGACCGGCAATATCGGCCGGCCGGGCGTCGGCGTGAACCCGCTGCGCGGCCAGAACAATGTGCAGGGCTCCTGCGACATGGGTTCGTTCCCGCACGAGCTTCCCGGCTATCGCCACATTTCAGGCGACGCGGTGCGCGCGATCTATGAGAGCCTGTGGGGCGTCAAGCTCGACGACGAGCCCGGCCTGCGCATCCCCAATATGCTGGATGCCGCCGTCGACGGCTCATTCAAGGGGCTCTATGTGCAGGGCGAGGACATCCTTCAGTCGGACCCCGACACCAAGCATGTCGCGGCGGGTCTCGCCGCGATGGAATGCGTCGTCGTGCACGACCTCTTCCTCAACGAGACGGCCAACTACGCGCATGTCTTCCTGCCCGGCTCGACCTTCCTCGAGAAGGACGGCACCTTCACCAATGCCGAGCGCCGCATCAATATGGTGCGCAAGGTGATGGAGCCGAAATGCGGCTATGCTGACTGGGAAACGACGCAGAAACTCGCCCAGGAACTCGGCCTCGACTGGAATTATACGCATCCCTCCGAGATCATGGACGAGATCGCCAAGACAACGCCGAGTTTCGCCGGCGTTTCCTTCGATCTTCTCGACCGGGTGGGCTCCGTGCAGTGGCCCTGCAACGAGAAGTCGCCGGAAGGCACGCCGATCATGCATATCGGCGGCTTCGTGCGCGGCAAGGGCAAGTTCATCCGCACCGAATACGTGGCGACCGATGAAAGGACCGGACCGCGCTTCCCGCTGCTGCTGACCACCGGCCGCATCCTGTCGCAATACAATGTCGGCGCGCAGACCCGGCGCACCGACAACGTGGTCTGGCACAGCGAGGACCGGCTGGAGATCCATCCGCACGATGCCGAAAATCGCGGCCTGCGCGACGGCGACTGGGTGCGGCTGACCAGCCGCTCGGGCGAGACGACGCTGCGCGCGCTGATCACCGAGCGGGTGTCGCCGGGCGTCGTCTATACGACCTTCCACCATCCCGACACCCAGGCCAACGTCATCACCACCGACTTCTCCGACTGGGCGACCAACTGCCCGGAATACAAGGTGACCGCGGTGCAGGTGGGCGCATCCAACGGCCCGTCGGAATGGCAGCGCGACTATGACGAGCAGGCGAAGCAAAGCCGCCGCATCGCGAAGTTGGAAGCGGCGGAGTAGTCCTTGACCGCGCGCCGCAAAGCCATTGCGCAGATCAGCCGTCTCGCGCGCCGCGCCGGCGGCACCGCGGCCGCCAACCGCATGGTGCCGGAAGAGACGCCGGTGGCGTTCTCCTTTGCCGGCACCACGCATGCGGTGATGATGGCAAGCCCGGCTGATTTCGCGGATTTCGCGCTCGGCTTCTCGCTGACCGAAGGCATCATTGCCTCGCCAGACGAAATCGAAGCCATCGAGGTCGAGGATCACGGCGCCGGCATCGATATCCAGATCAGGCTGAAGGACCAGGCCAACACCCGCTTCGAGGCGCGTCGCAGACGGCTGGCCGGCCCGGTCGGCTGCGGGCTGTGCGGCATCGAATCGATCGAGGAAGCAA
>NZ_SUEG01000190.1:0-6864 GCF_005063415.1 Mesorhizobium sp.
CCCATTTCCCTTCTATGATGGTGAGCAATCTCTCATTCGTCTGCTGCGCCCAGAGCCCCATCCCTGGCTCTGGTTTCGAAGTCCGCAAAAGTTTGATCTTTGCCGCTAGCAATTCGTCATATAGCGCGGAAGCCTCGGCAACAGGTGAAAAGAGTATCAACGCGCACAATGCTATGAACTGTCTAGGCACTAGGAGCTCCTCGCACGGTTAAAACCGGTATAAAGATTTGGATTCGACATCTGGCAATAAACGACCGGTTTCGTCGACCCGGTCAAGCCAGCGCGATGAATGGTTGCGATATCCCCTGAAAGACCGGCAGCGCCTCCAGCCCTTGGGTCAATCGCCGAGGTGCATTTCCTCGGCTCGGTCATCCGGGTGCGCGTCGGCATCGGCGGCAGCACGGTCTCGCTCGACACGTTCAACAGCCCGGCCACACCGCCACCCGCCGTCGGCGAAAAGGCCGAGATTTCCTTCTCGTCCGGCGACCTGCTGGTGCTGCATTAGGGAATAGTGAACGGTGAATAGTGAATAGTAAGAGGGCACTTTACGCGCCGAAATTTCTCTGCAAGCAACCATTCACCATTCACCATTCACCATTCACCAGCAGCCAAAGCCGTGGCCGTTTTTGCAGTGCCAATCGCCCGGCTTCACCGCTACGATAAGGCATGGCGCTTTTTGAACTCACCCTTGTCCTGCTTCTCATCGCGGTCGCCCTGACCGCGCTGTCGCGGCGTCTGCAGATTCCCTATCCTTCATTGCTGGCGCTGGCCGGCGCCGGCATCGCCTTCCTGCCGTTTGCACCGACCATCGAGATTGACCCGGAGCTGGCGCTCGCTCTGTTTATCGCGCCGGTTCTGCTCGACGCGGCCTATGACACGTCGTTGCGCGATCTCAACCGCTACAAGGTTTCGCTCATCCTGCTGGCGCTTGGCGCCGTCATCTTCACCACGGTGACGGTCGCGCTGGTCGGCTGGACGATGGCAGGCCTGCCCGTCGCCGCCGCCATAGCGCTTGGCGCGATCGTAGCGCCGCCCGATGCGGTGGCAGCCGCGGCCGTGCTCGGACAATTCAAGGTGCCGCACCGCATCACCGCCATCCTGGAAGGCGAGAGCCTTCTCAACGACGCCACGGCGCTGTTGATCTACAGGATGTCGGTTTCCGCAGCCGCCGGCTCGATCCTGTTGAGCAGTGCCGTTCCAATGATCCTGCTGTCGACGGTCGGCAGCCTTGCCGCAGGCTATGTGCTCGGCCGGTTGTCTCTCGCCGTACTCGGCCGAATCGACGATCCGGCGAGCGGCACAGTGGTGCAATTCGCCTCAACCTTCGGTGTCTGGATCCTGGCCGACAGGATAGGGCTTTCCGCCATCATCACGATCGTCGTCTATGCCATGACGATCGCACGTACATCGCCGCGCCGCATGCCGGCAAGGAATCGTGTCAGCTCCTACTCGGTCTGGGAGACGGCGGTGTTCGTGCTCAATGTGCTGGCCTTCGTCCTGATGGGCCTGCAAGCGCGATCGATCGTGGGCCGACTTGCGGAGCAAGGGCAAAGCGAGGCGTTCGTCTTTGCCCTGGCCGTGCTGGCCGTCGTCATCGTATCGCGGCTTGTCTGGGTGCTGGGCTGCGGCGCGATCCTCAGAGCGCTGGCACGTCTGGGCGACGAGGACAGGCGGAAGGACGCACCGACATTCCGCGGCGGCGTGCTCATCGGCTGGTGCGGCATGCGCGGCCTGGTGACGCTTGCGGCAGCCTTCGCCTTGCCGGCCGACTTTCCGGGCCGTGATCCGATCGTGCTCGCCGCTTTCACGGTCGTGCTCGGCACATTGGTGTTGCAAGGCGTCAGCCTGAAACCGTTGCTGCTTCTGCTCAATCTCGACCTCGACCGGACGGTCGACCGGGAGGTGGCGCAGGCGCGCGTCGCCATCATGCAGGCGGCGCTGGACGTGCTCAGCGGCAAGACATCGAGCGCGGCAGGGGCGGTGCGCGAGCAATATGCCGCCCAGCGCGCCATCGCCGAAAACCCGGAGGATGCCCAGGCGGCGACCGAGTATGACAGATTGCGTCTTTATGCCATCAAGAGCCAGCGCGATGCGCTGGAGCATTTGCGCATCGACGGAACGATCGGCGACGAGGCCTACCACCGCCTCGAAGAAGAGATCGACTGGTCGGAACTGGCAGCATCCCCGCCCGGTCGGTTCCAGCCGCTGACCACTTAAAGCGCGTCGCGCTTGAACAGCCTCTTGCGACGCGCTTTAAGTTTTTGTCTTTATGCATGTCGTTATCCCAAAACCGCTGCGCACTTTTGGGCGACAAGCATTAGCATCTGGCCCAAGCTGCCTCCTCCCGGCTGCACATTGCAACCAATCCAGCGAACCGCTACTGCCAGCAGGAAATTGAGCCGGATAAGCAATGAAGCTGGTCAGCTACAACATCCAGTACGGCTTCGGCAGCGATGGCCGCTACGACCTGGCGCGTTGCGCCAAGATCGTTGCCGGCGCCGACATTATCGCCTTGCAGGAAGTGGAACGGCACTGGTTGCGCAGCAACGAAGACGACCAGCCGGAACTTCTTTCGCAATTGCTGCCCGACTATCATTGGGTCTACGGGCCGGCTTTCGACATGGATGCCAGCGAGCGGCGTGACGGCCGCGTCGCCAACCGGCGGCGGCAATTCGGCACCATGGTGCTGTCGAAGCTGCCGATCGTCTGGTCGCGGCTGCATACGCTGCCGCTCAGGCGCACGCTGCGTCCGCTCAACACCCGCAACGCGGCGCTCGAATGCATGATCCGCACCCCCGCCGGCCCGGTGCGGTTCTTTTCGCTGCATCTGGCGCATATCGCCGCCGAGGAGCGGCTGGAGCAGATCGAATACCTGCTCGCCGAGCATCGCCGTACGCCCTCCGAGGGCGGGCCATGGAGCGGCGCCGACGATGAGCCGGCGCGCAACTGGAGCAATGGCGAACAGGAACCCGAAAACCCTTTGGCGGCGATCTGGATGGGCGACTTCAACATGGAGCCGGGCAGCGCAGAGTACCGGCGCATCGTCGGCAGCACGCCCTATCATCGCGGTGCCGCCTATCTCGACGGTTTCGTCGATGCCGCCGCCGTCGCAATGGAACCGACAACGGATTTCCACACCCATGTGAAGACCATCGACGGCAGGATCGCAAAGCGCCGGCTTGACCATTGCTTCGTCGGCGGCATGTTTGCCGGGCGCGTGCGCTCGGTCAGCGCCGATATCGGCCAAACCGCTTCCGATCATTTTCCGCTCTGGGTGAATATCGACCTGGAGACGCCGATCGCCACCGGGACCGGCGGCGGATGAACCGCCGATGAGCCTGTTTGTCTTCTTCGCGGTACTTGCCGCCGCGGCCATGCATGCGATCTGGAACGCGCTGGTCAAGGTCCATCTCGACCGTTTCCTGTCGATCACGCTGATGACGCTCGGCATGGGTGCCGCTGCGCTGGTGACGTTGCCCTTTGTCGAGGTGCCGAAGCCGGAAGTGTGGCCATACATCCTCGCCTCGGTTGTCTTCCACATGGGCTACAGGACGTTCCTGATCGGCGCCTACAAGGCCGGCGATTTTGCCCAGACCTATCCGCTGGCGCGCGGCACCGCGCCGTTGCTGGCCGCTTTGGGGGGCA
Organism: Mesorhizobium sp.; assembly: GCF_005063415.1. Lineage (GTDB taxonomy): Bacteria > Pseudomonadota > Alphaproteobacteria > Rhizobiales > Rhizobiaceae > Mesorhizobium. The sequence goes on from NZ_SUEG01000190.1 coordinate 3,646, forward strand.
TTATCGTCGTTGCTGAGATGCCGGCGCCGCTCGCCATTATCGGCATCCTCTTGTTGTCGGCGGGCACGCTGGTGCTGTCGTTTCGCGGCGGCGCGCATCTGGAGAAATTGAACCTGCGCGCCGTCGGCTTCGCGCTGGGCACATCGATCTTCATCGCCAGCTATACGCTGTCGGACGGCAGCGGCGCGCGGCTGGCCGCCACCGCGTCGAGTTATGCGGCCTGGCTGTTCGTCTGCGATGCGCTGTGGGCGCTGGTGCTGTGCGTCGTCTTTCGCGGCCCACAGGCGCTGCCGGTGCTGGCGCGCGACTGGAAGGCGGGAATCTATACCGGCGTGCTCAGCGGCGGCGCCTACTGGATCGTGATGTGGGCGATGACCAAGGCGCCGATCGCCTCGGTGGCGTCGCTGCGCGAAACATCGATCCTGTTCGCCATGATGATCTCGGTATTCGCGCTCGGCGAGAAGATGACGGCATGGCGAGGTGCCGCGGTGCTTAGCATCGTCGCCGGCGTTGTTGCGCTGAGGATGGGATAGTCACGCGATCTCGAGGTCGAACACCATCAGCCCGTCCGTGCCGCCTTCGAGCGCCGCGACCAGTCTTGCGCCGGCTCGCTGATGCGCTTCATGCTCCAGATAGGCATCGCGTGCCGCGGCATCGCGAAAGTCAATGGTGAAGCCGTGTGTGAAGCCGCGGGCGAAGGGTTCCGGGCTGGTATTGGCGCTGAATTCGACCTTGCCCATGCCGTCGATCACCGACCGCAACGCTTCGAGATCGGCATGGATTGCCGCGCGCTCGGCGTTGGCGATATCGTCGCGGAATCTGACGAAAACACAGTGCCTGATCATTCCTTGTCCCTCATGCCGCTCGGTTGGTGGAAAACACTGCCGGCGGCAGCGGCTCGCGGCCAAGGATCAGATCGGCGCCCTTTTCGCCAACCATGATCGTCGGGGCATTGGTGTTGGAGGACGGGATGCGCGGCATCACCGAGGCGTCGCAGACGCGCAGGCCCTCGATACCGCGCAGCCTGAGATCGGGCGTCACCACGCTCATCGCATCGTGGCCCATGCGGCAGGTGCCGACCGGGTGGTGGTCGGTCTTGGAACTGCGGCAGGCGTAGTCGAACAGTTCGTTGCCGCTCTGCAGGTCGGGTCCCGGCAGTACCTCGCGCAGCACATAGGGCTCCAGCGCCTTCTGCCGCATGATCTCGCGCGCCAGCCTCAGCCCCTTGATCGACATGTCGCGGTCATAGGGATCGGACCAATAGTTCGGATCGATCAGCGGGCGGTCGGCCGGGTCGGCACTGTTCAGCCGCACCGTGCCGCGCGAGCGCGGGCGCAGGAAGGCCGAGTTCAATGTCACGCCCGGATTGTTCAACTTCTCGACGCCGGCCTCGATGCCGGAGCCGAGGCCGAGATGCAGCTGGATATCGGGAGAGGCGGCGGTCGGATCGGCGTACCAGAAGCCGCCGGTCTCGAACAGGCTGGAGGCCACCGGGCCTTTCTTCAGGAGCAGATACTGCAGGCCGGCCCACGCCGTCCAGTGCAGCTTGGCGTAGTTGTCGTAGGTGTGGTCGCCGGTGCATTCGGCGATGACGAACAGGTCGAGATGATCCTGCAGATTGGAGCCGACGCCTGGCAGGTCGTGCACCGGCGTCACGCCGACCGCCTTCAGATGGTCGGCTGGGCCGATGCCCGACTGCATCAGAAGCTTCGGCGAGCCGATGGCGCCGGACGAGACGATCACCTCGCGCCCGGCGCGCAGGATCGCCGGCTGGCCGCCCGGCCTGTCGACGATCTCGACGCCGACGGCGCGGCCCTTGTCGACGATGATGCGCGTCACCAGAACGCCGGTCCTGACGGTGAGATTCTTGCGCTCGCGGATCGGCCGGAGATAGGCGACCGAGGCGGAGGAGCGCTTCGCGTCCTTCTGCGTCAATTGGTAATAGCCGACGCCCTCCTGGGCTACCCCGTTGAAGTCGGGATTGAAGGGGATGCCCATCTCTTGTCCGGCACGGAAATAGGCCTCGCAGATAGGCAGCGGCGCGATCGGGTTCGACACGCCGAGCGGGCCCTGGTCGCCGTGAAAATCGTTGGCATAGCGCTGGTTATTCTCGGCGCGCTTGAAATAGGGCAGCACGTCGCGATAGCCCCAGCCGTCAAGGCCCTCTTCCTTTTCCCAGGCGTCGTAGTCGCGGGCGTTGCCGCGCGTGTAAATCTGGGCGTTGATCGACGAGCCGCCGCCGATCACCTTGGCCTGCGTGTACCGGAAGACGCGATCGTTCATGTGCTTTTGCGGCACCGTCGACCAGCCCCAGGCGGCGATGCCCTTGGTCATCTTGGCGAAACCGGCCGGCATGTGGATCAGCGGATGCCAGTCCTTGCCGCCGGCTTCGAGTAGCAGCACCTGATGCGACGGATCTTCGCTCAGCCGGTTGGCGAGTACGCAGCCGGCCGGGCCGGCGCCAACGATTATGTAGTCGGTCATGAGATGTAGCCAGTCATGGGATGTAGTCCGTCATGGCGTCACCTGTTCATAGCCTCGGCACCGACAGCGCGCCGTCGACGTTGATGACCGAGCCGGTCGAAAAGCCGAGCTTGCCACCGGCGAGCGCCGCCACGGCGGCACCGATATCTTCGCTCTCGCCCCAGCGCATCGCCGGCACCAGCCCGCCGTCGATCAGCCCGTCATATTTGGCGGTGACACCGGCGGTCATGTCGGTGCGGATGATGCCCGGCCGCACCTCGAACACGGCGATGTTTTCCGTGGCAAGCCGCAGCGCCAGGTTCTTCACCCACATCGAAAGCCCGGCCTTGGAAATGCAGTAATCGGCACGTTCCGGCGAGGCCATGCCGGCGCTGACCGAAGTGATGGTGATGATCGATCTCGCACCATCGCTCGGCAGGCCGAGCATCGCTTTGGCAACGGCCTGGCCGAGGAATACGGTGCCGCGCAGATTGATGCCGAGCACCCGGTCGAAATTTTCCGGCTTGAGTTCAAGCAGGTCGCCGCGCAGGACGGTGCCGATGCCGGCATTGTTGACCAGGCAGTCGATGCGGCCGAAGGCGCTTGTCGCGGCATCAATCAGTGCTGCATGGCCGTCGAGGTCGGCGATGTCGCAGCGATGGTATGCGAATGAGGCGCCGCGCGCCGTAATGTCGGCGGCGAGTCCATCGGCGGGCTTGTCGGCAAGGTCTGCGACGAGGAGGTCGAAGCCTGCAT
>NZ_SUEG01000190.1:6874-8587 GCF_005063415.1 Mesorhizobium sp.
AGATAGACGATCGTCTGCCCGGCAAAACCACCAGCAAGTGCATCGGCCAGCGCCTCGGCGCAAGCAAGGCCGATGCCGCGCGCGCCGCCGGTGACGATCGCTGCCGGGCGGCTCATGTTGCAAGCTCCGTTTTGCGGATATGATCGGCGACGCGCAGCGCCTGTGCGGCGATCGACAGCGCCGGATTGACGGCGGCCGAATTCGGCAGGAAGCCGGCGTCGACGACGAACAAATTGCTGTGGTCGAAGGAGCGGCAGAACGGATCCAGCGGCGAGGTCGCCGGATCGTTGCCCATCTTCACCGTGCCGCACTGATGCGAGGGCGTGCGCTTGTCAAACGGCCGCGACAGCACGATCGGATAGCCGCAGGCGCGGAAATTCTCGCGCATCACCTTGGTCAGTCCGTCGAGCGACTGCATGTTGGAGCGCCGCCACTGCATGACGATGTCCTTGCCGTCGACCATGATGCGGCTCTCGGGATCGGGCAGGTCTTCGCACATCAGATACCAGTCGACGGCGTGGCCGGCCATGAAATCGAGCGCGAATTTGGGCGCGCGCCTGACATTGGCCTTGAGGATGTTGCCGTCGATCTTGCCGAGGAGCTGGACGTTGCCGAGCGGCTTGCCGCCCTTGCCGTCGGACAGATAATAATCGTTCAGCATCAGCGTCTTCTGGTAGACGGATTTGTTCCGGCGGCGCGGGTCGATCGCCAGCATGGCGCTCGAATTGTGGTTCATGAAGTTGCGGCCGACCTGGTCGGAGCGGTTGGCCAGGCCTTTCCCGTTGGCGGAAGGCGAGCGCAGCAGGATGGCGGCGGAATTGACCGCGCCGGCCGACAGGATGACCAGTTTCGGCGCGACTTTCTTCAGCGTACCGTCCTGTCGATAGTGGACGGCGGCGATTGTCCTGGCATCCGGCGATGCCTCGAGATGTTCGACAAGGGCGCCGGTCTCGAGCTTGATGTTCTGGTCGGCAAGGGCCGCCGCCAGCGGCCCCGTTTGGGCGTCGACCTTGCCGGCGCCGGTGTTGGGAAAAGCGTCCCACGGCGTGCTGCCGTCTTTCAGCCAGGCTTCGATGTCGACGCCCAGCGGCAGCGATGCCGGGTGCAGACCCAGGCTCCTGAGTTCGGCGCGCGCACGCGCGATCGGCGGCTCGTCGGGTACCGGCCCGAAAGGGTAGGGCATCGAGTGGAACGGCTCGGTCGGGTCTTCACCCAGCGCACCGCGCACGCGGAAAAGCTGCTCGGCCCTGGAATACCAGGGTTCGAATTCCTCATAGGAAAACGGCCAGGCCGGCGAGATGCCGCCATAGTGCTCCATCTCCGAAAAGTCTTGCCTGCGGTAGCGGATCAGCACGGCGCCGTAGAATTTCGAATTGCCGCCGACATAGTAGTAATTGCCCGGGTTGAAAGGCGCTCCGCCGGCCTCGAGCCACATCTCCTTCGGCCGATAGTGACCATCGACGAAGATAGCTCGCGTGTCGCGCGTGTGCGGCGTTGCCGGCAGTGGTTCGCCGCGCTCCAGCATCAGGATCGAGGCGCCACTGCCGGCAAGGCCGGAGGCGATCGTGGCGCCGCCTATGCCGGAGCCGATGATGACGATGTCGGGATTTGTCATGGCGGTCAGACGATGCGTTTCTCGGTCGCCGGATCGAAGAACACCGCCTTGGTCAGATTGAAGGCGAGCGGGGTGACCGTGCCGGGCTGGATGTTGGC
>NZ_SUEG01000191.1:0-1725 GCF_005063415.1 Mesorhizobium sp.
TCGCTTTTCGACGCCGCCACCGGCAGCCGCCTCTAGAGCATGATTTAGCCCCCCAAGACTCTTCCATTCCCCCCAAGACTCATCCCCCAAGACTCTCATCCCCCCAAAACTAACCATCCACTAGAAAACGGACAGAGACGATGAACTGGTCATTCCAACTTTACAGCGCCCGCAATTTCCAGCCTTGGGAGGGCGTGCTCAAAATGCTGGGCGAGCTTGGTTACAGCCAAGTCGAAGGGTTCGGCGGTGTCTATGACGATCCCAAGGCGTTCCGTGCCGAGCTCGACAAGAACGGCCTTGCCATGCCGACCGGGCATTTCTCGATCGACGCGCTCGAGAAGGATTTCGACGGCGTGCGCAGGACGGCCGACGCGCTCGGCATCACGCTGCTCATCTGCCCGTTCCTGAACGCCGAGTTCAGGCCGGCCGACGCAGCCGGCTGGCGCGGCTTCGGCGAACGCCTGGCCAAGGTCGGCGAGACGGCCAAGAAGGCCGGCTATGGCTTTGCGTGGCACAATCATGATTTCGAGTTCAAGGCGCTTGCCGACGGCTCGGTGCCGCAGGACCATATCCTGTCCTCGGCGCCCGACATCGGCTGGGAGATGGACGTCGCCTGGGTGGTGCGCGGCGGCGTCGATCCGCTGCCCTGGATCGAGAAGCACGGCAAGCGCATCGTCGCCGTCCACGTCAAGGACCTGGCCAAGCCGGGCGAGGGCCTCGACGAGGACGGCTGGTCCGACGTCGGCCACGGCACCATCGACTGGCCCGGCCTGATCAAGGCGCTGCGCGCCAAAAGCGCCGCAAAATACTACGTCATGGAACAGGACAACCCCAACGACATCGAGCGCTTCGCCCGCCGCTCGATCGCAGCTGCCAAGACCTATTAGGAGCACACCAGCATGGCAACAAAACTTGGCATCGGCGTCATCGGCTGCGGCAACATCTCGAAGGCGTATTTCTCGCTGGCGCCGCTGTTTCGCGGCATCGAGATGCGCGCCTGCGCCGACATCAACATGGAAGCGGCGAAAGCGCGGGCAAAAGAGTTCAAACTGCGCGCCGAAACCGTCGAGGGGCTGCTCAAGGCCGACGATATCGACATCATCGTCAACCTGACCATTCCGGCGGTGCATTACGAGGTGTCGAAGCAGATCCTCGACGCCGGCAAGCACGTCTATTCGGAGAAGCCCTTCGTGCTGTCGGTCAAGGAAGGGCTCGACCTGAAGAAACGGGCGGAAAACAAGGGGCTGCGCATCGGCTCGGCGCCGGACACCTTCCTCGGCGGCGCGCACCAGCTTGTCCGCGACCTGATCGACACCGGCAGGCTCGGCACGATCACCAGCGGCACCTGTCATGTGATGAGCCATGGCATGGAGCACTGGCACCCCAATCCGGACTTCTTCTTCCAGCCGGGCGCCGGGCCGGTGCTCGATATCGGACCCTATTACATCACCAACCTGATCCAGCTGATCGGGCCGGTGAAGCAGGTCGCGGCTTTTGCTTCGATCCCGATGACGGAACGCATCATCAGCTCGAAGCCGCGCGCCGGCGAAAAGATCCCGGTCTCCACGCCAACGACGATCCACGGCGTGCTGGAATTCGAGAACGGCGCCGTGGTGACGCTCAACACCAGTTGGGATGTCTGGAGCCACGGCCACGCGCCGATGGAGCTCTATGGCGAGGCGGGCACGGTGTTCGTGCCGGATCCGAACTTCTTCGGCGGCGAGG
>NZ_SUEG01000191.1:1735-8458 GCF_005063415.1 Mesorhizobium sp.
GAGGTGCGCTACACCGAAGCCGCCAAGCCGGTGAAGAAGCTGCCGAAATGGCGGCATCCGTTCGGCGTGCCCAACGAGATGCATTCGCACGGCATGATGGCCAACTACCGCACCGCCGGCCTTGCCGACATGGCGATCGCGATCAGGGAAGGCCGGCCGCATCGCTGCTCGATGGAACTGGCGCTGCATGCCGTCGACGTCATGACCGGCCTGTTGCGCTCGGGCGAGACCGGAAAGTTCGTTGCCATGCAGACCAGCTGCGAGCGGCCCGCGGCACTCGGCGTCGAGGCGGCGAAGGAGCTGCTGGCGAAGAAGAAAACGAAGTAGGCGGCGCACCTCCCAAGCACCGCAAAAGCCTCTCCCCGTTTTCGCGGGGAGAGGCTAAGGGTGGGGCCGAAGTCGACTTGCCCGTCATCGCGGCGGCAGCCGTCGGGCTCGTTTCGATATGAGGATTTTCCATGCCCTATGTTCCCGCCGAAAACCGCTACGAAAAGATGATCTACAATCGCTGCGGGCGGTCCGGCCTGAAGCTGCCGGCGATCTCGCTTGGGCTGTGGCACAATTTCGGCGACGACACGCCGCATAGAACCAAGCAGGCGATCACGCGCAGGGCGTTCGATCTCGGCATCACGCATTTCGACCTCGCCAACAATTACGGCCCGCCGCCCGGCTCGGCGGAGCGGGCCTTCGGCGAAATCCTGCGGACGGACTTTGCCGGCTATCGCGACGAGCTGATCATCTCGACCAAGGCCGGCTACGAAATGTGGGCAGGACCTTACGGCGAATGGGGCGGCCGCAAATATGTGCTGGCCAGCCTCGACCAGAGCCTGAAGCGCATGGGGCTCGACTATGTCGACATCTTCTATTCGCACCGCTTCGACCCCGACACCCCGCTGGAAGAAACGATGGGCGCGCTCGATCACGCGGTGCGCTCGGGCAAGGCGCTCTATGCCGGCATTTCCTCCTATAATTCGCAGAGAACCCGCGAGGCCGCCGATATATTAAAGCAGCTCGGCACGCCTTGCGTGATCCATCAGCCGAGCTATTCGATGCTCAATCGCTGGGTCGAGGATGACGGCCTGCTCGATACGCTGGAGGGACTTGGCGTCGGCTCGATCGTGTTCTCGCCGCTGGCGCAAGGCATGCTGACCGACAAATATCTCGGCGGCATCCCCGACGGCAGCCGCGCCAGCCAGGGCAAGTCGCTGCGCCCGGCATTCATCAACGACAAGTCGATCGCCAATATCGAGGCGCTGAACGTCATCGCCCGTCGCCGCGGCCAGACGCTGGCGCAGATGGCGCTGGCCTGGGTGTTGCGCCGGGGCAGGGTGACGTCGGCGCTGATCGGCGCCAGCCGGCCGGAACAGGTCGAGGATTGTGTTGGGGCGCTGAAGGCGCTCGACTTCAGCGATGCCGAGCTCGCCGAGATCGACACCTTTGCCCGTGAGTCGGACATCAACCTCTGGGCGGCGTCGGCCGAGCGCAAGGGGCCGCCGCGGAAGTAGGCGACTCCCGTTCCGCGGGTCCGTTTCCATTCGAAAAGGCGCGGCGGCGCAAACTGGCAGCTGTCTTCGACACGGTGGCCAGCGGCTAACTTTCGCCTGCCTTGAGGTTCCGCGCGGCTTGCTCGAGGGTCGCCCTGTCGTTGCCAAGCCTGTCGATCAGCTCTTGCGCCTGATCACCGGTTATCCCGGTGCGCATCGCCAGCGCCTCGACCGTCAGAACGTCGGAACTGGCGATCGTTCCAGCAGGAGCCTGGCCGGTCGTCGTCTCATCGTAGCCAAGCTCTTGCTTCGCCTGCTGCCAATGACGCTCATGCGCGCCATCCGGGCGGCCCTCGCGCAGCCAGATTTCATAGGCTCGCTGCCGAATTTTTTCATGCCGATCGTCATCCATGGCGGTTCCTCCCTTGTGGCGTTTTCACCAACGCGGGGAGCGCCGGATCGATCCTATGTTCAAGCCGATTTCGCACACATGCCGGACAAATCCCGGTCTCTCATCGAACAAACACCGGACAGACGCGTTTTGCGGAGGAACCTAGATAGCGGGCCGGCCGTTGAGCCGAACCTGAGCAAAGGAGATTACCATGGCCGACGAACCGAACGAATCCGCAACACCGAAGATGACTCAACGTGAAGCTCAGGAAGCCCTGGAGAAGCAGGTCGCGCAGCTGAGGCGCGAGATCAGCAAGATCAATCGGACCTTGGCCGAACGCGCGGAAGAGGCGATCGAAGACGCCGGCGGCTGGTATGACAACGCTGCTGAGCGCGCCTCCCGGACTGCACAAGCCCTCCGCAACAGGGCGCAGACGGTGTCCGGGGTCGTCCAGGAGAATCCTGGCACAATATCGTCCGCATTCATGCTCGGAGCGGCAGTAGGGGCGCTACTGGGCCTCACCTTGGCCGCCGCAGACCAGCGCCGCGATCGCTGGTTCTAGTCCCGACCCCAGGTTTTGGGACAGAAACGGCGGGATTGCTCCCGCCGTTCATTCGTTAGCGGGTGACGCCGGTCAGGGCGTCGCCGGCTTCTGGGCCGTGCCGAGGGCTTTGGGCGCTGCGGGTACGGGCGCTGCTGTCTTCATCTTCTCCTCGATCCAGCCGGTGTAATTGGCCAGCCGTGTGTAGATGCCGTAGGCGTTCTTGTGGCCGCAGGCGGTGCCGCCGTCGGCCGGACCTTCGCCCCAGCTGACGACGCCGACCTGCACCGGACCATCGGCGCCGGTCATGAACAGCGGTCCGCCGCTGTCGCCATTGCAGGCGTCGCGCTCGCCGCTGGCCGTGCCGGCGCAGATCATGTTGCCGGTCAGCGGATCGGCCATGTCAGCTGCAATCGCGTTGGCGGCTGCCTCGATGCCCCTTTCCGAATAACGCATGCGGCGGGCGAGCTCGCCGAGCGCTGCCTTCAAATCATGGGCATAAATCGCCTTGATGCCGCCGTTGCAGGTTGCGTTCGGCTGGAGGTCCAGGTCGGCGACCATCAGCGCGGTGGGAAATGTTCCGTCCTGCATCTTGCCCCAGCCGGTGACCGTCGTTTTGCCAGCGTCGGGGGTCGGCTCACGGGCAATTTTGATGGTCGGGGCATTGGCCGGCTCGGCCAGACGGATCAAGCCGAGATCGTTGTCCAGCGTCTGCTCGCTATAGCCCTCGTTGACGATGATCTCCACCGCCTTGTAGCGCTTGCCCTCGCTGAGATCGGTGGCGCCGGTGAGCACGGTGACCATATCAGGCGAAATCGGCTCGCCGTCGTCATTGAGGCAGTGCGCCGCCGTCAGCACCCATTGCGGCGCGATCAGGCTGCCGCCGCAGAACTGCGCATTCGCCTGCGAGGCCGGGCTTTTGTCCAGTTTACCGGTGGTCAGCAACGCCACCTGGAACGGGTAAGCGCCCTTCTCGGCCTCTTTGCCGCCGTAGACGCGATCGGCGCCGTCGGGGTTCTCCGCCCTGGCGTTGGCCCTGGCCTCGGCCACGCGTTTCATCGGCGAGATCGCCGCCTCCGGCCGGACGGCCGTGTTCCCGGCATGAACGGAATTGACGACCGGCACGGCCACCGCGATGCCAAGCAGCGCGGCGGCGGCAATCGGTCTGAACCTATGGATGATCTTCACCTCGAACCCCCTGAGACGATGTTCCGACAGGTCAGCCGCCGGCGCATGATCCACTGAAATGGAACCGGCCGGTGAGATCATGCTCCACGGCGAAGCACGATCCGTCACAAAGCCGAGCACCATTTCTGCTAGTCGTGCTGTCGAGCCAAACCCGCCCAAAATCCTATAGCCCCCCACGGGCTATGTGGAAGCAATTTGTCGTTGCCAATGTTGGATTATTTTAGGCAGTATACCGTTGCAGGCATTTTTGGCGGGGACCTAAACTGGCTGCACTGAATAATGGCCCGGTAAAGGCACCGCTAACCAATTTCATTTTTCTGCGCCACCACGATCTCGACAATATTTCTGTATCTTGATCCAGTCCTTGCTGACTTTTGGGAGAGTCTCACCATGACAAAACTGACACAGTGCATTATTGCGTCCGCGTTGCTTTCCACCGCAATGTGGGCGGTTCCTGCCTTGGCTGCCGATCCAGGTTCCGCCAATGCCGGCAACGGCGAAAGCATGCGGGACGTAACATCGGGCGATTACAAGCCCGGCCGGGCGAAATCGATCGCCCCGCCGAAATTGACCGACGACGCGGCCAACCGCACCGCGCCGCTCGCCGACGAAGCAACGGCCGTCAAATCCTATGGCATCGTCGGCCGCTCCGCCGATGGCAAGGACATCAAGATCGACCCGAACGAGACGCTGAAGGACCTTGTCATCAAGGAAATGAACGCGCCCGCCGACGGGCAGAAGTCCGATAGTTCCGGACTGAGCGGAGGCGAAGAGGCCGGCCGCCAGGTGTTCGGGACGGACGACCGCGAGCAGATCAAGAATACCAAAACCTACCCGTTCACCGCGATAGGCTATCTCGAAGGCAAATCGAAGAGCGGCAGCTACGGCAGCTGCTCGGCGACACTGATCGGCCCGCGCACGGTGCTCACCGCGGCGCACTGCCTCTACAGCCACGAGGACAAGGCCTGGCTGGACGACATCCTGTTCGTCCCGGCCCTCAACGGGAAGACCGCCGACGACGCACCGTTCGGCGCCTTCACCTATGAAAGCGCCTATATCGTCCAGGGCTTCATCGACAATTACCAGGGCTTTTACGGCTCGGTCGTGCCGTGGGATCTCGGCATCGTCACCCTGAAACAGGATGTCGGCACCAATCTCGGCTGGCTGGGCTATGCCAATTACGTGGATCTCGGCGATTTCACCGCCAACATCATCGGCTATCCCGGCGACAAGCCGATGGGCACGATGTGGAAGGCGACCTGCGAAGTGCGCGCCGAAAACATCGCCACCGAGTATTTCCAGTACGACTGCGACACGTATCCAGGATCGAGCGGCAGCTCGGTCTATGCCTATGACAATGGCTCCAAGCAGCGCGTCATCACCGGCGTGAACGTCGCCGAGAGTCCGGATGCCAATACCGCCGTGCGCCTGAACGCCATCAACGTCCAGTGGATCAACAGCCTATACAAATAGGCGTGCAGAATTTCGGCCGCGATCGTCGCGGAAAACCAGCCGGCGGCGGAGCATTTCCGTCGCCGGCTTTCGCATTTTCGGGGATTATCTGGACTGGGCCGAGGCTGGCGCCTGGCGCACATAGTTCTCGATCGGCAGGGCAAAAGTCGGCGAGCCGGCCTTGCGCTCCTTGTCGATATAGCCGGCAAAATAGCTCCAGAACGAAGCGGCATAGTCGCGGAAATAGGAGTCGGCGACCTCGCGCGAGCACAGCCTGCCTTCGACGCAGAAGGAAAGGCGGTTAAGGAAATAGACGATGCGGTCGAAATTATCACTGAACTCGGCCATTGGCATGTCGCCGCCGGTAGCGCTCATCGCTTCGATGCCGATGCGCTGTCTGAACACCTGTTCCTCGGTCGGCGTCGGATTGGCGCTGAGCAGATTGCCGTATTTGGCGTTGAGCGTCGCCAGGCGTTGCTTGAGGGCCCGTTGCGCCTGCTGGTAATCCTTGCTTTCCCAGAGCTCGACCAGCGACATCGTCTGTTCGACGCGCTTCTGCTCTTGGTTTGCCAGGAACTGGTAGACCGAAAAGATCAAGGTGAAGATGATCGCCAGGCGTACCAGCAATCCGGACCAGGCATAGACGAGCATGCGCCAGTCGCGATCGGTGAACGGGTTGGCCTCCTTCTTGACCTCGTGATTGCTTACCCACGGCAGGCCTTCGACGGTTTCCGGCAGTGACACCGGCTTCTTTTGCGGTACCGGCGCCGCTGCCTGCTGCGTTGCGTTGCCCCCCGCTCTCGTCATCCGCAGCTGTCCAGTTCTATGGTGGCGGACGGGTCGAGCACGATGCCCGGCGTCTCCAGCTTCTTCTTCAGGCAATCCAGCTGCGTGCGCGAAACGATGAACTGCACGTCAGGCTCCACCTGCGCCTTGCCCGGCGACGGCAATGGTTCGACCACGCCGCGTGAGGTACAGCTGCTGAGATCGACGACGACGGCGGTGTTGCCGGTTTTTGCGATCTGGTCGTACTGGTCGAGAAAGCAGCTCGCCAGCTCGGAGTTGATGACGACCTCCTTGGCGCAGAGGCCACAAGCCTCGTCCGCCGAAGCATTGGCGGCCAGCAATAGCCCGGCGACAAGGCCGGCGGTTGTTGCGCGCCACGAAAATACGATCCTGTTCACGAACGCCTCATCCGTTCCGTTCGGCCGCCGACAGCGGCGGTCGAAGAATGTTCATTATCAGCCGATTAGGCAAGAGGCCCGGCCGGGCACTTGATCCCGCTTCAGGCGCGCGGCACCGTCTCCATCGGGAAGATCATCACGGCGCCCTTCGACCCCTTGTCGTCGGTGAGCCGCATGGCCGATCGCGTCGCCGGCGCCATGCCGATATCGGCCAGCATATCGGAGAAGCTTGGCTGTCCCAGTCCGCGCGTTACCGAGACAACGCCCTCTTGCGCCAGGAAGCTCAGATCCTGCTTCTCGCTCTGCGGCGGCGCTTCGGTCAAGACGGCGATCATCCGCTCCATACCGAAGCTGGTATCGGTGAATTTGAACAGGCCTTCCTCGAGCACGGCGCCTTCGGTCAGGCGCTCGGCAAGAAAATGCTGGATGGAATAGTCGGAGCCGACATAGAGCACGTTGATGTCGACCAGGTTGGTCGAGCCG